>NZ_JBEAIG010000070.1:0-387789 GCF_040064575.1 Klebsiella sp. CN_Kp106 | reverse complement strand
AAAGCCCGTACTTGCGTACGAGCTCTTCTTAAAATATGGCGGTGAGGGGGGGATTCGAACCCCCGATACGTTGCCGTATACACACTTTCCAGGCGTGCTCCTTCAGCCACTCGGACACCTCACCATATTGTTTTGTCGCTCACCTTGGGTGGGCAACGGGGCGCTACTATAGGGAGTTGCGCTAAAACGGTCAAGCAGTATTTATGCTTTCGCTATCGTTCGGTTAAGCAATGAACACTGCCCCGCCGTAGCACGGCGGGGCAGTCATTTTAACGCTGTGAATCAAGCTGTTCGTTATTCTTCACCACGTCCTGAGCTTTGGCGTAGCTCTCAATCAGCAGCTGGTATGCCGGGAAGACCTTGGTATACACCTCGGCCCACTCAGCGGCATCCGGGCGATTCCAGGTGCGCTGCAGTTCAGAAGCAACCGCTGCGGTATCCATCGGCACGACGCCAGCCTGGACGACGCGGGCGAGGGTGATTTCCTGCGCCATCTTGCTATAGGTACCGGAAGCATCAATGACGGCAAAAACCTTATAGCCATCGGCGACGGCGGCAATGGACGGGAACGCCATGCAGACGCTGGTAATGGTACCGGCGATAATCAGCGTTTTACGCCCGGTTGCTTTTACTGCGGCAACAAATTCCGGGTTATCCCACGCGTTAATCTCTCCTTTACGCGCAATATATTGCGCATGGGGCGCGTTCGCATGAATCTCAGGGATCAGCGGGCCGTTTGGTCCCTGCGGCACTGACGCCGTGGTGATCACCGGGATCCCGGCTAATGAAGCCATCTTCGCCAGCGCGGCGGCGCGCGCCCGCAGCTCCGGCATCGGCATATCACCCACGGTCTGGAACAGACCGCTCTGGTGGTCAATCAGCAGCATGGCGGTATCATTGACATCAATAACCGGACGAGAACCATTAAAGTTAGCTGGGGTAGACATATTATTCACCTCATTCAATATCAGATTTGGCCGAAGCGGCCGCTATTAAAATCACGAACCGCTTCCGCGATTTGTGCTTTGGTATTCATCACAAAGGGGCCGTAGCCCACGATCGGCTCCTGCAGCGGTTCACCGGCCATCAGCAGTACTTTTGCGTTGCTACTGGCCGAGAGGTGGAGCGCTTCTCCTTTCTGGCTGAGCACCACCAGCTGACCCTCGCGGGCGCTACCCTCGCCGTTCACCACCACTTCACCTTCCAGAACGACCAGCGCCGTACTCCAGCCGGCAGGCTGATGCAGCGTGATTTCCTGGCTCTGGTTAAGCTGCAGGTCCCAGACGTTAAGCGGAGAAAACGTGTGCGCAGGGCCGACAATATCTTCGTAGCGCCCGGCAATAACCCGCATATGGCCCGCATTATTCGGCAGCTCAACGTCAGGAATCACATCAGCAGTGATGCTCTGGTATCCCGGCTGCGTCATTTTGTCTTTCGCCGGGAGGTTGACCCAGAGCTGAATCATCTTTAGCTCGCCGCCGGTACGGGTAAATTCCGCCGAGTGGAACTCTTCATGCAGGATCCCGGCGCCTGCGGTCATCCACTGCACATCGCCCGGCCCAATGACGCCGCCTCTGCCAGTAGAGTCACGATGTTCAACTTCGCCGGAATAGACCACGGTGACGGTTTCAAATCCGCGATGCGGATGTTCGCCGACGCCGCGTTTGCCTGTCCCCGCCGGGAAGTGATGGGGGCCTGCGTAGTCGAGCAGCAGGAAGGGGCTTAGCTGTTCGCCGTGAGTCTGGTAAGAGAACATTGAGCGAACCGGGAAACCATCGCCTACCCAGTGCTGTGAAGGCGCGGTGTAGATACCTGTAATTTGTTTCATGGCAGTCTCCTGAATAGCTGTTTCTGATGTGAATAAGCATATATTCGCCACTAATAGTCCGCTAGATAGCAAAAATGACCTATACTGTTCTAAAAATGGAACGATGGGGGAAGGATGCAGGATCTCAATGACTTAGCCTGGTTCGTACAGGTGATCGATCACGGTGGTTTTGCCGCGGCGGGCAGAGCGCTCGATCAACCCAAATCCAAGTTGAGCCGTCGTATCGCCCAGCTAGAAGAACGCCTCGGCGTCCGTTTGATTCAACGTACAACCCGGCAGTTTGCGGTAACGGAAGTTGGCCTGACCTTTTATCAGCACTGCAAAGCGATGCTGATCGAGGCGGAAGCGGCAGAACAGGCGGTGGAAACCCTGCGTTCCGAGCCGCGCGGGAGCGTAAAGCTGACCTGCCCGGTAACGCTATTGCATGCGCATATCGGGCCGATGCTGGCACGGTTTATGGTGCGCTATCCGGGCGTGAATCTGCAGCTGGAAGCGACTAACCGGCGCGTTGACGTTGTTGGAGAGGGCGTCGACGTCGCGATTCGCGTACGTCCAAGGCCGATAGAAGATAGCGATCTGGTGATGCGTGTTCTGGCCGATCGCGGGCACCGTCTGGTCGCCAGCCCACGGTTGGTGGAGCGGCAGGGGCAGCCTCAGGTTCCTTCAGCGCTAAGCGATTGGCCGGGGTTAAGCCTGGGGGCGGGCAAGCATCAGCATAAGTGGCAGTTGACCGGCCCGGAGGGGGCAAGGGCGGAAATCTACTTTACTCCCCGGCTGGTCACCACGGATATGCTGGCGCTCCGTGAAGCGGCCATTGCCGGCGTTGGGGTGGTACAGCTTCCTTTATTAATGGTGCGCGATCAGTTGGCCGCCGGAGAGCTGGTGGTTGTCCTCGATGAGTGGCAACCGCGCAGGGAGGTGATCCATGCGGTGTTTGCCTCTCGTCGCGGATTACTCCCCTCGGTCAGGGCGCTGGTGGATTTTCTCAGCGAAGAGTATCAGCGGATGGAAGAGGATTAGCATTTGCCACAATCCCGGCGGCGGCGCGATGCGCCTGTCCGGGCTCGGATTACCGGCAATCTGCGGCCCGGTAGCCCGGCTAAGCGCAGCGCAAGCCGGGAAGAAGCCACAGCAATACCGCGTCACGGCATATTCCCCGGGTTGCGGCGTAAACGCCTTACCCGGGCTACGGGCTATCGGCAATCTGCGGTACTGTAGCCCGGGCACGCGCATCGCGCAGCCCCCGGGAGAAGAGCATGGAGTAGCAGAATTTCCCGGAGGCGATGCTGCGCATCTGTCCGGGCTACCGGACGGGGTGCTATATGCGAAAAAAAAGCCCGTACTTGCGTACGAGCTCTTCTTAAAATATGGCGGTGAGGGGGGGATTCGAACCCCCGATACGTTGCCGTATACACACTTTCCAGGCGTGCTCCTTCAGCCACTCGGACACCTCACCATATTGTCTTTCCCGTTGTTGCCGGGAACGGGCGCTAATTTAGGGAAATACGTATCTCCCGTCAATCAACTTTTTTAAAAAATCGCGCGTTTAGCCAAACTTCAAGCAACTTGCTCCCTAAATGGGCGAAAATCGATTTTTTTATCGCCATTCCCTTTTTCGCACGCTCGGCGAATGAAATTTGCTATGCTGGCAATCCAATAGAAAACAACGAGTAAAACGCGACGCTAACCTAACCTGCCAGCAGCGTCGGCTATCAGGAGCCTTTATGGATATCATCTTTTACCACCCCACGTTCGACACCCCTTTCTGGATTACGGAACTGGAAAAACAGCTGCCCGGCTCGCGCGTCCGCGAGTGGAAACCCGGAGATAATCAACCCGCTGACTATGCGCTGGTCTGGCATCCGCCGGTAGAAATGCTCCAGGGCCGCCAGCTTAAAGCCGTCTTTGCCCTTGGCGCCGGCGTCGATTCAATCCTCAGCAAACTGCGGGAACACCCGGAAATGCTGCCGCTGTCAACTCCGCTGTTCCGTCTGGAAGACACCGGCATGGGGCTGCAGATGCAAGAATACGCGGTGAGCCAGGTGTTGCACTGGTTCCGTCGTTTTGATGACTATCAGGCATTAAAACAAGAGGCGCGGTGGCAGCCGCTGGAGGAGTATCAGCGTGAAGATTTCACCATCGGCATTATGGGCGCGGGCGTGCTTGGCGCGAAAGTGGCCGACGCCCTGCAAAGCTGGGGCTTTCCGTTACGCATCTGGAGCCGCAGCCGCAAATCCTGGCCGCAGGTCACCAGCTTTGCCGGAGAAGAGGAGCTGAATGCGTTCCTCAACGGAACACGAGTGCTGATAAACCTGCTGCCCAACACGGCGGAAACCGTTGGAATTATTAATAGCGCGCGCCTGGCGCAGCTGCCGGATAACAGCTACGTGCTGAATCTGGCTCGCGGTGTTCATGTGGTGGAAGACGATCTGCTGGACGCGCTGAATAGCGGCAAGTTGAAAGGCGCGATGCTGGATGTGTACAGCCGCGAACCGCTGCCTGAAGCGAGCCCGCTTTGGCGGCATCCGCGAGTGGCGATGACGCCGCATGTTGCCGCCGTCACCCGGCCTCTGGAAGCCATGGCTTATATCGCCAAAACCATCGGTCAGTTAGAACGAGGTGAAACGGTCAGCGGGCAGGTCGATCGCCAGCTGGGATACTAAGCGACAGCCCCGCGTGAGCGGGGTTTTTGCTGATCACAGGCGCAGATTCCTGCTATTCTTGCCACAAACAGAGAAGGAGATTGTGATGTATCCTGTTGACCTGCACATGCATACCGTCGCCAGCACCCACGCCTACAGTACCCTGCACGATTATATTGCAGAAGCAAAGCGCAAGGGGATCAAACTCTTTGCCATTACCGACCACGGGCCCGATATGGCCGATGCGCCTCACTACTGGCATTTTATTAATATGCGTATCTGGCCGCGGCTGGTGGAGGGCGTTGGTATTCTGCGCGGTATCGAAGCCAATATCAAAAATACCCAGGGCGAAATTGACTGTACCGGCCCGATGCTCAACTCGCTGGACCTGATCATTGCCGGTTTTCACGAGCCGGTGTTCCCTCCAAAGGATAAAGCAACGCATACCGAAGCGATGATCGCCACGATAGCGAGCGGCGCGGTGCATATCATTAGCCATCCGGGTAATCCTAAGTTTCCCGTTGATATCCCGGCCATTGCCGCGGCAGCGGCGAAGCACCACGTGGCGCTGGAAATCAATAACTCATCCTTTGTTTCGTCGCGCATTGGCAGCGAAGATAACTGCCGTGCCGTTGCCGCGGCCGTACGCGATGCCGGCGGCTGGGTTGCGCTGGGTTCGGATTCCCATACGGCATTCACGCTTGGTGAATTTAGCGAATGTCGCAAAATCCTCGATGCTGTTGATTTTCCGGAAGAGCGAATTCTTAACGTGACGCCGCGGCGTCTGCTTAATTTTCTTGAATCGCGTGGGATGCCTGCGATTCCTGAGTTTGCTGAACTTTAATTTGAATAACTGGAATAAATGAATGAATGAGTTTTCAATCCTCTGCCGCGTGCTGGGCTCTCTCTATTATCGTCAGCCGCAGGACCCGCTGCTGGTGCCGCTGTTTACCCTTATTCGCGAAGGGAAGCTGGCAGCGAGCTGGCCGCTGGAGCAGGATGAACTGCTGGAGCGTCTGCAAAAAAGCTGCGATATGCCGTCTCTGGCCGCCGAATACAACGCGCTGTTTGTCGGTGAAGAGTGCCGCGTGGCGCCTTACCGTAGCGCATGGGTAGAAGGCGCTACGGAAGCTGACGTTCGTACTTTCCTCAGCGCGCATGGTGTCCCCACGGGGGAGGGCGCGGCGGATCATTTAGGCTCCTTGCTGCTGGCCGCTTCGTGGCTGGAAGATCACGCGCCGGAAGATGAAAGCGACGTTCTGGAAACCCTTTTCGCTGAGTATATTCTGCCGTGGTGCGGCGAGTTCCTGGGCAAAGTTGAAGCCCATGCAACCACGCCGTTCTGGCGCGCCATGGCCCCGCTGACTCGTGAAGCCCTCTCCGCCATGTGGGATGAGCTGCAGGAAGAAAATGAGCAATAAATTGTGATTAAAGTCACAATTTAGTTGCAACAAAACATTCTGAATTTCATTTAGTGTGCTCTGTGTCGCATTTGACGGGCGCGTTTCTGCTATGATACGCGCCATGAACATACTCTTCGCAATCGCATTAACGACGGGCATTCTCTCCGGTATCTGGGGATGGGTGGCGGTCGCATTGGGTCTGCTGAGCTGGGCAGGTTTCCTCGGCTGTACGGCTTACTTTGCCTGTCCGCAAGGTGGGTTAAAAGGGCTGCTTATTTCGACCTGTACGGTCATGAGCGGCGTGGTGTGGGCGCTGGTGATTATTCACGGTAGCGCGCTGGCGCCGCAGCTGGAAGTGGTTAGCTATATCATGACCGGCGTCGTGGCGTTTTTGATGTGTATCCAGGCGCGTCAGCTGATTCTCTCTTTTGTGCCGGGTACTTTTATCGGCGCGTGTGCGACGTTTGCCGCCGGCGGCGACTGGCGTTTAGTTGTGCCTTCACTCGCGCTGGGCCTGGTATTTGGCTATGCCATGAAAAATAGCGGCCTGTGGCTGGCGACCCGGGCGGAGAAAAATAAATCTCTGGCTAATCAAAGTCGCGAATCTTTTTAACTTATCCCACTTTTCATCACCAAAGAGCCCGTCGGGCTCTTTGGCTGTTTTTGCTGCCAGGTATTACCTCATCATAAATCTTCCCGCCATTTTGTTTTTCCTTATATATCCGCAACTTTAACTGTACCGGGAGTTAGTGAATCGATTTTGTTAGCACATTTAAACAAATGATATTTTTTGTTTTTAAATTGTTAATATAATTAAATTGAAGTAAAAAAAATTAACTCGTCGCACTCATGGATGGCTGGTGCTCTTCAGTAGCTATACCGATATGCAGAGGAGTTTTATAATGAAAACAATTAGATATGCTTCGCTTGCAGCCCTGTTTATATTACCCTCGTTTATTAGCCCTGCGATCGCCGAACAGACCGTGGCTGGCGTCGTCCATTTTTACGGACGGGTGGTGGAAGCACCCTGCCAGCTCGATGCAATCAATAATCAGGTTATTATGGATTGCCCGCGAGCGGAGACGATTAAAATTTCCGCTCAGCAGCTTGAGAAAGGGAATATCCGCAACGAAAATATCCGTTATGCGCAATTACGCTATATTAATCCGCAACGGACCCTCGCCATTCTGGATGTTGATTATCGGTAACCCTCTGCCCCCGGGCTTTCGCCCCGGGGGCTATCGTGCCATATTATCCTCCTGTATTCCTTTCAAGACGTATGCCGACAGGAGGAGAAATGTCTGTTCAACCTGAAGTGGTTCTCGGCGATATTACCAGGCTTGAGGTCGATGTTATCGTCAACGCGGCTAATCCGTCGCTGCTTGGCGGCGGCGGGGTGGACGGGGCGATTCACCGCGCGGCAGGGCCGGAATTGCTGGCTGCCTGCAAAGTTGTGCGGCAACAGCAGGGAGAGTGTCCGCCGGGTCATGCGGTGATTACGGCGGCAGGAAATCTGCCCGCCAGCGCGGTGATTCACGCCGTAGGGCCGGTCTGGCACGGCGGTGACCGGCAGGAGGCGGAATTACTGGCTGACGTTTACAAAAATAGCCTGCTGCTGGCCTCGGCAAATAATTACCGATCCATCGCATTTCCTGCTATCAGCACCGGCGTATATGGTTACCCTAAAAAGGCCGCCGCGGAGATAGCCGTGCGGACGGTAACTGCCTTTCTCACTCGCTACAATCCGCTGGAGCGCGTTTATTTCGTTTGTTTTGATAGCGAAACCGCCGGCATCTATACCCAATTACTCGAGGCGAGTCGCGCGCAACTCGGCCATCAGAATAAGATATGATAGTTTCCTGCGAAGACGGGAAACTATCATAACGGGAGAGTCATCGGTGACTGAAGGGAAGGTTCTACAAAAACAACGGCTTCGCCGGATGGAAATTGTTGCCGCGGCACAAAAATGTTTCGCAGAAAAGGGCCTGCATGGCGCCTCCGTAGCGGATATTGCGCGTCAGGCTGGCCTTAGCGTAGGCCAGCTATATCGCGTTTTCGCCAGCAAAGAAGAGATCATCGAAGTTATCGTCAGCGAGATCGTGAATGCCAGAGTGGGTGAAATGGTTGCCGGGAATCATGATTTAGCCCGCATGGCTTCAGTTTTAGCCGGCGTGCTCCCCGCGACCGAGTCTACGAAAAACGATAATTATCTGCTGATGGAAATTAACGCCGAGGCGTCCCGAAATCCGCGCCTGCGTGAAATTATGATCCAGGCCGATCGTCGCCTGAAAGAGGAGGGCGGGCGGCTTACCCGCCACTACCATCCTGAGATGACCGCGGAGCAAATTAGCGTCGCCTGCGAATTTATCGCGATATTAACGGAAGGGGCGGCATACCGTTGCGACCTGGCGACGGCTCCGACGGTAGATAAAGCGGCGATGGAGAGCCTGTACCGCGATGTCTTTCAGCTGTTGTTTGCGCAAAAATAGCGCTGCTTGTGCGTTCCACACAGCAGCGCCCTGTTTTAACTGGCGGAAATTTGCGGCTTAGCCGTCTTTTGCTGGAATTTTCCGGAAAAAAGAAAGCGCAACAGCGGTATCCGCAGATGAATTTCATACAGCACCAGTGCAATCCCGACAACAAAAACCAGCCCGGTGATAAATCCAAGGGTATTTGATTGAATGACCGGGGTTATCCATGCCCCGTAGAGCAGGGTCAGAGGGTGGTGCACCAGGTAGATAAATAGCGATGCGTTGACGAAGTAGGTCACCCGCGCGGACTGGAAATTTAACAAACGGTGGCCAAGCGAAAAGACCACGTTGACCATCCATAGCCCCAGCACCATCGTAATCACGTACTCCGTTTCGTACATCCAGCCATCGCCCGAGCCGTACTGCTGATTCAGTCGGTAGGCGATAAATCCCAGTAAAGCCGCCACAAAGCACCACGGCGAGGGAGTCGTGAACATCGTCTTCAGCCGCGCGTTAATAAACGTCTGGGCGCCCAGGATAAAGAAAGGCAGATAGAACAGCGTCTGCATCACGATAAAGTTGAACAGACCGTTGCTGAGAATGGGCGGATAGAGGATAAAAATAGTGCGGCGGATGACCGCGTACAGCACGCCCAGAGCGAGAAAAATCATCGACAGCTGGCCTAATGTGACGGTGTCACCAAAGGTGGGCGCAGCGGCAGAACGCGGTCGCGTCAGCCATTTGAACATCACCACGCCCAGCGACGTCAGGACCACCAGCACCAACAAAAACCACAGATGAGAGATCAGCTCCCAGGCGAGGGTGTTGAACTTGTCATAGCCTGACAGCGTATGCCAGTTATCCGCTTTACCGTTGACGTACTGCAGCATAATAAACTGCGGCAGGGTCAGGAGCGGGATCGCCGTTAACATGGGAATGCCGACGCGCTCAACGCGTACTTTCCACCATTTTTTCAGCGGATAGCGCAGAAAAAGCATGTAGGAAAAATAGCCGGAAATCACAAAGAAGACCTGCATGCGAAAGGCATGGATGAAGTCGTTAAATAACGTCAGCCACCACGAGGGCTCGGCGCTGTTAACATGCCAGCTGTGGCTGGAGTAAATGAGCGAAATGTGAAAAGGGATGCCCAATAGCATCAGCCAGGCGCGGATGCTATCGAAAAAATATTCACGCTGTACCGGAGTATTATTCATACAATATCACTACATTCTCAGACAATTCGTCTTATCACTCAACGTGATAACGTTTAAATTCTCTGCAACCCTACATGAACTCTGGTTAACTGTCTCCAGGATAAGCACGCAAAGTGCAAACGGGGCAGTAACTGTGTATTCCCTGTGCCGCGATGCCGAACAATGCAGGGATTATGTTGTCGGAATGCCTGAGTTTCCATTAAAATAGATCGGATCGATTTAAGCACACAAAGGGGGAAGTGCTTACTTATATGAAACATAAACCACAGATGATGAAAATGCGTTGGTTAAGCGCAGCCGTAATGTTGTCCCTGTGTACTTCATCTGCATGGGCATTCAGCATTGATGACGTCGCAAAAGAGGCACAAACGTTAGCCGGCAAAGGCTTTGAAGCGCCTAAAAGTAACCTGCCCTCTGCCTTCCGCGACATGAAGTATGCGGACTATCAGCAAATTCAGTTTAATCACGACAAAGCCTATTGGAATAATCTGAAAAGCCCGTTCAAGCTCGAGTTTTATCACCAGGGTATGTATTTCGATACGCCGGTCACCATTAATGAAGTGACGGCAACCAGCGTACGTAAAATTAAATATAGCCCGGACTATTTTAATTTTGGCAACGTTCAGCACGATAAAGACACGGTTAAAGACCTCGGTTTTGCGGGCTTTAAGGTTCTGTATCCGATCAACAGCAAAGACAAGAACGATGAGATCGTCAGCATGCTCGGAGCAAGCTATTTCCGCGTGCTCGGTCAGGGCCAGGTATATGGGCTTTCTGCCCGCGGACTGGCTATCGATACCGCGCTGCCGTCCGGAGAAGAGTTCCCGCGCTTCCGTGAGTTCTGGATTGAGCGTCCTAAAGCCACCGATAAACGCCTGACGATTTATGCGCTGCTTGATTCCCCGCGCGCAACCGGCGCCTATCGCTTTGTGATCATGCCCGGTCGCGATACCGTGGTGGACGTGCAGTCTAAGGTCTATCTGCGTGACAAAGTCGGTAAACTGGGCGTGGCGCCGTTGACCAGCATGTTCCTGTTCGGGCCGCATCAGCCGTCTCCGACCACCAACTACCGCCCGGCGCTGCACGACTCCAACGGGCTGTCCATTCTTGCCGGTAACGGTGAGTGGATCTGGCGTCCGCTCAATAACCCGAAACACCTGGCCGTCAGCAGCTACGCAATGGAAAACCCGCAGGGGTTTGGCCTGCTGCAGCGCGGCCGTCAGTTCTCGCGTTTTGAAGACCTCGACGACCGCTACGATCTGCGCCCAAGCGCGTGGATTACGCCGAAAGGTGATTGGGGCAAAGGGAAAATCGAACTGGTCGAGATCCCAACCAACGATGAAACCAACGATAACATCGTCACCTACTGGACGCCGGATCAGCTGCCGGAACCCGGCAAAGAGATGAACTTCAAATACACCATCACTTTCAGCCGTGACGAAGACAAACTGCATGCGCCGGATAACGCTTACGTTATGCAGACCCGCCGTTCTACCGGCGACGTCAAGCAATCGAATCTGATCCGCCAGCCTGATGGCACCATTGCCTTTATTGTCGATTTCACCGGCGCCGAGATGAAAAAGCTGCCCGCAGATACGCCAGTGACTGCCCAGGCCAGCATCGGCGATAACGCTGAAATCGTCGAAAATACCGTGCGCTACAACCCAGTAACGAAAGGCTGGCGTATGATCCTGCGCGTCAAAGTGAAAGATCCTAAGAAAACCACGGATATGCGAGCAGCCCTGGTCAATACCGACCAGACGCTGAGCGAAACCTGGAGCTATCAGCTGCCTGCCAATGAATAAGATAACGAAGTACATCGACGCATTGCCGCTGTCGGATGCAGAAAAACGCGCGTTACCTGACGCAAGTCTGCAGGCCGTACATCAAGCACTGGACGCTGAACATCACGTTTACCACCGCGAAGACGACTCCCCGCTGGGGTCGGTAAAATCGCGGCTGGAGCACAGCTGGCCAGATTCACTGGCCGGTAACCAGCTGGTTAAGGATGACGAAGGGCGCACTCAGCTCAACGCCATGCCGAAAGCAAAACGCTCCTCCATGTTTCCGGACCCCTGGCGGACTAACCCGGTCGGGCGCTTCTGGGATCGGCTGCGCGGACGCGACGTGACGCCGCGCTATCTTTCTCGCCTGAGCCAGGAAGAGCAGGAGAGCGAGCAGAAATGGCGTACCGTCGGCTCTATCCGCCGCTACATTCTGCTGCTGCTGACGCTGGCGCAGACCGTGGTGGCGACGTGGTACATGAAAACCATTTTGCCCTACCAGGGCTGGGCGCTGATTAACCCGGCGGATATGGTGGGGCAGAACCTGTGGATCTCCTTTATGCAGCTGCTGCCCTATGTGCTGCAGTCGGGGATCCTGATCCTGTTCGCCGTGCTTTTTTGCTGGGTCTCAGCGGGGTTCTGGACCGCGCTGATGGGCTTCCTGCAGCTGCTCATCGGGCGTGATAAGTACAGTATCTCAGCCTCCACCGTCGGGAATGAGCCGTTGAACCCGGAGCATCGCACGGCGCTGATCATGCCGATCTGCAACGAAGACGTTGACCGCGTATTCGCCGGCCTGCGTGCGACCTGGGAGTCGGTAAAGGCCAGCGGCAACGCCGAGCACTTTGATGTCTATATCCTGAGCGATAGCTACAACCCGGATATCTGCGTGGCAGAGCAAAAGGCGTGGATGGAGCTCATTGCCGAAGTGCAGGGCGAAGGGCAGATCTTCTATCGCCGCCGCCGCCGCCGCGTGAAGCGCAAAAGCGGTAACATTGATGACTTCTGCCGCCGTTGGGGTAGCCAGTATAGCTACATGGTGGTGCTGGATGCCGACTCCGTCATGAGCGGTGAGTGCCTGAGCGGCCTGGTGCGCCTGATGGAAGCGAACCCGAATGCCGGTATCATCCAGTCATCGCCTCGCGCGTCGGGCATGGATACGCTGTATGCTCGCTGTCAGCAATTTGCCACCCGCGTCTACGGCCCGCTGTTTACCGCCGGGCTGCACTTCTGGCAGCTGGGTGAGTCGCACTACTGGGGACACAACGCCATTATCCGGGTGAAACCGTTTATTGAGCACTGTGCCCTCGCGCCGCTGCCGGGTGAGGGTAACTTCGCGGGTTCCATTCTGTCGCACGACTTCGTCGAAGCCGCATTGATGCGTCGCGCCGGATGGGGGGTCTGGATTGCTTACGATCTCCCCGGATCTTATGAAGAGCTGCCGCCGAACCTGCTGGACGAGCTGAAGCGCGATCGCCGCTGGTGTCAGGGGAACCTGATGAACTTCCGCCTGTTCCTGGTTAAAGGGATGCACCCGGTTCACCGCGCGGTGTTCCTGACCGGCGTGATGTCATACCTGTCGGCGCCGCTGTGGTTTATGTTCCTTGCGCTCTCAACTGCCCTGCAGGTGGTGCATGCGTTGACCGAACCGCAGTACTTTCTGCAGCCGCGGCAGCTGTTCCCGGTCTGGCCGCAGTGGCGTCCGGAGCTGGCCATTGCCCTGTTTGCTTCCACCATGGTGCTGCTGTTTCTGCCGAAGCTGCTGAGTATTATCCTGGTGTGGTGTAAAGGGCCAAAAGAGTACGGCGGATTTATCCGCGTGACCCTTTCTCTGCTGCTGGAGGTGCTCTTTTCGGTGCTGCTGGCGCCGGTGCGTATGCTGTTCCATACCGTGTTTGTGGTCAGCGCGTTCCTCGGCTGGGAAGTGGTGTGGAACTCGCCGCAGCGTGATGACGACTCTACCCCGTGGGGCGAAGCGTTTATGCGTCACGGCTCGCAGATGCTGTTGGGTCTGGTCTGGGCGGTGGGCATGGCATGGCTGGATCTGCGCTTCCTGTTCTGGCTGGCGCCGATTGTGGTGTCGCTGATTCTGTCGCCGTTCGTGTCGGCCATTTCCAGCCGCGCCACCATCGGCCTGCGCACTAAACGCTGGAAGCTGTTCCTGATCCCGGAAGAGTACTCCCCGCCGCAGGTGCTTAAAGATACTGACGCTTACCTGACGCTTAACCGTCAGCGTTCGCTGGACGACGGCTTTATGCATGCGGTATTTAACCCGTCGTTTAACGCGCTGGCAACGGCGATGGCCACCGCGCGCCACCGTCACGGGCATATTCTGGATATCGCCCGCGAACGTCACGTTGAGCAGGCGCTGAACGAGACGCCGGATAAACTAAACCGCGATCGTCGTCTGGTATTGCTGAGCGACCCGGTCACGATGTCACGCTTGCACTATCGCGTGTGGGCCGCACCGGAGAAATACTCTTCGTGGGTAGGCGCCTATCAGCAACTGACGTTGAATCCGCTGGCGTTAAAAACGAAGTAAGCCGTACGTTAAGGAAAATACCGGCAATGGTGCCGGTATTTTTTTACCTGAAAATCGAGGTTGTTGATGAGAGTTTTACTGGTTATCGCAATGACGCTGTTTCTCAGCGGCTGCGGGAGTATTATCAGCCGCACAGTGCCTGGCCAGGGCCATGGAAACCAGTACTATCCCGGCGTTCAGTGGGATGTTCGTGATTCAGCATGGCGCTATATCACTATTCTCGATCTGCCCTTTTCGCTGGTGTTTGATACGCTACTGCTGCCGCTTGACGCCAGCCATGGCCCCTATAACTAATTAGCGTTCATCCCATTCATCGGCGGCAGCCTGGCCCTCCTCGGTATCGAGAGAGGGTTCAAGCTGAAACTCGCCTTCATCCCATTCATGCAGCGTGTTTTCTTCCAGCCACTCCTGGCGAAGCTCAATCTCATCATAATCGCCGTCAAAGACGCTCTGCGCAGCCTGACCGCTGAGGACCGGCAGACATTCGCCCTGTTCATCCTCGTCGGCGAAAAATTCGGCCTGCCAGGCAATATCACCGTCCTGGAGTACGTACTTCTGGATATTTAGCTGCTCAATGCTGGCGCTCTCTTCGTCGCTATCGGGATTATTAGCCAGAAACTCCTCGCGGGCTGCATCGATTGCTTCTTCAAGCGTGGCATAGAACATCGAATCCTTTGGCATGGCTAACCTCCTAAGATGAATAGAAATGAACACGATTCAATCTATAGAAGGCGGTTGGCAATGCGTCAAGGAGGTGAACGCCACACGGACATTAATTTACCGAATGCGTGCCGGAACCCGGATTGTCCGTTGCCCGGGGGCGGCGGGAGCGACCGAGGGTCAGGGTCGAGTAGACCGCATTGAACAGCACCACACCGGCGGTGACTAAAAAGACTGCCCGGAAGCCGTAGTTGGCGGAAACCGATGCGCCGATGAGCGGGCCCGTGACGTTGCCGATATCGCGGAACGACTGGTTATAGCTGAATATTCTGCCCGAGATTTGGCTGGTGGAGTTGTACACCAGCAGCGTTTGCACTGCCGGCAGCAGCGCGCCATCGGCGGCGCCTAACAGGAAGCGCAGGATCCCCAGCTGCAGCGGCGTCTGGACAAACGACATGGGAATCAGGAGCAGGACAGAAATCACCAGCGCAACGATCAGGATCTTTTCCGGACCGATACGGTCGCCGAGTTTACCGAGGCGAGGGGCGCTAAGCAGGGCGGCAATACCGGGGACTGAAGCTATCATGCCGCTGATAAACGCAATATTACTGACGTTGCCGGCGAGATCGCGCACGTAAAGCGTCAAAATCGGCGCGATAGAACCGGTAGCCACCTGGATAATCAGCGATGTCACAAACAGACTCAGCACCAGCTTCGGATTTTTAAGCGACGTGAAAACGTCTTTCGCGCTGAGCATCTCTTTTTTACTGACGGCGACAAAATTTTCGCGGATGAGAAAAAGGGTAAATAAGAAACAAATAAACAGCACGCCTGCCGTCATAAAGAAGACGGTACGCAATCCCCAGTGATCGGCCAGGAAACCGCCGGCCAGCGGCCCCAGCAGCGCGCCGCTGACCGCCCCGGTAGAGAGAGTCCCCAGCGCCCAGCCGCTCTTATGACGGGGAATTTGCGTCGCTATCAGCGCATTGGCGTTAGGAATAAATCCGCCGAGCAGACCTAACAGCGCGCGCAGGATCAGAAACTGCCAGATATTCTGCGCCAGGCCCATCAGCAGCATAACGATTGCCATACCGAGGGCCGAGCGCAGCAGCATAATTTTGCGCCCTTTGCGGTCCGCGAGACCGCCCCAGAAGGGGGAGGCCACGGCGGAAAATAAAAAGGTAATGCTGAAAACCAGCCCTGACCACATATTGAGGGCGCTATGGCCGGTTACGCCGAGTTGTTCGACGTAGAGCGGGAGGAACGGCATCACCAGGCTAAAGGCGGCGCCGGTTAAAAAGCAGCCGAGCCAGGTGACGGTGAGATTACGTTTCCAGTTAATGGGGGTATCAGCAGAGGGCATAGGATTCCACTGGCCTGCCACGCAGGTCAAATAATTGAAAATATGAGCCTGCTAATTATGCGCCTGAGAAATGGTTGCCGCAATGGAGGAGAGCTTTTAAAGCTAAAGGAGGGCTCTGAACGGTGGGGCTTACCCCGCATCCGGATTCAGATGCGGAGTCATTGCGCGACCGCGCGCCGGGAGGCGCTAGTAACGAGAAGGAACGCCTTCAGGACGCGTTTTAAAGCGGCGATGCATCCACATATACTGTTCCGGCGCCATCAATATGCACTTCTCTACCACTTTGTTCATCCAGACGGCGGTAGTCTCCGCATCGTCCAGCGGCGGATCGCACTCCGGCGGCAGGATAATCAGCTCATAGCCTTTACCGTCCGGTTTACGGCGCGGCACGAACGGCACAACGCAGGCTTTAGACATCTTTGCCAGCATCCAGGTGCCCGAGGTGGTCGCGGCCTGGTCAACGGCGAAAAACGGCACAAATACGCTGGCGGCCGGGCCATAGTCGTGATCCGGCGCATACCAGATCACTTCACCCTTTTTCAGCGCGCGGATCATGCCTTTCAGATCTTTACGATCGATCATGTCTTTGTTGGAGCGCAGGCGTCCCCATGTCTGCAGCCAGTCGATAACCGGGTTATCGTTTGGACGATAAACGCCAATGCCCGGCTCGTTGATACCGAACATGCGCGCGCCCATCTCCAGCGTGAGGAAATGAATGCCAATCAGCAAAATGCCGCGCTTTTGCGCCTGAACATCACGGATATGCTCGACGCCGATGGAGTCAGTCCAGCGCGCAATACGCTTCGTCGGCCAGAACCAGGCCATGCCGGTTTCCATTAACCCCATGCCAACGGATTCAAAGTTTGCCACGACCATGCGGTGACGCTCTTGTTCGCTCTTATCGGGAAAACAGAGCTCCAGATTCCGGTTGGCTATTTTGGCCCGGCGCTTCATTAGCCGCATGGCGAGGCGGCCAAGACCGGTTCCGAGGCGATAAATCAGCGGATAAGGCAGCTGAACAACCAACCAGAGCAGGCCGATCCCGAGCCAAAGCAACCAGTAACGCGGGTGCAGCAACGCTGCGGAAAATTTAGGTAAATGGGTCATCTCATACCTGTTTAATTAAGCAACGTGTTCTATTATCGCATTTTTTTATGCCTCAGCCAAAATACCGGCCGCAGATGGCATTTAATGTTAACGCAAGCAAATATGGGTGAGAAAAATGTAGCGCAAAATGTGGGGATGTAAATTAAGCGTGTTTGCTATATGATGCCCGCCGTTTATTTTACTCATTGCCTATGCCGAGCAGGTACACCATGCCAGTGTTACATAACCGCATTTCAAATGAGACGTTAAAGGCGCAAATGTTGGCTGAGACCGAGCCGCGCACGACGATCTCGTTTTATAAATATTTCACTATTATCGACCCAAAAGCCACGCGCGATGCGCTGTGGATTGCGTTGACTAAGCTGAACGTTTTTGGCCGAATTTATCTGGCTCACGAAGGTATTAACGCGCAAATTAGCGTTCCGCAAAGCCGGGTCGATGCGCTGCGCGAATTCTTATACGCTTTTGATCCCGCCCTGAATGGCCTGCGCCTGAATATCGCCCTCGATGATGACGGTAAATCCTTCTGGGTTCTGCGTCTCAAGGTACGCGATCGGATCGTCGCGGATGGGATTGACGATCCGACGTTTGATGCATCGGACGTGGGCGATTATTTAAAGGCTGCGGAAGTCAACGCGATGCTGGACGACCCGGATGCGGTCTTTATTGATATGCGTAACCATTACGAATATGAGGTCGGCCATTTCGAGAACGCGCTGGAGATCCCGGCGGATACGTTTCGCGACCAGCTGCCGAAGGCCGTTGAGATGATGCAGGAACATAAAGATAAAAATATCGTGATGTACTGCACCGGCGGTATCCGCTGCGAAAAAGCCAGCGCGTGGATGAAGCACAATGGGTTCACTAAGGTCTCGCATATTGAGGGCGGGATTATCGAATACGCGCGACGCGCGCGCGAACAGGGGCTGCCGGTTCGCTTTGTCGGTAAGAACTTTGTATTCGATGAGCGGATGGGAGAGCGTATCTCAGATGATGTTATCGCCCATTGCCATCAGTGCGGTGCTCCCTGCGACAGCCATACCAACTGCCTGAACGATGGTTGCCACCTGCTGTTTATTCAGTGTCCTGCCTGCGCGGAGAAATTCGCCGGCTGCTGTAGCGAAGCCTGCATGGAAGAGCATAAGCTGCCGGAAGAGGAGCAGCGAAAACTGCGCGCCGGCCGCGAGAATGGCAATAAGATCTTTAATAAATCTCGCGGTCGGTTGAATACGAAGCTGGGGATCCCGGATCCTGAGCCTTCAGAAAAACCATAGCCAGATAAGATCGATAAACGCCAGCAGAAGCCATAGCGCCAGATAAATCATAAAATGTTCGCGGACGTTGTTAACCAGTAATTCGAACAGGCGACGCATCATCTCTCTCATCATTCACGGCCTCAAGCGAGGCCGTTTCTTTAGCGTGGTTGTCAGGTTGTACGGCGGGCGATTATTTCTTAAACCGCGCCAGTGAAAACGGGGATAGATCAAACCCAAAGGGTTCTTCAAGCGCGAACCGTGTGGCCAGTTCACCGAGTACCGGTGCGAACTTAAAGCCGTGTCCGCTCAGGCCGGTAATCAATAGCGTATCCGGCTGGCCGGGCAGCGTATCAATGATAAAGTCCTCGTCGGCGGTGTTGTCATAGGTACAGGATGCGCCATGCAGGCAGCCGCCGATACCGGGCAACACATTACGCAAGAAGCTAAAAGCTTCAGAGCCGTCCGTTGCAACGGCACCAAACGGCTTACGCTCTTCCGGCGTGGAAATAGGCTGCCCGCCGTTATGCTTGCCGATTTTCAATTCGTTATCTTCTGCCGGGAAACCGTAAAACTGATCGCCATTCGCTAACTCACCGGTAAACGCCGGGAAATTATTTTTGCTGCTGTAGCGGCCATCCGCCTGAAACCAGGTGAAAATTTTACGTACCGGCTGGACAGGAAGTTCTGGCATCAGCCGGGTAACCCAGGTACCGGCGCTAACCAGCAGTTTTTTGCCGCTGTATTCACCATCAAGCGTCTCGACGGTTACGCCGTTTGGCGCGTGGTGAATGGCCGAAACCGGGCAGTTGAAGAGCTGTGCGGCGCCCGCTTCGCGTGCCAGACGGATCCAGCTTTCAACGGCCAGTTCGCTGCGCAGTATGCCGGATGCGGGTTCAAATATCGCCCGATAATCATCAGGAATACGAATTTCCGGCCAGCGAGTCATCACCGTCTGCGCATCCATTTCTTCGATATTGAGCTGGAACTCGCGCGCGCTGCTGGCAACATTGCGCAGAAAGTCGGAGCCGGCAGGCCCGAGGTTAATCACTCCTGTACGTTCAAAGACGGCTTCACCGCTGGCGGCGGCAAACTCATCCCATAGCTGTTGCGCGCGCAGTACCAGGGGGACATATCTTTCGCCTTCGCCGTAGGCGTGACGAATGAGGCGGGTGCTGCCGTGATGGCTGCCTTCCTGATGCGGCGGCTGATGGGCATCAATCATCAGTACATTGAGCCCTGCCTGCCGCGCATAATAGCCTGCGGCAGCGCCGACCGAGCCGCTACCGATAATGATAAGATCGTATTGCATGGTGAGTTCCAGGTTATTGCTTTATTAGCAGGGTAATTAACAACCTGCTGTTATACAAGCCCGAAAATAATTCAGGCACCCGAGGGTGCCTGTTAAGTGAATATTCTGACATTAGCGCTAAATTTTAATGCCTTCGATACTCATTTTCCTGGTATTCGCCAGATTCAATCTTCGCAATACCTGCTTCCAGAATCGAAATAAACTGACGTGCGACGTCCGTCGTTAGCCATAGCGTCTGGCCAATCTCTGCGTCTCTACTGCTTTCTTGAGCGGGGTTTTGGTAGTGCAGGCGCAACATCAGCGCATCGTAACTATCAACGGTGCTGATGTCCCATCCGACGAGGGGATGGGTCTGGATGACTTCATTATTCTTTTCCATCATAACCCCTTATTCATATGTTAAAAGACAACAGTTCTCGAGGTTTAATGCGTGTTTTTTGAAGCAAGTTAATTATATCAGTAGTCAAGAATAAACTCGAGAAATTAAATGAAATAGAGATACATACGCGCCCATTTGCTGATTTTTTAGGCAAATCAGGGAGGGTTAATTGTTATTTATGAAGGTGCTAAGGAAAAGCAATAGGGGAGAGTCTGACTATGAAAAAAATAAAAAAGCCGGGGCGACCCGGCAAAAAATTGCACAATGAGGGAGCAAATTTAATTGACTAGTCGCGGACAAACCAGTCGTCAGCGCTTTCCCAGGTTTCTTGCAGGATTTCGCTAATCCGGTCTTTGTCTTCTTTCAGGCCGCCGATAACCGACAGATTGTTATTAGCCGCATACCGAACCGTTACCTGACTTGAGGTAGAGGGAAACTGCTGTTCGATACGACGCGAGAGTTCATTGTTCAGCGCATCTAAGGCGCCGTTGGGTAAGGCTGTTGATTTGGCGATAGAGACTTCAATACGCATAATTGCCCCCTGGATAATGTACTGTTTGTTTATACAGTACTATCTGAAGATTTACAACAGGGGGCAGGATATTTATTTTTTCATCGTCCAGCGCACGGTTTCCCCGGCAAGGAACGGCACCAGCGCGTCGCCTGGCAGGGCGATACTCTCGACCACCTGGCTCTCTTCGCGCACCAGCTCCACGTAGCCCTCATTGACCGGCAGGCCATAGAAGCGGGGGCCGTTAAGCGAACAGAAGGCTTCAAAGTGTTGCAGGGCGTTCATCTCCTCAAATACCGTGGCGTAGCTGCCCAGCGCGGTCGGCGCGTTAAAACAGCCTGCGCATCCGCAGCTGGCTTCCTTACGATGGCGGGCATGGGGAGCGGAATCCGTGCCGAGGAAAGCGCGGTCAAAACCGCTGGCAACCAGTTCGCGCAGCGCCTGCTGGTGAATATTGCGTTTCAGGATCGGCAGGCAATAAAGGTGGGGACGCACGCCGCCAACCAGCATATGGTTACGGTTGAACATCAGGTGCTGCGGGGTGATGGTGGCCGCCAGCAGCTCGTTACCGTCGCGTACGTATTCAGCGGCATCTTTGGTCGTGATGTGTTCGAAGACCACCTTCAGGCCGGGCAGGCGCTGACGCAGCGGCTCCATGACCGTTTCAATAAAGCGCGCTTCCCGGTCAAAAATATCGATATCAGCATGGGTGACCTCACCGTGAACCAGCAGAGGCATCCCCAGCTTTTCCATGCGTTCCAGCACCGGCATAATGGCATCCGTACTGGTGACGCCGTGGCTGGAGTTGGTGGTGGCGTTGGCCGGATAGAGCTTGGCGGCAGTGAATACGCCTTCGTTAAATCCGCGCTCCAGCTCAGCCGGGTCGAGCGTATCCGTCAGATAGCAGGTCATCAGCGGCGTAAAATCATGGCCCGCAGGGATCGCATCAACGATACGCTGGCGATAGGCGAGGGCGGCTTCGACGGTAGTGACAGGCGGTACCAGGTTTGGCATCACGATTGCCCGGCCATAAAATTCACTGGTATAAGGCACGACGGTTTTTAACATATCGTCATCGCGCAGATGGATATGCCAGTCATCAGGGCGGCGGATTTTCAATACCTGGGATTGTGCTGTCATGGAAGGCTCCGGCTAATAGGTTCAGTCATCAGGGCTGTTTTTGCCGGGCACTAAGGATAAGCGTAAACGTTTTCCTTTGCATCAACTTCCGTAAAAAATCGGGCGCTTCAGCGCCCGAGCCATCAGTTGGTGAACGGGATAATAATCTCGCCGGGCTTCACTTCAATCCCTTTAGCATACTTTTTCGCCAGCGCTTCACCGGTGCTGGCATCCTCGCGCAGGACGTAGGCAGGCTGCTGATTGAAGTAGCTACGCAGGGACTGATTCAGGTAAGGGATCAGCGTCTGTACGACAGACTGGAGCTTTTCCGGCTGAACTTTAGCATCGACGACTTCCATCTCCTGCAGGAAAATGGCCCCCTTTTCTTTATTGAAAGCCGGCAGCGCTTTGAGCTTCAGATCGATGGTCGCTTTCTGGTTCCCGAAAAGTGAATTCAGATCTAAATTGGCCACGCCGCTTAACGTGACTTTGTTTGGTTCTTCACGGCCAATAGCGCTGGTAAGATTTTGCAGTTCAATATGGGCATCCGCTACGCCTGGCAGGCCAATATCCTTAGCGAAGTGGTTACGTTTCTGCAGCGCCTGATTGATTTCCTGCTCGCTCACGGAATATTGCGTGAGCTGATTACAGGCGCTAAGCAGGCCGCTAACGATAAGCGCGGCCGCGATAAACATCTTTTTCATTGGATTCCTTAATGTCATGCCATGGGTTCATCCTGACACAAAGCAGCATGGCCCGCCAGCGCAGGAGGTGCTAGCGGAAAAGACTGAAAAAGAGGCGTTCGGCAGCGAAGGGCCAAACCATCCGCTGCCTTGAGGTTAAATAGCCATTGAAGAAAGCAGGTTGATCTGCGTCTGTTTGGCCATGTTGTCACGATAGGCGGCCACCCGACTCGGCCAGTTCACGCCGGCAACCAGCGTCAGATTCCTCAGCAGAGGAAAGAGCTGAATATCATCTTCAGAGAGTTCTCCGTTGACGGCGTTTGGCTGGACAATCAGTTTATCCAGCGCCCGCAGATCGTCGCTGATGTTCTTCACCAGACCGGGGGAATGGGCGAGATGGTCGGCAAAGCTGCCGATAGCCGCCTCTTTCTTTTTCACAAAATAGGCGCGCGCCTCTGGCGTGGCGAATTCATCAAACGCGGATTTGGCAAAGCGGGGGATCAGCAGGCGGTTCGCGTAGCCGTTGACCTTCCGCAGCCAGGTTTCCACCGCCGGATTACGCGGGCCGGTAAGCAGCGGTTTGCCGTCCAGCTTATCGACATAGTGCACGATATCCATGCTTTCCGGCATATAGCGGCTATCGTCTTTTTGCAGGATTGGCGCCATTTTCTGGCCGATCATTCGGGTGGGGGTTAATTCATCATCGTTCAGGAGCACAATCAGTTCGACGGGGATATTTTTCAGGCCGAAAATCATGCGGGCTTTAAGGCAGAACGGGCAGTGATCGTAGATATATAACTTCACGTTTCTCCTCCATTGTTGCTGAACATCCTCAATTCAGTATGGAGGAGAAACGAAGGCCCGGCAAATCAGGTTCGCGGCTCCAGCATTCCGGAGGCCGAACGTTTTGGACTGAACTGCCACCACAGCGCAATAAACGTCGCGAGGCCGATAATGCCCAGCATCAGCCACGGCAGCTCAGGCTGACCGACGGCCTTACCGGCATCGAACAGCCAGCCGCCGCCTGCGTAGCCGAAAGCGCCGCCGAAGGCCAGGCCTAACCGGCTAAAGCCCATATAGCTGCCGCGCGCTCTCGCATCCGCCAGCGACGCCCCCAGCGTTTCACGCGCGGGTTCAGCGATGATTGACCCCATATAAAATACGCAGATCAGCGTAAACAGCTGCTGCAAATTGCTGCTCAGGCCAATTGGCATCATCGCGAGCGTCATGATCAGCAGGCCGGCCATCAGGCGCTGCTCCAGGCGAAAACGCTTTTCGCTCCAGCGGGCAATCGGATACAGCAGCGTTAGCGAAATGGTGGCTTCAATGGCGTACATCCATTTGACCGCCGCCGGAGAACCCGCAATATCATTAACCATAATAGGCAGCATCAGCATCACCTGCACCGCCAGCATGTAATACCCGGTCAGCGTCAGCACATAGGTGACAAAGCGTTTGTCGCGCAACACGCGCCCCAGTCCTTCACGAACCGGCGTTTTGACCGTCGACAGCTTCCAGGCGGGAAGATACCAGGCGTTGAATGCCGCGCAGGCGATAAACAGCGCCGCTCCGGCGCTGCACACCAGGCGAAAATCATATTGCAGCAGCCAGCTACCTAGCAGCGCGCCGATCACCGCTCCTGCGCTGTCCTGCATCATCAGGATAGAGAAGAAACGTCCGCGCTGGTGCGGGCGTACCAGCTTGACCACCAGCGCCGCCCGCGGGGGATCGAATAGCGTGCCGCCGAGGCCAGAAAGAATACAGGAGAGCCATAGCACCCAGGGTTCATGGGCAACGGCCATCGCCGCGAAGCCGGCCGCGCGCATCAGCATACCGGTAACGATCATCGGTTTGGCGCCAAAACGGTCGGCAATGGCGCCGCCAAATATTCCTAAGCCTTGCTGCACCAGCTGACGCAGGCCGAGCGCAATCCCGACCATCAGCGCAGCCCATCCCATCTGGTCGACAAAGCGAATGGAGATAAGCGGGAACACAACGAAAAAGCCGAGTACGACAAGCATGTTATCGACTAACAGGAAATATTTACCCAGGCTCCTTGCCTGCGATACGCGGGACATTTCCCCTCCAGGGAAAAATAAGAATAAGCTCTGACATTTTGCGGGGTTAATGGCTATTTTCCCAGCGCGCTCGCGACAATATTTTTTTATCAAAATGCAAGAACGATAGAGGCTATTCATCGAAAAGCAGAGATGGTGCAGAAAATGGTATGTTGCTGTTTTCACACCGCCGTGCAGGACAGGTATAGTAAAGTCAGCAAGTATTGCGTCAGGGGAACAGGAGAGGGGAATGTTTGGCTATCGCAGTAACGTACCGAAGGTGCGTTTGACGACGGACCGGCTGGTGGTTCGGCTGGTGCACGATCGTGACGCCTGGCGTCTGGCCGATTATTACGCGGAAAATAAAGGGTTCTTAAAACCCTGGGAACCGGTGCGCGATGACAGCCACTGTTATCCTTCCGGCTGGCAGGCGCGTTTATCGATGATTTCTGAGTTTCATAAGCAGGGCTCGGCGTTCTATTTTGCTCTGCTTGACCCGGAAGAAAAAGAGATCATCGGCGTGGCGAATTTTTCGAATGTGGTGCGCGGATCGTTTCATGCCTGCTATCTCGGCTACTCCATCGGGGAGAAATGGCAAGGGCAGGGGCTGATGTATGAAGCGCTGACGTCGGCCATTCGCTATATGCAGCGCACGCAACATATCCATCGCATAATGGCAAACTATATGCCGCATAATCAGCGCAGCGGCGATTTGCTGGCGCGTCTGGGCTTTGAAAAAGAGGGTTACGCCAAAGATTACCTGCTCATTGATGGGCAGTGGCGCGATCACGTACTGACGGCGTTGACGACACCGGACTGGACCCCGGGTCGCTAAGGAGACATCATGAAATATCAGTTAACCGCGCATGAGGCGCGGGTCATTGGCTGCCTGCTGGAAAAGCAGGTCACCACGCCGGAGCAGTACCCCCTGTCGGTCAACGCGGTGGTCACCGCCTGTAACCAGAAAACAAACCGTGAACCGGTAATGTCGCTCAGCGAAAGTGAAGTTCAGGATCTGCTCGATACGCTAGTCAAGCGCCATTATTTGCGTACGGTCAGCGGTTTCGGCAACCGGGTAACCAAGTATGAACAACGCTTCTGCAACTCTGAATTCGGCGATCTGAAATTCACGCCGGCGGAAGTCGCTATCGTGACCACACTGCTGCTGCGCGGGGCGCAGACGCCTGGCGAACTCCGCGGTCGCGCGCAGCGAATGCATGAATTCAGCGATATGGCCGAGGTTGAAAGCGTCCTCGAAAACCTGGCTTCGCGAGAAGATGGCCCCTATGTTGCGCGTCTGCCGCGGGAGCCTGGCAAGCGTGAAAGCCGCTATATGCATCTGTTCTGCGATGATATGGATTCACTAATTACCGTCGTGGAGGCCGTGTCGCCGCCCGGCGACGATCTTCAGATGCGCGTTGAGGCGCTGGAGGCGGAAGTTGCCGAGCTGAAAGCGCGTCTCGATTCACTGCTGGCTCACCTGGGAGATTAAGCATGTCGGCGAAACTACGTATAGGAGTGGTTGGCCTGGGCGGTATCGCGCAAAAGGCGTGGTTACCGGTGCTGGGGGCCGCCGATGACTGGACGCTACAGGCGGCGTGGTCGCCCGGGAAAGAGAAAGCGCTGCGTATCTGTGAAACCTGGCGTATTCCCTATGCGGATTCTCTGGAACAGCTGGCGGCGCAGTGTGATGCCGTATTCGTGCATACTTCAACGGCTTCACATTATGAAGTGGTTTCCCGCCTGCTCAATGCCGGAGTGCATGTCTGCGTTGATAAACCGCTGGCGGATAAACTCAGCGATGCGGAGGCGCTGGTTGAGCTGGCCGCTCGCCGTCATCTCACGCTAATGGTCGGGTTTAACCGCCGTTTTGCCCCCCTCTATCGCGAGCTGAAGGCCCAGCTCGGGAGCGCTGCGTCGCTGCGGATGGATAAGCACCGTAGCGACAGCGTGGGCCACGATCTGCGCTTCACGCTGTTGGATGACTATCTGCACGTCGTCGATACCGCGCTATGGCTGGCGGGCGATAAAGCGCGTTTAAGCGGCGGTGCGCTGCACACCACCGCTCAAGGGGAGATGCTGTATGCCGAACACCATTTCAGTTGCGGAATGATGCAGATAACCACCAGTATGCACCGCCGCGCCGGAAGCCAGCGGGAGTGGGTACAGGCGGTAACCGACGGCGGATTATATGAAGTCCGGGATATGCGGGAGTGGCAGGAGGAGCGGGGGCGCGGCGTGATCCAGCGCCCGATCCCCGGCTGGCAGACCACCCTTGAGCAGCGTGGATTTACCGGCTGCGCGCGGCATTTTATCGAATGCGTGCAAAATCAGACGGTTCCTGAAACGTCCGGCGAGCAGGCGCTGCTGGCTCAGCGCGTTATAGAGAAACTCTGGCGCGAAGCGATGAGCGAATAATCCGTTGTAACAACTGACAGTAGTAATTCATTATGAACCCGGTAGACTATCGCCACTTTCCAGCGCCCGCATTTGCGGGCGTTTTACTCCAGGGTTGTGGAATAACACGTTAATGAATCTTTTAAAATCACTGGCGGCCGTCAGTTCGATGACCATGTTTTCGCGCGTGCTGGGCTTTGCGCGCGATGCGATTGTGGCGCGTATTTTTGGCGCGGGGATGGCCACCGACGCCTTCTTCGTTGCTTTTAAACTCCCGAACCTTTTACGGCGTATTTTTGCTGAAGGCGCTTTCTCACAGGCTTTTGTGCCGATTCTGGCGGAGTATAAAAGCAAGCAGGGTGAAGATGCGACCCGGGTTTTCGTCGCCTATGTTTCGGGGCTGCTGACGCTGGTTCTGGCGCTGGTCACCGTCGCCGGTATGCTGGCGGCACCGTGGGTGATTACTATCACCGCGCCGGGATTTGCCAATACGCCCGAAAAGTTCGCCCTGACCACGCAGCTCTTGCGCATCACTTTTCCCTATATTCTGTTGATCTCCCTGGCTTCACTCGTGGGCGCCATCCTGAATACCTGGAACCGCTTTTCGGTGCCTGCTTTTGCCCCGACCTTCCTGAACGTCAGCATGATTGGTTTTGCGCTGTTTGCCGCGCCCTATTTTAATCCGCCGATGCTGGCAATGGCGTGGGCGGTAACGGTTGGCGGTATTTTGCAGCTCGCCTGGCAGCTGCCGCATCTGAAAAAAATCGGCATGCTGGTGCTGCCGCGGGTCAACCTTAAAGATGCTGGCGCGGTGCGGGTGGTAAAACAGATGGGCCCGGCGATTCTCGGCGTCTCAGTCAGCCAAATCTCGCTGATCATTAACACGATTTTTGCCTCATTCCTCGTTTCCGGCTCCGTATCGTGGATGTACTACGCCGATCGTCTGATGGAGTTTCCGTCCGGCGTACTGGGCGTGGCGCTGGGGACCATTTTGCTGCCTTCGCTGTCTAAAAGCTTCGCCAGCGGCAATCACGATGAATATTGCCGTTTGATGGACTGGGGATTACGCCTGTGCTTCCTGCTCGCGCTACCGAGCGCGGTGGCGTTAGGGATCCTGGCCAAGCCGCTGACGGTCGCGTTATTCCAGTACGGGAAATTTACCGCTTTTGATGCCGCGATGACCCAGCGCGCGCTGGTGGCGTATTCTGTCGGGCTGATGGGGCTCATCGTCGTGAAGGTGCTGGCTCCCGGATTCTATTCGCGGCAGGACATTAAAACGCCGGTGAAAATTGCCATCGTCACGCTGATCATGACGCAGGTGATGAACCTCGCCTTTATTGGCCCCCTGAAGCACGCTGGTCTGTCGTTGTCGATTGGTCTGGCGGCCTGCCTGAACGCCGCGCTGCTCTACTGGCAGCTGCGGAAACAGAAAATTTTTACGCCTCAGCCGGGCTGGTTCCTGTTCCTGCTGCGCCTGGTCATCGCGGTGATTATTATGTCAGCGGCGCTGCTGGGTGTGATGTACCTGATGCCGGAGTGGTCGCAGGGGACGATGCCGTTCCGCCTGCTGCGCTTGATGGTGGTCGTGGTGGCCGGCGTTGTCGCCTATTTCGCGACGCTGCTGCTGCTGGGCTTTCGCGTGAAAGAGTTTGCTCGCCGCACGGTTTGAGTTGTTCTGATGAAAGAAAAGCCGCTCTGCAGGAATTGCACAGCGGCTTTTTTTACCTGACGGTTCGCTCTTTATCTGGCGGTTCGCTGCGCCGATACGACCCTGGCGCTTTCCAGCAGGCGGATCCCAAGGGCAATCGCACCGGTTACGACGGCGAGGGTCACCACGCCGCTCCAGCCTGCGAGCACATACAGTTTGCTTCCCAGTACTGAACCCAGCGACATCCCAATAAACACGCCGGTGAACAGCAGCGCGTTGAGGCGTCCGCGCGCCTGCGGCTCCAGGCCATACACCAGATTCTGGTGCGCCACGAGGCTGGATTGCAGCCCCAGGTCAAAACCGACGGCCGAGATGGCAATCAGGATTAGCTGACCATGCGGCGGTAGCGCAGGCAGCAAAAACATCAGGGCAAACGAAACCGTCACCAGCGCCGCGCCCATTTGCGTGACTTTTTCTGCGCCGAACTTGTCGGCCAGGCCGCCGGCCAGCGGGGCGGCAAGCGCCCCGGCAGCCCCTGCAATACCGAAGCCACCGGCTACCGCGCTGCCCATCTGATAGTGCGCCAACAGCATGACCGCAAGCGTAGACCAGAAGGCGCTAAAGGCGATAGAGAGGAATCCCTGGGCGAATGCGGCGCGACGCAGTGCCGGATAGCGTTTCCACAGATGCGCCATCGATTTCATCAGCTGCGGGTAGCTGAGGGTTGAGTGAATTTCGAAGCGCGGCAGCACGCGCCACATCACCACACCAATCATCGCGATGCTGACCGCAGCCGCCTGATACATTACCCGCCAGCCGAATAGCGCCCCCACCAGACCACTAACGGTTCGCGACAGCAGGATCCCCAGCAGCAGGCCGGTCATCACCGTACCCACCATTTTCCCCTGCTTGCCCGCGGGAGCCAGAATCGCGGCTGCCGGTACGATATCCTGCGCCATGGTCGCGGCCATACCGATAAGCAGGCTGACAATCAGCAGAGAGCTTAGCTGACCGGTAAGGCTGCAGAGCAGCAACAGGACGGCCAGCGCGGCGCTTTTCATCAGGATCAGCTTTCTGCGGTCGTGGCGGTCGCCAAGCGGGAGAAGGAAAAGTATGCCCAGCGCGTAGCCGGCCTGGGTCAGGGTCGGAACCAGACCCATACCCTCAACGCTCAAATGGAGGTTAGCCCCCATCAGCGGCAGCAGCGGTTGCGCGTAATAGATTGAGGCGACGCTGAAGCCTGCGCCCAGCGCAAGGATGAAAATGACCCACCCGGCGGCGCGGGAGGTGAGTGGAGTTGGTGTCATGGTGGATTCCTCTTAGAAGCGATGGCGCTATTTTTCCCGTAATCCGGCTGGCGCGGTAGATAGCCCGGTGGTAAAACGGTTATACGCTAAACGTATAGGAAAAATATAAATGAAGAAGCAAGAGCGTATAGATCGTATCGAACTGATGCGTACGTTCATTCGTATCGTGGAGGCCGGGTCTCTCTCCGCCGCCGCGGTACAGATGAATACGACCCAGGCGACGGTAAGTCGACGGCTTCAGTCTCTGGAGGGGCTGCTTGGCGCAAAGTTGATTCTGCGCACGACTCACGCGATGAAGCTGACCGATGACGGTGAGCGCTGTTATCAGCATGCCCGCCAGGTCGTCGATGCCTGGCTGGCGCTGGAGGACGACCTGCGGATCACCGATGACCGGCCGGTGGGGATTTTAAGAGTGCGGGCCCCGCATGCGTTTGGTCAGCAACAGCTGCTGGGGCCACTGGTGGATTTTTTGCAGCGCTATCCCCAGCTGGCGGTTGAATGGATGCTGAACGATAAGACGGTCGATTTTCTGAGCGATGGTATCGACTGCGCGATTCGCGTGGGGGCCGAGGTGGATCCGGCTACGGTATCGGTACTGCTGGCCGAGGTTCCCCGCAGCGTGGTGGCATCCCCATCGCTGCTGGCGAACTTACCGCCGTTAAGCGCGCCGCAGGAGATGTCGTTGCTGCCGTGGATAGCCATCAGCACGTTCTATCAGCATGAGGTGAGGCTGCAGTCGCAGGTGGATGAGCAGCTTATTACCTTTGCCATCGCGCCGTGTCTGAGTACCGATAGCGTGCATGTGGCGCGTAATACCGCGCTGGCGGGGCTGGGCGCGGCGATTGTGTCGAGCTGGGCGGTAGCGGACGATATTGCCGCCGGGCGGCTGGTGGAGCTGTTCCCGCAGTGGCGAGCCTCACCGCTGCCGGTACACCTGGTGTATCCCTGGGCGCGCTACTATCCAACGCGGTTGCGTAAATTTCTCGATCTGATGCGTGAGGTCATGCCGCAGATTGCGGGGATGCAGCGTCCGGAAGGGGAATAAAAAAAGACCGGCCGCGGGGGCCGGTCTTGTCGAGGTGACGTTACTCTACGGGCTGCGGACGGGTAGGTCCGGCAGCGGCTTTGTGCGTGGCGCTATGACCGCCAGCAGAACCTTTACCGTCAAAATCAAAGTTCGGGCGAACCCACTCGCTTTGACGAGGCGCTTCAGGTACGTAGTCTGGCGCTGGGGCGCGGGTCATCGGCGCCGTGGCGTGACGATTGGCGACCTTAACGACCGGCGCAGCCGTGACAACAGGTTGAGTCGCAACGACCGGCTCCGCCGCTGGTGCAGGTTCAACCACCGGTTCGGAAACAACAGGCGCTTCCTCAACAATCACCGCCGCCTCTTCAACCGCAACAGGTTCAGCGACCGCAGCTTCCGGTTCGACAGCCTCTTGCGCAACGACGTCAACGGCTTCTGCGACAACTTCTTCGGCCACGGCTTCATCGACTTCGGCAATCAGCTGCGGCTGTTCATCAACCGGGGCGGCGATAGCCTCCGGATGCGTGGTTTCTACGACCGGAACTTCAGGTTCGTTAATCACCGCCACAGGCTCGGTAGTGGCCACTGGCTCGACTGCGCTTTCTGCGGCGACAGCCGGGGCAATGACGTCAGAGACAGCCGGCTCAGCGGCAGCCACTGGCGCGGCGACGGGCTCAGCCGCAGTGGTTGAGAGCTCCTGAACCTGCACGTCTTCCTGCTGCTGGTCCTGAGGGCGAACGACCGGGTAGCGGATCCACACTTTACCAGACGCCATTTCCGGCGATGCGCAGGCTACGGTCAGCGGCATCGGGGATTGCGTCGGGTAACGCTCATCACGGTAGCGACGACGGCGCTGGCCGCTGACGCGCAGGTGACGAGGGGAACGACGTGAACGACGCGGCATACCGTTGGATTCGCGGGCTTCACCGTTCTCATCATGTTCCGCAGCGGTTTCAACAACCGCCGGCAGGTCGACTTTCGCCAGTTCAGTGCGCGGCGCTGCGGCTTCCGGCTGGACGACCGGCGCTTCGGCGACCTGAGGCGCGGCTACCGGCTCGACAACCTGTTCAGCGGCGGCGGATTCAATACGCACCTTCTGCGCCAGCTGGCGAGGTTTACGACGCGGCATCGTCTGCACGCGCTCTTCCTGCTCGCTCTCCTGAACAACCGGCTCTTCGCGGGTTTGCGCTTTGGCTTCCTGCTGAACCTGACGTTTATCATCGTTACGACGGCGATTACGTTCGCGGCGCGGCTGCTGCTCGTCGCGCGCTTTGCCTTTTTCGCTATCTTCGACCGTTGTCTGGCGGATTTCGCGCGGCTCAGCGTTCTGCTGCTGCTTCTCACGACGGTTGCGGCGGTTTTCTTCACGAGACTCGCGGCCTTCGCTGTTCTCGGCACGACTATCGCGGTTCTCGCGGCTATCGCGATTATCCCGGTTGTCGCGGCGGTCATTGCGATCGCGGCGGTTGTTGGAGCGCGGTTTACGACGATCCTGCTGACGCTCGGATTTCTCTTCCGCTTTTTTCTCAACCTGAACTTCTGCCGGTTTAGTCTCTTCCTCGCTGGAGAACATATTTTTCAGCGCGCTGAAGAAGCGGGCAACCAGGCCAGGCTGCGCCGGCGCTGCCGCTTTCGGTGCGGATGCGGCAGGCGCAACGGTAGCCGCGGCTCTGGCCGGCTCTTCCTGGGCCGGAGCCGGAGGCGCGTCAGGCATGACAAAAGCAGCCAGCGCCGGTTGTTCCGGGAGTTTACGCTCGGCCGGCTCTTCATCAGAAGGCATGGCCATCTCTTCTTCGTGCAGTTTCGGCAGCAGATAGCTCAGCGTGGAGGTCTCTTCGCCCTTACGCACGCGCAGAACAGAGTAGTGCGGCGTTTCCATCTGGTCGTTTGGCACGATAATAACGCGCACATCGGCCTGACGGGTTTCAATCGCGCTTACCGCGGCACGTTTTTCGTTCAGCAGGTAAGAGGCAATCGGCACCGGTACGATAGCGTGAACTTCTTTGGTGTTCTCTTTCAGCGCTTCTTCTTCGATCAAACGCAGAATAGAAAGCGACAGCGATTCGTTATCGCGCACGGTACCCGTTCCGCTACAGCGCGGGCAGACGTGATGGCTGGACTCCCCGAGCGACGGGCTCAGGCGCTGACGCGACATCTCCAGCAGTCCAAAGCGGGAAATATGGCTGATCTGGATGCGCGCTCTGTCCTGACGGACGGCTTCGCGCAGGCGGTTTTCTACCGCACGCTGGTGGCGAACCGGGGTCATATCGATGAAGTCGATAACGATCAGGCCGCCAAGGTCGCGCAGACGCAGCTGACGAGCGATTTCATCGGCTGCTTCAAGGTTGGTATTAAACGCCGTTTCTTCGATGTCGCCGCCGCGGGTGGCGCGTGCGGAGTTGATATCGATAGCGGTCAGCGCTTCGGTGCTGTCGATAACGATAGAACCGCCGGAAGGCAGACGCACTTCACGCTGGAAAGCGGACTCAATCTGCGATTCGATTTGATAGTGGCTGAACAGCGGGATTTCCCCGGTGTACAGTTTGATTTTGCTGCTGAAATCCGGACGACCCAGCGCCGCAATGTGCTGGCGAGCCAGCTCAAGCACCTTCGGGTTGTCGATAAGGATTTCGCCGATATCCTGACGCAGATAGTCGCGGAAAGCGCGCACGATGACGTTGCTTTCCTGATGGATCAGGAACGGAGCAGGGCGGCTGTCTGCGGCTTTCTGGATGGCTTCCCAGTGCTTCAGGCGGAAGCTTAAGTCCCACTGCAGCGCTTCGGCGGATTTGCCGACGCCAGCGGTGCGAACGATAAGTCCCATGCCGTCCGGCAGCTCAAGGCTGGCCAGCGCTTCTTTGAGTTCGGTGCGATCGTCACCCTCGATGCGGCGTGAAATACCGCCAGCGCGTGGGTTATTCGGCATCAGCACCAGATAGCTACCCGCCAGGCTGATAAAGGTGGTCAGCGCGGCGCCTTTATTGCCACGCTCTTCTTTATCGATCTGGACAATCACTTCCTGGCCTTCACGCAGCACGTCCTTGATGTTTGGACGACCGTGAGAATTGTAGTTGGCAGGGAAGTATTCGCGGGCAATTTCTTTGAGAGGGAGGAAACCATGACGCTCGGCACCATAATCAACAAATGCGGCTTCGAGGCTAGGTTCAATACGAGTGATTTTGCCTTTGTAGATGTTCGCTTTTTTCTGTTCGTGCCCGGGGCTTTCGATATCCAGGTCGTACAGGCGCTGCCCATCAACAAGGGCGACGCGCAACTCTTCCTGCTGAGTTGCGTTGATTAACATTCTTTTCATCGTAACTTACTCATTATTCTTACATTGACGACTAAGCTACGGGCAGAGTAACGCCTTACCGGGGAAAACCGATGGCCTCGTGTCTGTTTCACGTCGCCAACCTCACGGCTGTCGCGCGCTTAAGAGGCGCAGAGTGTCGGTCGCCTGTATTTCAAACGGAAACACAGCGCACTTATCAGGGGAACTGCCTGGGATGTATCACCAGAGAAGATTCCATTTATACCCATCGTTTTTCATGCAGCAGGCGTGGCGGCTTAACCTGCTCATCTTAATCATTTGATCCAGATGAGCGCCGGGATATCCCAGTGTGAACGCCTTCCTGCGACGTGAAATCCATAGAGCCTGTACCGGTAAGGACTGCAACCCGCAGCCCGCTAACTGTCTGAAAGATCAATACGTCTTACGCCATTGCTGCGTTGATGATCGGTCAGACAAAATTGGTCATTCCGCTAATTTCTTGTTCTAACAAGTTTCAGCACGGAATACTGCATCATTATTCCATTGCTAAGCTCGTTATAGCAAGTTGACTTTCACCTTTTATCACCCGGTTACTCACAGTTTTTTCACCCGCGTATACAGATTGTTCTAATAACAAACAAAACGATGATGAAGCGTACTGTGAAATCCGGATGATGATAAATATAAGCATATAAAAATGAGTGGCGCTAATGCGTCGGGCTATTTAGAATCGCGCACCATGAAAACTGAGATCCCAAGCGTAAAAATGGTTGCCATTGCTGATGATGAAGCCGGGCAACGTATCGACAACTTTTTGCGTACGCAGCTGAAGGGCGTACCGAAGAGCATGATTTATCGCATCTTGCGTAAAGGCGAGGTGCGGGTTAACAAAAAGCGCGTGAAGCCGGAATATAAGCTGGAAGCCGGCGACGAAGTGCGCATCCCGCCGGTTCGCGTCTCTGAGAAAGAAGAAGAGGCGGTCTCTCCACACCTGCAAAAAGTAGCCGCGCTGGCCGATGTGATTTTATATGAAGACGATCATATCCTGGTGCTTAACAAGCCTTCCGGAACGGCGGTACACGGCGGCAGCGGATTGAGCTTTGGCGTAATTGAAGGTCTGCGCGCGCTGCGTCCGGAAGCGCGTTTCCTGGAGCTGGTACATCGCCTGGATCGCGACACCTCCGGCGTGCTGCTGGTCGCCAAAAAGCGTTCCGCGCTGCGTTCCCTGCACGAGCAGCTGCGCGACAAAGGAATGCAGAAGGATTACCTGGCGCTGGTGCGCGGGCAGTGGCAGTCGCATACTAAAGTGGTGCAGGCGCCGCTGCTGAAAAATATTCTGCAGAGCGGTGAGCGCATTGTGCGGGTTAACCAGGAGGGGAAACCGTCGGAGACGCGCTTTAAAGTTGAAGAGCGTTATACCCATGCGACGCTGGTGCGCTGCAGTCCGGTGACCGGTCGTACGCATCAAATCCGCGTACATACGCAATACGCCGGCCACCCTATTGCTTTTGACGACCGCTACGGCGACCGTGAATTTGATAAGCAGCTGGCGGGCACCGGCCTTAACCGGCTGTTTCTGCATGCGGCGGCGCTGAAGTTTACCCATCCGGGTAGCGGGGAGATTATGCGCATTGAAGCCCCCTTAGATAATCAGCTTAAGCGCTGCCTGCAGGTCTTGCGTAACGCGAAATGACCGCGCTCAGGCTCAGGGTTTGAGCCACCTGGCAAGCCAGGGGAAAACTTCATCCTGCTGTTGTTGATTAAAAACGTGGCCCAGTTCCGGCCACGTTTTTGTTTCCAGCTTATCCTGCGCGTTTTGCGACGCCCACACTTTATGTACTTTTGCGAAGGCGTCGTTAACGGCTTCCGCCGGGAAGAGCTTATCTTGTCCGCCGCTGTAAATAAGCATCGGTTTTGGCGCGGCAATGCTGGCGATATCGGGAATATCGAGGCGTCCGGATAAGCCAGGGTGAAGCATATAAAACGCCGACTGGCCGCGCAAAACGTTGTTGCCAGGCTGCATCAGGCCGTTCCAGGTTCCAAACCAGGAGATAACCGCAGTCGCGGCGACTTTGTCAGACAGGGCGGCCAGCTGCCAGGCGCGAAAACCGCCCATTGAGAAACCCACGACCCCAATGCGTTGACTATCAACCGTTTTTAAAGTGCTGAGGAAATCGACGGTACGCAGATCTTCATAGGCAACTTCACCAGCCAGCGAGCGCCCCAGGTTAAAGTAGTTGCTGGCGAGGGCCTGCTGCTGCTCGTAGACCATCGGCCCTCGGTCCCCCCAACCCGGGCTATCAATGGCGATGACGACATAGCCGCGCTGCGCCAGTTCATCGCCGATAAACCGACCGCTGAAAAATTTATCCGCCCACGCCTCAGCGCTGGCCAGCCGTGCGGCGTCGTTCCACGGACGGATTAGCTTCTCCTTACCGATATCAAACTTTGAGCCATGGTCGTGCAGCAGAACAATTGCCGGGTGAGGGCCGGGGGAATTTGGCGTCAACATCAGCGCGGCAATCCTGTTATCGTCGGTTACGTTGAAGGCCAGCTTCTCGGCGGTATACGCGCCTCGATTTTCTCTCATCAGCGTTTGCGGCGCGAAGGGGAGTGTCGACTCCGGGGTTAGCAGAGACTGCCGAAGCAGCGTACGGGCCTGCTGTCGCCATTGCTCAAAATCACGGTAGTGGCCAGAGAGCCACGAGTCCGGGTAGGTCATCTGCGCTTTCAACTGCTTCCAGGAGGCGGGGAGATTGCCCTCTACGATGCCCTGGCGCTGCCAGTCATGGGCATTAACGCCGGCGGCGGCCAGCAGGGTGAGGGTCAAAAGCGTAGCGCGGGTTGGCATAGTGGCTCCATTTAAAAATAAAACAACGTTTCATAATGGATTCTAATGGCGCGGGTAAAATAAACTGTGACAGGCGATGCATTAATTAAGTTGGGGTAAACCTGCTCTGCTCCGTTGGGCACCGGGTAAAGCGGCGGCACGCGGCCTCAGGAAGAGACCGCGCGGGATTGGGGGGCCTTTATCATGTTTACGTGAGCAGGGGATTCAACGCTTCCCGGCGCAGCATCTGGCACAGGGCAATGAGCGGCAAACCGACCAGCGCGTTGGGATCGCGCCCCTCAAGCCGTTCGAATAGCGTGATGCCTAAACCTTCGCTTTTAAAGCTTCCGGCGCACTGCAGCGGGTTTTCCTTGCGGATATAGCTCTCAATTTCCTGGTCGCTTAAACGGCGGAAATGAACGTCGAAAGGTTCGCATTCCGTTTGTAGATGACCGTTGGCGGAATTGTACAGCGCCAGGCCGGTATAGAACGTGACGATGGTGCCGCTGGCCTTTCTCAGCTGGCGATGGGCGTTTTCTTCCGTATGCGGTTTGCCGGTAATTTCACCGTCCAGGACACAAACCTGATCGGAGCCTATAATGAGGTGCTGTGGGTAGCGTGCGGCAAGGGCCTGCGCCTTTGCCTGCGCCAGACGCATCACCAGCTGGCGGGCAGGTTCGCCGGGCAGCGGGGTTTCATCAACGTTCGGCGCAGCGCATTCAAAAGGCACCGACAGTTTTTCCAGCAGCATTCGCCGCCACGGCGAGGTTGACGCGAGGATTAGTTCAGACATATTTTTTCATCCACATATAGCGCTTCGCAGAGCATCATTTTAAACTATGCGCCGCAATGTGTGCGAATAAATGGCAAAAGGCAACCTGAGGCTGCCTTTTTCTTTGACTCTATGACGTTACAAAGTTAATATGCGCGCCCTATGCAAAAGGTAAAATTACCCCTGACTCTCGATCCGGTTCGCACGGCTCAAAAACGCTTAGATTACCAAGGTATCTATACCCGTGATCAGGCTGTGCGTGTCGCTGATTCTGTTGTCAGCGTGGACAGCGATGTGGAATGCAGCATGTCGTTCGCTATCGATAACCAGCGTCTTGCCGTTTTAAGCGGCGATGCGACGGTGTCGGTAACCCTCGAATGTCAGCGTTGCGGGAAACCGTTCCCCCATCATGTTCACACAACGTATTGTTTCAGCCCCGTCAGAAATGACGAACAGGCCGAAGCACTGCCGGAAGCGTATGAGCCGATTGAGGTTAACGAATTCGGTGAAATCGATCTGCTGGCGCTGGTTGAAGATGAAATCATCCTCGCCTTGCCCGTAGTTCCGGTGCATGATTCTGAACACTGTGAAGTGTCCGACGCGGACATGGTCTTTGGTGAACTGCCTGAAGAGGCACAAAAACCAAACCCATTTGCCGTATTAGCCAGCTTAAAGCATAAGTAATTGAGGAGTAAGGTCCATGGCCGTACAACAGAATAAACCAACCCGTTCCAAACGTGGCATGCGTCGTTCCCATGACGCGCTGACCGCAGTCACCAGCCTGTCTGTAGACAAAGCTTCTGGTGAAAAACACCTGCGTCACCACATCACTGCCGACGGTTTCTACCGCGGTCGCAAGGTTATCGCTAAGTAATCACGCATTACTCCATGGATTTCGCGTTGCAAGAAGACGCAAGCGAGAGAAGCACCAGGAGCATAGCTCACTATGTGACTGGTGTGAACGAGCGCAGTCAACGCACTTGCCGCGTGAAAGACGAAGAGTAAAAGCGTGATGAAGCTTAGTGAGGATCTCCCCGGGTAACTGGGGAATAACCGAACCGAGCAGCGACGATACCTTGACACGTCTAACCCTGGCGTTAGATGTCATGGGCGGGGATTTTGGCCCTTCCGTGACAGTGCCTGCAGCATTGCAGGCACTGAACTCTAATTCACAACTCACACTTCTTTTAGTCGGCGATCCCGACACTATCGCGCCATTACTTGCCAAAGCTGATTTTGAACAACGTTCACGTCTGCAGGTTATCCCTGCGCAGTCAGTTATTGCCAGTGATGCTCGACCCGCGCAAGCGATTCGCGCCAGTCGCGGTAGCTCAATGCGCATTGCGCTTGAGTTAGTGAAAGAAGGGCGGGCGGAGGCCTGCGTCAGTGCGGGTAATACCGGAGCACTGATGGGGCTGGCGAAGCTGCTGCTTAAGCCCATTGAGGGGATCGAGCGCCCAGCGCTGGTTACTATGTTGCCGCATCAGCTGAAGGGCAAAACGGTGGTGCTGGATTTAGGCGCTAACGTGGATTGCGATAGCACAATGCTGGTGCAGTTTGCCATCATGGGGGCGGTTCTTGCCGAAGAAGCGATCGGTATTAAGGATCCCCGCGTTGCGCTTCTGAATATCGGCGAAGAAGAGATGAAAGGTCTCAGCAGCATTCGCGACGCGGCGGCGGTTTTGAAGACTCTGCCAACCCTCAACTATATTGGGTATCTGGAAGCCAACGAATTGTTGACGGGCAAGACGGATGTTTTGGTTTGTGATGGATTCACGGGCAACGTCACATTAAAAACGATGGAAGGTGTTGTCAGAATGTTCCTTTCACTGTTGAAATCACAGGGAGAGGGGAAAAAAAGGTCGTGGTGGCTGCTTTTATTAAAGCGTTGGTTACAAAAAAGCCTGTCGAGGCGATTCAGTCACCTCAACCCCGACCAGTATAATGGTGCCTGTCTGTTAGGATTACGCGGTTCCGTGATTAAAAGTCATGGGGCTGCCAATCAGCGCGCTTTTTGCGTCGCGATAGAGCAGGCAGTGCAGGCTGTGCAGCGGCAGGTTCCTCAGCGAATTGCCGCTCGCCTGGAATCTTTATACCCTGCAGGTTTCGAATTGCCTGAAGGCGGCAGAAGCGGAAATTCCAGGCCTCAAACCCGGATGACCGGCAACGACTGACGCCTCGCAGTTTGAGTTAACCCGGTATATTACCCAAGAGTGACTGAGCGTACATGTATACGAAGATTATTGGTACCGGCAGCTATCTGCCTGAGCACGTGCGTACGAACGCTGAACTGGAAAATATGGTCGATACGTCTGACGAGTGGATTGTTACTCGTACCGGTATCCGCGAGCGTCGTATTGCCGCACCGAATGAAACAGTTGCTACGATGGGCCTTGAAGCCGCTAAGAATGCGCTGGACATGGCGGGCGTCAAGCCGGAGCAAATTGGTCTGATTATTGTTGCGACCACCTCCGGTACCCATGCGTTTCCTAGCTCGGCTTGCCAGATTCAATCAATGTTGGGTATTAAAGGCTGCCCGGCGTTTGACGTCGCTGCGGCCTGCGCGGGGTTCACCTACGCGCTCAGCGTTGCCGATCAATACGTGAAAAACGGTGCGGTGGATTACGCGCTGGTGATCGGCGCTGACGTGCTGGCGCGCACCTGCGATCCTGCCGATCGCGGAACCATTATTATTTTTGGCGATGGCGCCGGTGCCGTGGTGCTGGGCGCTTCTGAAGAGCCGGGCATCATCTCCACCCATCTGCACGCGGATGGCAGCTACGGCGAGCTGCTGACGCTGCCGAACGCCGATCGCGTCGAACCGGAAAACCCCATCTATCTGACGATGGCGGGTAATGAAGTCTTTAAGGTGGCGGTAACCGAGCTGGCGCACATCGTGGACGAGACTTTAGCTGCGAACAACCTCGAGCGATCTGCGCTTGACTGGCTGGTGCCGCATCAGGCCAACCTGCGTATTATCAGCGCCACGGCGAAGAAGCTGGGCATGTCGATGGACAACGTGGTCGTCACGCTCGACAGACACGGCAATACGTCGGCGGCATCTGTTCCCTGTGCGCTGGATGAAGCCGTTCGCGATGGCCGCATTCAACGTGGTCAGCTTATTCTGCTGGAAGCCTTCGGTGGTGGTTTCACCTGGGGTTCCGCGCTGGTTCGTTTTTAGGATAAGGATTTAAACATGACGCAATTTGCTTTTGTGTTCCCGGGACAGGGCTCTCAGAGTGTCGGGATGCTGTCAGATATGGCGGCCGCTTACCCGGTCATTGAAGAGACGTTCCGTGAAGCCTCTGCGGCGTTGGGTTACGATCTGTGGGCGCTTGCACAGCAGGGCCCGGCGGAAGAGTTGAACAAAACCTGGCAGACGCAGCCGGCTCTGCTGACCGCCTCCGTAGCGCTGTATCGCGTCTGGCAGCAGCAGGGCGGTAAAGCGCCCGCTATGCTGGCGGGCCACAGCCTCGGCGAATACTCTGCGCTGGTATGCGCAGGCGTTATCGATTTTGCTGATGCCGTCCGCCTGGTTGAGATGCGCGGCAGGTTTATGCAGGAAGCGGTACCGGAAGGTACCGGCGCGATGTCCGCGATCATCGGGCTTGACGACGCTGCGATTGCCAAAGCCTGCGAAGAATCTGCTGAAGGGCAGGTGGTTTCTCCGGTAAACTTTAACTCGCCAGGACAGGTGGTTATTGCGGGTAACAAAGAGGCCGTCGAGCGCGCGGGAGCCGCCTGTAAGGCTGCGGGTGCGAAACGTGCCCTGCCGCTGCCGGTCAGCGTACCGTCCCACTGCGCGCTGATGAAGCCGGCGGCGGAAAAACTGGCGATTGAGCTGCAGAAAATCACCTTTAACGCGCCGACGATTGCGGTGGTAAACAACGTCGACGTGAAAAGTGAAACGGCGCCTGATGCTATCCGTGATGCCCTGGTTCGCCAGCTGTATAGTCCGGTTCAGTGGACCAAAACCGTTGAGTTTATGGCATCACAGGGCGTAGAGCATCTGTATGAAGTTGGTCCGGGTAAAGTCCTCACCGGTCTGACTAAACGTATTGTTGACACCCTGACCGCTTCCGCGCTTAACGAGCCGGCGGCGATGTCTGCGGCGCTTGAGCAATAAAAGAGGAAAACCATGAGTTTTGAAGGAAAAATCGCGCTGGTTACCGGTGCAAGTCGCGGGATTGGCCGCGCAATCGCTGAAACGCTCGTTGCCCGTGGCGCGAAAGTTATCGGTACTGCGACCAGCGAGAGCGGCGCGCAGGCGATCAGCGATTATTTAGGTGCTAACGGTAAAGGTCTGCTGCTGAATGTGACCGATCCTGCATCTATCGAATCTGTTCTGGGAAATATTCGCGCAGAATTTGGTGAAGTTGATATCCTGGTGAATAATGCCGGGATTACTCGTGATAACCTGTTAATGCGCATGAAAGATGATGAGTGGAACGATATTATCGAAACCAACCTGTCATCTGTTTTCCGTCTGTCAAAAGCGGTAATGCGCGCTATGATGAAAAAGCGTCATGGACGTATTATCACTATCGGTTCTGTGGTTGGTACCATGGGAAATGCGGGTCAGGCCAACTACGCTGCGGCGAAAGCGGGTCTGATTGGCTTCAGTAAATCACTGGCTCGCGAAGTTGCGTCCCGCGGTATTACTGTAAACGTTGTTGCTCCGGGCTTTATTGAAACGGACATGACGCGTGCGCTGACCGATGAGCAGCGTGCGGGTACGCTGGCGGCAGTTCCTGCGGGGCGCTTAGGCTCTCCAAATGAAATCGCCAGCGCGGTGGCATTTTTAGCCTCTGACGAAGCGAGTTACATCACCGGTGAAACTCTGCACGTCAACGGCGGAATGTATATGGTCTGACCGAGATTTGTGCAAAACGCTCAGGAACCGCGCAGTCTGTGCGGTTCACCGTAATGTTTTGTACAAAATGATTTGCGTTATGAGGGCAAACAGCCGCAAAATAGCGTAAAATCGTGGTAAGACCTGCCGGGATTTAGTTGCAAATTTTTCAACATTTTATACACTACGAAAACCATCGCGAAAGCGAGTTTTGATAGGAAATTTAAGAGTATGAGCACTATCGAAGAACGCGTTAAGAAAATTATCGGCGAACAGCTGGGCGTTAAGCAGGAAGAAGTTACCAACAATGCTTCCTTCGTTGAAGACCTGGGCGCTGATTCTCTTGACACCGTTGAGCTGGTAATGGCTCTGGAAGAAGAGTTTGATACTGAGATTCCGGACGAAGAAGCTGAGAAAATCACTACTGTTCAGGCTGCCATTGATTACATCAACGGCCACCAGGCGTAAGTGAACATCTCCAGGCGGTCATTCGACCGCCTGAGTTTTATCTATATTTTGTCCCACAAGAATCTATTTTCCCTCCCTGGAGGACAACCGTGTCTAAGCGTCGTGTAGTTGTGACCGGACTGGGCATGTTGTCTCCTGTCGGCAATACCGTAGAGTCTACCTGGAAAGCTCTCCTTGCCGGTCAGAGTGGCATCAGCCTGATCGACCATTTCGATACTAGCGCCTATGCAACGAAATTTGCTGGCTTAGTAAAGGATTTTAACTGTGATGACTTCATCTCGCGCAAAGAACAGCGCAAGATGGACGCCTTCATTCAATATGGAATTGTCGCTGGCATTCAGGCCATGCAGGATTCTGGCCTTGAAGTGACGGAAGAGAATGCTACCCGCATCGGTGCCGCTATTGGTTCCGGTATTGGCGGGCTTGGCCTGATCGAAGAAAACCACAGTTCGCTGGTAAAAGGCGGACCGCGTAAGATCAGCCCGTTCTTTGTTCCTTCCACAATCGTTAACATGGTGGCCGGGCATCTGACCATCATGTTTGGTCTGCGTGGACCAAGCATTTCCATCGCAACCGCCTGCACCTCTGGCGTACACAACATTGGTCACGCCGCGCGCGTTATCGCCTATGGCGATGCTGACGCAATGGTCGCCGGTGGTGCGGAAAAAGCCAGTACCCCCCTGGGCGTAGGCGGCTTTGGTGCAGCGCGCGCGCTGTCCACGCGCAATGACAACCCGCAGGCGGCAAGCCGTCCATGGGATAAAGAGCGTGACGGTTTCGTGCTCGGCGACGGCGCCGGCATGGTCGTGCTGGAAGAGTATGAGCATGCGAAAAAACGCGGCGCGAAAATCTATGCGGAAATCGTCGGCTTTGGTATGAGCAGCGATGCCTACCATATGACTTCGCCACCGGAAGATGGTGCTGGAGCCGCGCTGGCGATGGTGAACGCCATTCGCGATGCTGGCATTGAAGCTAGCCAGATTGGCTACGTCAACGCCCACGGCACCTCTACGCCGGCAGGCGATAAAGCAGAAGCGCAGGCGGTGAAATCCGTCTTCGGTGACGCTGCCAGCCGCGTCATGGTCAGCTCGACTAAGTCAATGACCGGCCACCTGCTGGGCGCCGCGGGCGCAGTAGAGTCTATCTACTCCATCCTCGCGCTGCGCGATCGGGCGGTTCCGCCAACCATCAACCTGGATAACCCGGATGACGGTTGCGATCTGGACTTCGTTCCGCACGAAGCGCGTCAGGTTAGCGATCTGGAGTATACCCTGTGTAACTCCTTCGGCTTCGGCGGCACTAACGGCTCGCTAATCTTTAAAAGGGTGTGATGCGCGCCTGATGCCACGCCTTTGCTGACGTCAATGCTCATCGAAAAACTGGCCCGCTTGTCGGGCCTTTTTTTATTCAGTTTTCTCCGCTTGTTCAATGTATCTCCTCCTGCGAAACTAACCGGCCAGCGATAAGGAGACTTTTATGTATTTGATAAATGGCGCTGAAAGTGAAACGCTCGCGGTGAACGATCGCAGCGTTCAGTTCGGCGATGGCTGCTTTACCACGGCGCGCATCGTCAGAGGCCAGGTTCAGCTGCTGTCAGCCCATCTGGCCCGCCTGCAGAAGGCCTGTGAACAGCTCTTTATCCCCTACGACGACTGGGCGCTATTAGCGCAGGAGATGGCGCATCTGGCGCAGTCCCATCAGGATGGCGTGCTGAAGGTCATCATCACGCGCGGGGCGGGGGGGCGCGGATACAGCGCTGCCGGCTGCGTGAATCCCGTGAGAATCCTCAGCGTATCGCCCTGGCCGGAGCACTATCTTCGCTGGCGCGAGGAGGGGATCTCCGTGACGTTGAGCCCTGTCAGGCTGGGACGCAATCCCTCGCTCGCCGGCCTCAAACACCTTAATCGGCTGGAGCAGGTGCTGATTCGTTCTCATCTTGAGCAGACGGACGCCGATGAAGCGCTGGTCCTTGACAGCGACGGGTGGCTTACGGAATGCTGTGCCGCGAACTTATTCTGGCGTAAAGGATCCGACGTCTTTACCCCGCGCCTCGATCAGGCGGGGGTCAACGGTATTATGCGCCAGTACATTCTCGCTAAGCTGGCACCATCGCCGTTTCGCGTTGTCGAAGCCACCATGCGCCCCGAGGCGTTACGCGAAGCCGACGAGGTCCTTGTCTGTAACGCATTAATACCGCTGGTGCCTGTTCGCCGCTGGAACGATAAACGTTGGTCCACGCGCGAGCTTTACCATTTTTTAGCCCCCTTGTGTGAGCTGTCTGATTAGCCATGAAGAAAATGTTACGTTTCATTCTGCTGTTGGTGGTGGTGCTGGGCATCGCCGCGGGCATCGGTATGTGGAAAGTTCGCCAGCTGGCGGACAGTAAGTTACTGATTAAAGAAGAGACCATATTTACCCTTGAGGCCGGAACGGGGCGCCTGGCGCTTGGGCAACAGCTGTATAGCGATAAAGTCATTAACCGCCCTCGGGTGTTCCAGTGGTTGCTGCGCATCAAGCCTGAGCTGTCCCACTTTAAAGCCGGGACCTATCGCTTCACGCCTGATATGACGGTACGCCAGATGCTGCAGCTGCTCGCCAGCGGTAAAGAGGCGCAGTTTCCGCTGCGCTTCGTTGAAGGTATGCGGGTGAGTGACTACCTGCGTCAGCTGCGCGATGCGCCTTACGTCAAGCATACGCTGGCGGATGACAGCTATGAAACCGTGGCGAAGGCCCTTGAACTGGAACATCCCGATTGGGTCGAAGGCTGGTTCTGGCCGGATACCTGGATGTATACCGCCAATACCAGCGATGTGGCGATCCTTAAGCGCGCGCATCAGAAGATGGTTGCCGCGGTCGATAAAGCCTGGGAAGGGCGGATGGAGAATCTGCCGTATCATGATAAGAATCAGCTGCTGACGATGGCCTCTATCATTGAAAAAGAGACGGCGCTGCCGGAAGAGCGCGACCGCGTCGCATCGGTATTTATTAATCGTTTACGTATCGGCATGCGTCTGCAAACCGATCCCACCGTGATTTACGGGATGGGGGAGAGTTATAATGGCAAATTGACGCGTAAAGACCTGGAAACGCCGACCGCTTACAATACCTATGCCATTAACGGTATGCCGCCCGGACCCATTGCCGCACCGGGCGAGGCCTCGCTGAACGCCGCCGCGCATCCGGCGAAAACGCCGTATCTTTATTTTGTCGCGGACGGTAAGGGCGGGCATACGTTTAACACCAACCTGGCCAGCCATAACCGCTCGGTTCAGGATTATTTGAAAGTACTTAAGGAAAAAAATGCGCAGTAACTATATCGTCATCGAGGGCCTGGAGGGCGCAGGGAAAACCACCGCGCGTGAATGTGTGGTAGAGACGCTAAAACAGCTGGGCGTTAGCGATATGGTGTTTACCCGCGAACCGGGCGGCACCATTCTGGCCGAGAAGCTGCGCAGCCTGGTGCTGGATATTCAGTCCACCGGCGATGAAGTGATTAATGATAAAGCGGAAGTGCTGATGTTTTACGCGGCGCGCGTACAGCTGGTAGAGACGGTGATTAAACCCGCTCTGGCGCGCGGTCAATGGGTCATTGGCGATCGTCACGATCTCTCTACCCAGGCCTATCAGGGCGGCGGTCGCGGTATCGACCAGACGATGCTGGCGACCCTGCGTGACGCGGTACTGGGAGACTTTCGTCCCCATCTGACGCTTTATCTTGATGTGACTCCGGAGGTGGGCCTGAAGCGCGCCCGCGCCCGCGGCGAACTTGACCGAATTGAGCAGGAGTCGCTGGATTTCTTTAATCGAACTCGCGCGCGCTACCTTGAACTGGCGGCGCAGGATCCCACCATCCGCACCGTTGACGCCACCCAGCCGCTGGAGGCCGTCGAGCGCGACATCCGTGCGGTGGTGAATCGGTGGGTTGCGGAGCAACTCCCATGAAATGGTATCCGTGGTTACGCCCGCCCTTTGAACAGCTGGTTGCCAGCTATCAGGCGGGACGGGGCCACCATGCGCTGATGGTCCAGGCGCTGCCGGGCATGGGGAGCGATGCGCTGATTTACGCGCTTTGTCGCTTTCTGATGTGCCGCCAGCCGGAAGGGCATAAAAGCTGCGGTCATTGCCACAGCTGTCAGCTGATGCAGGCCGGTACCCATCCTGATTATTATGCGTTGACCCCGGAAAAGGGGAAGAGCTCGCTCGGGATCGATGCCGTGCGCGAAGTGAGCGAAAAGCTTTATGAGCACGCCCGGCTTGGCGGCGCGAAGGTGGTGTGGATAGGCGATGCCGCTATGCTGACGGATGCGGCGGCAAACGCGCTGCTGAAAACGCTGGAGGAGCCGCCGGAGAATACCTGGTTCTTCCTGGCCTGTCAGGAGCCAGCGCGCCTGCTGGCAACGCTGCGCAGCCGCTGTCGTTTGTATCACCTTGCTCCGCCTTCAGAACGTTACGCGCTGGCGTGGTTAGAGCGGGAAGTGACGATGTCACAAGACGCGCTGCTCGCGGCGCTGCGGCTGAGCGCCAACGCGCCAGCGGCAGCGCTGGATCTGCTGCAGGATGCTCACTGGGCACCGCGCCAGCAGCTTTGTCAGATCCTGGGTAATATTTTAACTCACGGCGACTGGCTGACGCTGTTGCCGATTTTGAACCATGAACAGGCCGCGATTCGCCTGCACTGGCTGGCATCGCTGCTGGTCGATGCGCAAAAAAGGCAGCAGGGGATTACGCTTATCAGCAATCCGGACGCCTGGCCACTGGTCAATCAGCTGGCCGCTGCGCTGCCGGCGGCGCGCCTGCAGGCGATTGCGCGTGACGTCAGCGCCTGCCGCGAACAGCTTTTGAGCGTTGTCGGCATTAATCGCGAACTGCTGCTAACCGAGCGCCTTCTGCGCTGGGAACATTACCTGCAACCCGGGGCGGTTCTTCCCGTATCCCACCTCTGAGAGAGACATCATGTTTTTAGTCGACTCCCATTGCCATCTCGATGGCCTGGATTATCAAACGCTGCATAAAGATGTGGACGATGTACTGGCAAAGGCTTCCGCGCGCGATGTGAAATTTTGCCTGGCGGTGGCGACGACGCTGCCGGGATACCGCGGTATGCGCGAGCTGGTGGGGCAGCGTCACGACGTCGTTTTTTCCTGCGGCGTCCATCCGTTAAACCAGGATGAAGAGTATGACGTTGAAGAGCTGCGCAAACTCGCAGCAGAGGACGGCGTCGTCGCGATGGGCGAGACCGGGCTCGATTATTTCTACACGCCGGAAACAAAAGCGCGTCAGCAGGCGTCGTTTCGCGATCATATCCGTATAGGCCGGGAGCTGAATAAGCCGGTTATTGTTCACACCCGCGATGCCCGCGCCGATACGCTGGAAATTTTACGCGAAGAAAAAGTGACGGATTGCGGTGGCGTACTACACTGTTTCACTGAGGATAGGGAGACAGCGGGTAAGCTGCTGGATATGGGGTTCTATATCTCGTTTTCCGGCATTGTGACGTTCCGTAATGCGGAGCAGCTTCGCGATGCTGCGCGCTATGTACCTCTCGATCGCCTGCTGGTGGAGACCGATTCGCCGTATCTGGCGCCGGTACCGCATCGCGGCAAAGAGAACCAGCCGGCGATGGTCAGGGACGTCGCCGAGTATATGGCGGTCCTCAAGGGCGTATCGCTGGAGCAGCTGGCACAACAGACGACTGAAAATTTCGCGACGCTTTTTCATATTGACCCCTCCCGGCTGCAACCTCTCTGATATTGCTTATTATTTTAAGGCTCGTAATTAATAGCTAAAGCGAGTAAAGTTCACCGCCACAAATGGGGCGGTGAAGGTTTTTTGGCAACATTCAGACACGAGTTATGTAAATCAATGTCAGTTTTTAATGGGTGTCTGATTGAAACGTGATAGCCGTCAAACAATCATCCCGGTAATTATTTTACTCTGTGTAATAAATAAAGGGCGCTTAGATGTCCTGTCCACGGCGCGGTTCTCCCCCCGGGCCAATGCGTGAAAACGTAAAAAAGCACCAAATACTCAGGAGCACTCTCAATTATGTTTAAGAATGCATTTGCTAACCTGCAGAAGGTCGGTAAATCGCTGATGCTGCCGGTATCCGTACTGCCTATCGCAGGTATCCTGCTGGGCGTCGGTTCCGCAAACTTCAGCTGGCTGCCAGCCGTAGTTTCCCACGTCATGGCGGAAGCGGGCGGTTCGGTCTTCGCTAACATGCCGCTGATTTTTGCTATCGGTGTCGCACTTGGCTTCACCAATAACGACGGCGTATCCGCTCTGGCATCGGTCGTCGCTTACGGCATCATGGTGAAAACCATGGCCGTGGTTGCACCTCTGGTTCTGCATTTACCTGCTGAAGAGATTGCGGCTAAACACCTGGCGGATACCGGCGTCCTCGGCGGTATCATCTCCGGTGCCATCGCAGCCTACATGTTCAACCGCTTCTATCGCATTAAGCTGCCTGAGTATCTGGGCTTCTTTGCGGGCAAGCGTTTTGTGCCAATTATCTCCGGCCTGGCAGCGATCTTCACTGGCGTGATCCTGTCCTTTATCTGGCCACCGATCGGTACCGCAATCCAGACTTTCTCCCAGTGGGCCGCTTACCAGAACCCGGTTGTCGCGTTCGGTATCTACGGCTTCATTGAGCGCTGCCTGGTGCCGTTTGGTCTGCACCACATCTGGAACGTTCCTTTCCAGATGCAGATTGGTGAATACACCAACGCAGCAGGTCAGGTCTTCCACGGTGATATTCCTCGCTATATGGCAGGCGACCCGACTGCGGGCAAACTGTCCGGCGGCTTCCTGTTCAAAATGTACGGTCTGCCGGCCGCCGCTATCGCTATCTGGCACTCTGCCAAACCAGAAAACCGCGCGAAAGTGGGCGGTATCATGATCTCCGCAGCGCTGACCTCGTTCCTGACCGGTATTACCGAGCCGATCGAGTTCTCGTTCATGTTCGTTGCGCCGATCCTGTACATCATCCATGCGATTCTGGCAGGTCTGGCCTTCCCGATCTGTATCCTGCTGGGTATGCGTGACGGTACGTCCTTCTCTCATGGTCTGATCGACTTCATCGTTCTGTCTGGCAACAGCAGCAAGCTGTGGCTGTTCCCGATCGTCGGTATCTGCTACGCGATTGTTTACTACGTGGTGTTCCGCGTGCTGATCAAAGCGCTGGATCTGAAAACCCCGGGTCGTGAAGACGCCACCGAAGACAGCAAAGCTGGCGCGACCAGCGAAATGGCTCCGGCTCTGATTGCCGCGTTCGGCGGTAAAGAGAACATTACTAACCTCGACGCATGTATCACTCGTCTGCGCGTGAGCGTGGCGGATGTGGCGAAAGTTGATCAGGCTGGCCTGAAAAAACTGGGTGCCGCAGGCGTGGTTGTTGCAGGTTCAGGCGTTCAGGCTATTTTCGGTACCAAATCCGATAACCTGAAAACTGAAATGGATGAATACATCCGCAACAGCTAAGTTGTGATATGGGGAGACTAAGGCAGCCTACGGGCTGCCTTTTTTAATGGCCGCAGGCGTTAAAAGCGCGCCCGCGGCTTTTGTCACGTTAAGCAGAGATCAGAACTGATAGCTGGCCGTAATGCTGACGTTGCGCGGTTCGCCGTAGACGATGGAACCATCGACGTTGGTGTCGTAGGTTTTGTCGAACAGGTTATTGACGTTACCCTGCACAGCAAAATTTTTAGTGACCTGGTAGCGAGTGAACACATCCACCAGCGCGTAGCTGCCTTGTTCCGCACGGAACGTCCCGTACGGCGTCGCGGTATCTTTATACACCCGGTTCTGCCAGTTAACGCCGCCGCCGACGGTCAGTTCAGGCATTACCGGCAGACGGTAGCGGGTGAACAGCTTGACGCTGGTACGCGGCAGGTTGGGATTCACCGCATTGCCTTCATTGTCTTCAGCGACAAAACGCGTCGCCCCAAAGGTCATCTGCCAGTTATCGGTAATCGCCCCGTTGATTTCGAACTCCACCCCTTTGCTGACGGTACCGTCGACGGTTTTATAGGCTGCTTCTCCGTTACTACCGGGGATTTGCCCGCCGGTCGCCTGGCCGAGGTTATCCTGCTCGATGCGGAATAGGGCGAGCGTCGTCGTTAACCGGCTGTCCATCCAGTCCGACTTCAGGCCCACTTCATAGTTGTTTCCGGTAACCGGGGTCAGGTATTTACCGGAACTATCGCGCTTATTCTGCGGCTGGAAGACCGAGGTATAGCTGGTGTAGGCCGACCAGCTGTCGTTGATGTCGTAAACCAGCCCGGCGTACGGGGTGGTATGGTTTTTCTCCATCGTGTAGGTCAGCGTCTCGATGCTCCAGTTGTTATAGCGGACGCCAAGAATCAGATGCAGCGGGTCAAGCAGGGAAAAACGCGTCGCCGCATACAGCGACTTCATTCGCGTGGTATCGTCCTGCGCCAGGCTCTGCGGGCCCCAGCTGGTTTCCGGGAATGTCGCGCTATTGAAGCTATAGAAGCTGCCAACCTCATCGGGAAAGACGTTTGCCCACGAACTGAAATAGCGGTTGTTTTGTTTACTGTAGCTGGTGCCGATCATCAGGTTGTGCTGGCGACCAAACAGGTCGTAGCCGCCGTCGGCGAACAGGTCAACGGCGTCGACTTTACGTTTGCCGCTATTCCAGCCGGTACCGCCGACGTAATCATAGCCCGGGCCGTAGCTGCTATAGGGGCCCACCAGCATTCCGGTCGCTTTGTTGACGTACGCGTCAACGTACATCATCTTGCTGTCGAACGTGATCTCAGAATGGGTGGCATTCAGCGTTGCCTGCCAGGTATCGGCAAAGCGCTGTTTCAGCGTGACGAAGACCTTGTTGATCTCTTTGTCGTTATAGGCCCAGTCGGGCGCGGTGCTGTGGGCGCGGTCATAGCGGTTCTTGCTGCCATCGGTATTCCAGCGAGGCAGGCCACCCCATGTCGGGCTATTCACGTCGATACGCTGATACTCGTAGCCAGCGGATAAAGCGGACGACGTACCGAGATCGGCATCAAGAATGCCGGAGAAGAACGTTTTTTCGCTGTTATAGCGATCCAGCCACGAGTCATTATTTTGATAACCGGCGATAATGCGCGCCCGTACGCTGCCATCGTCAGTCAGCGGGCTTTGCATATCAGCAACGTAGCGCTGCTTATTCCAGCTGCCGTACTCCGCAGAGACATTTCCCTTGAACTCCCGACTGGTCGCGTGCTTGCGGATCATATTGACCGACGCGGCAGGGTTGCCGGTACCGGTCAGCAAGCCGTTGGCGCCGCGTACGACCTCAACCCGTTCGAAGAGGGCCATATCGGAAAGCGCGTCGCCCAGATTCCAGCGAGATTCAAACCAGGTCGGAATGCCATCGACCATATAATTGTCGATCTCAAAACCGCGGGAATAATAGCTGGTGCGGTCTGAGTCCGCCTGGCTGCTGCTGATCCCCATGGTATGGTCCATGACGTCGCCCAGCGTTTGCAGCTGCTGATCCCGCATCCGCTGTTCGGTAATGATACTGACCGATTGCGGGATATCGCGCTGGGCCATCTCCATTTTAGTCCCGGCTGAGGTGGTTCTGACGCTGTAGTCCTGCTCTTGTGTCTCCGAGGCGCTATCTGCGGAACCTTCTACAATAATAGTGTCTTCGGACGTGCCGGCTGCCTGACTGAGGTTGGGAAAGATCGCCAGCGCGATACCCATAGCAAGCAGGGACGGCGCGTTACGCCCATCCCGAAAGTTGGTGGAGAGAGACATCATAAGCCCTTGATCGTGTGATTGTTGTTATTTGCTGCGGCGCGATGGCCGCGGTAGATCGTCAGTGCACTGTATTTGCTTTGAATGCAAATGAGAAATATACGCATTAATATTTAATGTGTAAACAAGCGGGAAAACGGCTGTACCCGGGTCTTGTTGACCGGTACCGGGGGGGCATACAGCGAAGAAACGCTTAATCCGTCAGCAGCTAAGCGCTTGGTCGCGTAAGAAAAAACGCATTCAGGTTGAAAGAGGGGGAGTAACTCGCTCATACTCTTAGGGGAATCCTGTGCATCCGCGTTTACCTGCAGAGGCAGGCCAGAGCACGGTATAAAAATTATTAAGGAATCAGTCATGGCAGAAGAAACGATTTTCAGCAAAATCATTCGCCGGGAAATCCCGTCGGATGTGGTTTATCAGGATGAGCTCGTGACCGCTTTTCGCGACATCTCTCCGCAGGCGCCAACCCATATTCTGATCGTTCCCAATATCCTGATTCCCACCGTCAACGATGTGACCGCAGAGCACGAGCTTGCCCTGGGACGCATGATGACCGTCGCGGCGAAAATCGCCCGCGATGAGGGGCTTGCCGACGATGGCTATCGCCTGATCGTCAACTGCAATCGCCACGGGGGCCAGGAGGTCTACCATGTCCATATGCACCTGCTGGGCGGCCGTCCGTTAGGCCCGATGCTGGCTCATAAAGGTTAACATTCATGCGCGCAGCCCACTTCGGCGCACTTCTGGCCGTGACGTTACTGGTCGGGTGCAGTTCACATCCGGAAATTCCGGTCAGCGATCAGCAAAGTCTGGTGATGGAATCAAACGTACTGGCAGCGGGCATCAGCGCTGAAGTACCGACGGTGACCGCATCCGAGATTCAGGCGACGGCGACCACCCGATTGTTCAATGAACGCCAGGTACCGGTGACCGTGCATTATCGCTTTTTCTGGTATGACGCCAGAGGGCTGGAAATGCATCCGCTGGAGTCCGCGCGCAGCATAACGGTGCCTGCGCACTCTTCCGTTACGCTTTATGGCAGCGCCAATATTCTGGGGGCGCACAAGGCCCGTCTTTATCTTTATCTGTAAGAGGTAATCGTAATGATTAAACTATGTCGCTATGCATTAGTTACCGCACTGGCGATATTCCTTGCCGGATGCGTGGGTCAACGTCAGGAACCCGCTCCCGTTGAGGAAGCGCAGCCGAAGCCGCAGCAGCCCGTTCAGCCGCAGCCGACTGTGCCGACTATTCCCGTGATACCTACGCAGCCGGGTCCGATTGAACACGGCGAGCAGCCAGCGCAGCCGGCGCCGCGCGTGCGTCATTTTGACTGGAATTCCGCGGTGCAGCCGATGATAGGGCAGATGCTGCAGGCCAGCGGCGTAAATGCGGGCAGCATTTTGCTGGTCGACAGCGTCAATAACCGCACCAACGGCACGTTGAATGCGGGAGAGGCCACCACGGCGCTGCGCAACGCGCTGGAAGGCAATGGAAAATTCACCCTGGTCTCGCAGCAGCAGCTGGGCGTAGCCAAACAGCAGCTTGGCCTGTCGCCGCAGGATAGCCTTGGCAGCCGCAGTAAAGCGATGGGCATTGCGCGTACCGTTGGCGCACAGTACGTGCTCTATTCCAACGCGACCGGCAACGTTAATTCCCCTGAGCTGAAAATGCAGCTAATGCTGGTCCAGACCGGCGAAATTATCTGGTCAGGCAAAGGTGCTGTTCAGCAACAATAAGCTCACGCGCGACGAAGTGCTGTCGCGCTTTTTCCCGCGCTATACGCCTGTCGCCGCGCCGCCCCAAAACGGGCTGAGCGGCGGCAGCTGCATTCTCAGCGATGGTCGGCAAAAGCGGGTGCTGCGCCAGCCGCACGATCCGCATGCGCCGGCCTGCGACTTTCGCCGTCAATATCACGTTCTGTCACGCCTTCCCGATTCGTTAGCGCCCGCGCCGGTGTTTTATTCTCCCGCCTGGATGGTGGTGGAATATTGCTCAGGCGATGTGGTTAACGCATTACCGGAGTGTCCGGCGCTCGCAGGGTTACTGTATCATCTGCACCGACAGCCGCGCTTTGGCTGGCGTATCGCGCTGCGGCCGCTGCTTGAGCGCTACTGGCAACAGTGCAGCCCCGCGCGGCGCACACCGCAGTGGCTACGTTGGCACAAACGGCTGCTGCGTCGCGGCGAGCCCCGGCCGCTGCGTCTCGCCCCGTTACATATGGATGTCCATGCGGGCAACATCGTTCACGGCGAGGCGGGGCTGCGGCTGATTGACTGGGAATATGCGGGCGATGGCGATGTTGCGCTGGAGCTGGCGGCGGTGTGGATCGAGCCCGCCGCGCATCGTCGGCTAGCCGCAGAATACGCGAGACGGGCGAGCATCGATGAGCTTCAGCTCTGGCGGCAAATTCAGCGCTGGCGTCCGTGGGTGCAGCTGCTGATGGCGGGCTGGTACGAGCGACGCTGGCAGCAAACCGGTGACCGACAGTTTATTGCGCTGGCGGATGAGGTATGGCGCCAGTTAGACAAAAAGTAAAAGGATAAGAGAGGTGGATGTGGGCCCGGTAATGTTGGATGTCGAAGGTTTTGAACTGGATGCGGAAGAGCGTGAGATTCTGGCGCATCCTTTGGTTGGCGGGCTGATCCTGTTTACCCGCAACTATCACGATCCGGCGCAGCTGCGTGAGCTGGTCCGCCAGATCCGCGAGGCCTCGCGCAACCATCTGGTGGTGGCGGTAGATCAGGAAGGCGGGCGCGTACAGCGTTTCCGCGAGGGCTTTACCCGCCTTCCCGCGGCGCAATCTTTCGCCGCGCTGCTCGGCATGGAGGAGGGCGGTAAGCTGGCCGCAGAGGCCGGCTGGCTGATGGCCAGCGAAATGATCGCCATGGATATTGATATCAGCTTTGCGCCGGTTCTGGACGTTGGGCATATCAGCGCCGCTATTGGCGAGCGATCCTATCACGACGATCCCGACAAAGCCCTGGCGATAGCTCGTCATTTTATTGACGGCATGCACGCCGCGGGAATGAAAACCACCGGTAAGCACTTTCCCGGACACGGCGCGGTGACGGCCGATTCCCATAAAGAGACGCCGCGCGATCCGCGCGCGGAAGCGGAAATTCGCGCCAGAGATATGGCCATCTTCCGTACGCTGATTGGCGAGCAGCGGCTTGATGCGATCATGCCCGCTCACGTCATCTACAGCGATGTTGACCCGCGTCCGGCCAGCGGATCTGCGCACTGGCTAAAAACGGTTCTGCGCGGTGAGCTGGGATTTGAAGGGGTGATTTTCTCTGACGATCTGTCGATGGAAGGGGCGGCGATTATGGGCAGCTACGCCGAGCGCGGCCAGGCATCGCTGGATGCGGGTTGCGATATGATCCTTGTCTGCAATAATCGTAAGGGTGCGGTCAGCGTGCTGGATAACCTGTCGCCGATCAAAGCAGAACGTGTTACGAAATTGTATCATAAAGGTTCCTTTAGCCGTCAGGCGTTAAGGGATTCCGCCCGCTGGAAGACGATCAGCGCGCAGCTTGAGCAGCTTCACGCGCGCTGGCAAGAGGCGAAATCCGCGTAATAAACCTGAAAGGCGTTGTTGTCTGGTGAGGATGCGATGATTATCTATTTACATGGTTTTGACTCAAACAGCCCCGGTAACCATGAGAAGGTGCTTCAGCTTCAGTTTATTGACCCCGATGTTCGGTTGATTAGCTACAGCACGCGGCATCCCAAACATGATATGCAGCACTTATTAAAAGAGGTCGATAAGATGCTGCAGCTGAGCGCCGACGATCGGCCGCTGATTTGCGGCGTGGGTCTCGGCGGCTTCTGGGCGGAGCGAATTGGCTTTCTTTGCGATATCCGCCAGGCCATTTTTAACCCGAACCTGTTTCCCAATGAAAACATGGAAGGGAAAATTGATCGGCCGGAAGAGTATGCGGATATTGCCACCAAATGCGTGAATAATTTCCGCGAAAAAAACCGCGATCGCTGCCTGGTGGTGCTATCTCGTCAGGACGAAGCGCTGAATAGCCAGCGTTCGGCGGACCTGCTGCACCATTACTATGAGATAATCTGGGATGAAGAACAGACCCACAAGTTCAAGAATATCTCCCCGCATCTCCAGCGCATAAAAGCCTTCAAAACCCTCGGCTAAACGCGCGCCGGCCCGCAATGTGAAAACATCGCGGGCTTTTTTTATTCATTTTTGCGATTCTGCGCTCAAAAAATATGCGGTAAAACTTGATGCATATCAATTTTGGTATGACCAATGCACCGTTCATGTTATTCTCGATCTCGCTGAATGGTTTCACTGCCGTAACCTGTTGTTAATTAAAGGTTATATGTATAACTTTTAGTTAACAATTGGTTAATAATTTTAGGGGGTCGCGTGACTACGCCATTGAAAAAAATAGTGATTGTGGGTGGTGGTGCCGGTGGGCTGGAGCTGGCTACCCAGTTGGGTAAAAAGCTGGGCCGTAATAAAAAGGCCAAAATCACGCTGGTTGATCGTAACCACAGCCACCTGTGGAAACCGCTGCTGCATGAAGTGGCGACCGGTTCACTTGATGAAGGTGTAGACGCGCTGAGCTACCTTGCTCACGCCCGTAACCACGACTTCCAGTTCCAGCTGGGATCGGTGGTGGATATTAACCGTGAAACCAAAACGATCACCCTCGCCGAGCTGCATAACGAGAAGGGCGAGCTGCTGGTGCCCGAGCGTAAGCTGCCGTACGACACGCTGGTCATGGCGCTGGGAAGTACGTCGAACGACTTCAACACGCCTGGCGTGAAAGAGAACTGCATCTTCCTCGATAATCCGCATCAGGCGCGTCGTTTCCATCAGGAAATGCTGGATCTGTTCCTCAAGTATTCGGCGAACCTCGGGGCGAACGGTAAGGTGAATATCGCCATCGTCGGCGGCGGCGCGACCGGCGTTGAGCTGTCGGCCGAGCTGCACAATGCGGTGAAACAGCTGCACAGCTACGGCTACAAAGGTCTGACTAACGAAGCTCTGAACGTGACGCTGGTTGAAGCTGGCGAGCGTATTCTGCCCGCGCTGCCGCCGCGCATTTCCGGCGCCGCGCACAGCGAGCTGACCAAGCTTGGCGTTCGCGTATTGACCAAAACCATGGTCACCAGCGCCGATGCAAACGGTCTGCACACGAAAGAAGGCGAATTTATCAACGCTGACCTGATGGTCTGGGCGGCCGGGATTAAGGCGCCGGACTTTATGAAAGAGATTGGCGGACTGGAGACTAACCGTATTAACCAGCTGGTGGTCGAACCGACGCTGCAAACGACGCGCGATGCGGATATTTACGCCATCGGCGACTGCGCGTCCTGCGCGCGCCCGGAAGGCGGTTTTGTCCCGCCGCGCGCTCAGGCTGCGCACCAGATGGCGACCTGCGCCCTGCACAATATTCTGGCGCAGATGAAAGGTAAGCCGCTGAAAGCTTATACCTATAAAGATCACGGTTCGCTGGTGTCGCTCTCTAACTATTCCACCGTGGGCAGCCTGATGGGCAACCTGATGCGCGGTTCAATGATGATCGAAGGTCGCATTGCGCGCTTCGTCTATATCTCGCTGTATCGCATGCACCAGATTGCGCTGCACGGCTACTTTAAAACCGGTCTGATGATGCTGGTAGGACGTATCAACCGCATTATTCGTCCGCGCCTGAAGCTGCATTAATGTCTCTGGGCGGCAAAGCCAGAAGGTTTTGTCCGCCCGTTTGCTTTTCGTATTAAGAGACTCATAACCAGAATATCCTCCTTTCCTTGCCGGAAAACCCTCTCAGATTCCTCCGAATCCCGTTGATTTGCCACACGTTCACGCACTTTTCATCCGCTTTCTTATTTGCAAGCCTGATGCCTGGATTGCAAAATTACGGGCAATAGCAACGAAGGAGGAAGTCCCGTGAATAAATCAATGTTGGCGGGTATAGGAATTGGCGTGGCTGCCGCGCTGGGCGTCGCAGCCGTTGCCGGTCTTAACGTGTTAGATCGCGGCCCGCAGTATGCACAGGTAGTGTCCAGTACGCCGATAAAAGAGAGCGTCAAAACCCCGCGCCAGGAGTGCCGGAACGTCACCGTGACCCATCGTCGACCGGTGCAGGATGAAAACCGCATCGCCGGATCCGTGCTGGGCGCGGTGGCCGGTGGGGTTATTGGCCATCAGTTCGGCGGCGGACGCGGCCGCGACGTTGCCACCGTTGTGGGCGCGCTGGGCGGCGGCTATGCCGGTAACCAGATTCAGGGCTCAATGCAGGAAGGGGATACCTACACCACGACGCAGCAGCGCTGCAAAACGGTGTACGATAAATCAGAAAAAATGCTCGGCTACGATGTCACTTACAAAATCGGCGACCAGCAGGGCAAAATCCGTATGGATCGCGACCCTGGTACGCAAATCCCGCTGGACAGCAATGGCCAACTGATTCTGACTAACAAAGCGTAAAAAAGATGTGTATCTTTATTCGCCCCTCAGGCTCTCTGGCTGAGGGGCTTTTTTTATCAGAAGCTCAAAGCGTAGTTCAGGCCGAAGGTGCGTCCGCGACCTTTATACTCGTAGAGAGAGCTGCTGCCGTAGGTCGGGCTATACAGCAGCGGCGCGCGCTGGCCCCAGAGGGTGACATAATCTTCATTGAGCAGGTTCTCAATGCTGAAGGTCAGCTTGCCGAGAGGGAGCGCGTAGCTGCCGATAAAGTCTACCGTATTGTAGCCGTCGAGCTTATTGCCGCTGGCATCGCTGATATCAAACACCTGCTGGCTCTGCACCCGCAGCGACCACGGCTCCGGCGCCCAGCCAACCCACGCGGTGGCTTTTGACGGCGAGGCGAGAGTGACGTCCCACTTCTGCCAGCTACCGTCACTTTTCACCTGCGATTTCAGCACGTTAAAGTTAGCTCCGGCGCTCCAGTCGCTGTTCGGGAAGTAGTAGTCCACCGCGCCCTCTACGCCATAAATACGGCGTTTATCGGACTGCACATCGATGGTCATATCGGTACGGTTAACGACGATCGTTTTATCGGAGGTCGAGTAGTAAGCCGCCAGCTGAGTGCGTAGATTATCGCCGGTGTAGCGCCAGCCCAGTTCGTACGAGTTAACTTTAATTCCCTGCAGCGGCGAATCGCCAACGTTCACGCTTGAGAGAAGCGGAAGATGGCCGTTGACCGCCGCGCCGTACTTACCGATGCCGTAGTATTTGCCCGGATCCGGCAGCTCAACGCCCTGGGAGAAGTTAAACCAGGTCTGCTGACGATCGGTGAGATGGGCGACAATCCCGGCGTTAAACAGGAAGTTGTCGTAATCGGTTTTTCCGCCCGGAATGGCATCCGCAGAGCTGACCTTGCCGCTGGCGACATCCTGCTGTTGGGCATAGCCGACAAAATCATCGACCCGGTTTTCCGTCCACTGATAACGTACGCCGCCGCTGATAGTGAAGATGTCGTTCAGGTCATAGCTGGACTGCAGGAACGGCGCCAGGTTGGTAATGCTGTAGCCGGGATAACGGCCGGTGGTGTAGATAGCCTGGTTATTCAGACCGCCGGAAGACATAGACTGGCCCAAATCGAAGAACATCTGATTGGCGTTGAAGGTTTCGTGGTCGGCGTCCACTCCCCAGGTCAGATCCCAGCCATCCAGCGGTTGGCTATTCAGGGTGATCTTCGCGCCGTACTGATCGGTATCCTGTTTTGAAGAGGAGAAGCTGCTGACCTGGCCTTTGCTGAGCGTAGGGAAAGGGTAAAAAGTCAGGGATTCATCACGATAATAGACCTGGCTGACCAGATTCTGGCCGAGGAAATCGGCATCGGAATACTGCAGGCTTATCAGGTGACGTTCGGTGCCGGGGACGCGGTCGGAGTTCAGGCCATCGGTGGTAAAGGCTTTGCCGTCGCCGGTCACCGCCGACATATTTTTCCCGAGGTACAGACCGTAATCGTCGCCCTGGCTTTTATAGTACTGGGTTACCAGCTGCAGCTGACGGTTCTCGTCAATCTCAATGGTTCCCGTTCCCATCACATCCAGGCGGTCGGAATGCTGAAGCCCGGTCTGGGTATTATCAAGGATCAGCGCATCGTTATTGCCATCATACCAGCCGCCAAAACGCTGATAGGCGACCGATAAACGGCCGGAAGCGTGGTCGGTACCGCCGCTGACCGCTGCCGCCACGCGTTCATCATGATCGTTGCTGTTGGCAAAACCGGTTTTGCTCCCCAGCTCCAGGTCAACCTGGCGCTCCTGCTGGCCCTTTTTGGTGACGACATTAATAAGGCCGCCGGTACTACCACCGCCGTACAGCGATGTGGCGCCGGAGATCACCTCGATATGTTCAATGTTAAACGGATCGATAGAATCCAGCTGGCGGCTATCGGTACGGGAAGAGTTAAGGCGAACGCCGTCAATCAGCACGACAATCGCGCGGCCGCGCATATTCATGCCGTAGTTGGTGCGTCCCTGGCTGCTGACGTCGATGCCGGGGATCAGCTGCGCCAGCACGTCTTTAAATTCTTTTCCGCCCTGAACTTGCTGTTCAATTTCCTGGCCTTCGATAACCCAGGTGGTCTGGGCCATTTCAGCGACGGTACGGTGCGTTCGGTTAGCGCTGACGATCATGCTGTCATCAGCGGCCCAGGCGGGCAGGGCGGTTGCCAGCAGCAGTGGGTTAAGCACCCAGAGACGCTTGTTCATGCTCATTCCTTTTATGAGTTTATGCCCCTCATTCTTCAAGTTGCAGGTGTGTTGACTGCGGATTACTCGGCCCATCCATGGGCCTCGCCCCTACGGGGCCAGCGCTAGCGCAGATCAAGGCACAAGCGCCATGTCCTGCAACTCGAATTATTTAGGGCTTACGATATCGTTGTTTTCGTTATTCGGTACGGGCGTACCGGTTGTTACATGGTGAAATATACAGAAACGTTTAAGACCGAATTTTGCCCGTATTGATTATTGTTATCAATATCATTCTCGCGAAATGAACAAAATAAATGACTGAAAACATTGCGTTATGTAGGGATAAAGGGGAGGGGAACCGGTGGGGAGCCCACCGGTAAGCGAGGTCTTAGCGCTGAAGAACCTGGGGCCACAGACGCAGCGTGGTCTCGGCGATTTGCATGATTTTAGTGAAGTCGGCGCCTTCGCGGGCGCTGATCGACATGCCTTGTAATATGCAGTTGAGGAACTGCGCCAACTGACGTACGTCACCGTCTGGCGGCAGCTCGCCGCGCAGCTGCCGCTGCTGGAGAAACTGCGTTAGCGTCTGTTCCTGCATTGCGTGCCGGGACTTAACGGTATTGGCGATATCGGTGGACGCCGCCGCCAGCGCTGCGGAGGTATTAATCATAAAGCAGCCTGCCGGCGTTTCTTTGCTGGTAAAGCAAGTCGCGACGGCGGTGAAGTAGTCGCGTAATGCCCGATCGACGCTTTTCTCTTCGTCAAAGAGGAGCGCTTCGTGCCTGGCGGCAAAACGCGCGATGTAGCGATCCAGCACCGCGCGAAACAACCCCTCTTTATTCACAAATTCCGCGTAAAGCGTAGGCGCTTTTGCGCCCGTCGCCTCCACTAAATCGGCGAGAGAGGTCGCTTCATAGCCGTGCTGCCAGAAGAGTGTCATGGCCTTATCCAGCGCCGCTTCCCTGTCGAACACTTTAGGTCGGCCACGGCTTTTTTTCGTGCAACTTTGAACGTCAGTTGTCATGGTGCCGCTGTACCTGTGTTGGTTTGTTGAAAGGGCATTATAAAAATAAACCTTACGTGCTACCAGCGATGTTGCTCTAAAAATAAATAATTCATATGTGTATGAATTTTAAGCTGTTTATAAATAGTTAAACGGTCGTTATAAAAATAGTTTGACGTGTGATGTGGATCACATTATCATTTCCCTATCGATCGTTAATTAAATGCGTTCGCCCCCTACAAAAACATTCATCTGCACAGGTATAACAATCATGAAAAATGTTAAAACACTCGCTATCGCCGCTGTTCTTAGCTCACTCTCTTTCGCCAGCTTCGCCGCTGTAGAAGTTCAGTCAACGCCGGCGGGTCAGCATAAAATCGGTACCGTTTCCGCCTCAGCCGGGACCAACCTGGGTTCGCTGGAAGATCAGCTGGCGCAAAAAGCGGAAGAGATGGGCGCAACCTCTTACCGTATTACGTCCGTAACCGGTCCTAACACCCTTCACGGGACTGCGGTTATCTACAAATAATTTTTTGAACTACCCCTGTTATGCCACTGACCACGCGCGGATCTGACCCCCTTCAGCAGTCCGCGTAAAGTAAGAAGTACGTTGTTCTCTGACGAGAGGCGGTGCCCACCCCTTATATGGCGCCGCAACCCGCAGAAAAGCAGGACCCTGTTTGATTATTGCCATAAAAAAACCGCCTCAGTGAACTGAAGGCGGTTTTTTTTCGTCGGCAGTTTAGCGAACTAGAGCGACTGCTCCGTTACGCGATGGTGGCGGGTGACGTCAATCGGCATGCCCGAACGCAGCATCATCGCGCGTTCCATTACCTCGGTGTCGGTCAACTGTGCCTGCTTAAACGCCTGCATGCTGTCGGTAAGGGTAATGGGCAGCGTCTGCGGGTCGTCATCAATATGTTTTGACAGCGGCTGATGGACCTCCACCAGACGGGAGCCGTTCGGCTCCACGGACACCTTGATTGGCGTATTGATAATCGTCACCCTGGTGCCAGGGGTGATTTCGTTGTACAACGCTTTGATGTCGTCATCGCGCAGGCGAATACAGCCGGAGCTGACGCGCATGCCGATGCCGAAGTCGGCGTTGGTGCCGTGCAGCAGATACACGCCGCCGTACGCCGCCAGGCGAATAGCGTGGTGCCCCATGGGGTTATCCGGGCCAGCGGGCATGACGGCGGGCAGGTCAATGCCCATTGCTTTATAGCGGGCGCGAATATTGGCCGTCGGCGTCCAGGTCGGGTTGGCGCGTTTGTCGGAGACGGTGGTGACCATTGTCGGCGTGATGGTGTCGCCGCCGAGCTGGCCAATGCCGATAGGATAAACGGTCACTTCACTTCTTCCTGGCGGATAGTAATAGAGGCGAAGTTCGGCCAGGTTAAGGACTAATCCTTCGCGCGGCGCGTCGGGCAGCAGGGTTTGCAGCGGAATCGTCAGCACGCTACCGGCTCGTGGAACATACGGATCCACCCCGGGGTTAGCCTGGAGCAGGGCCAGAAAACCGACGTTGTACTTTTTGGCGATCGCTTCGAGCGAGCCGCCGTTATTCTCGACGACATGAAACTGGTTTTGCCCGACCAGACGGCTGCCCGGAGGCGGCAGGGGCCAGGTATTGGCGCGAGCGGGCAGCGCCAGCGCGGCGGCGATAGCCATCATCCCCAGCCAGAGAGAAATTCGCGTAAAGCTTTTCATCACCCTAATTCCATAATAAGTAAGTGGTTATTTTTATACGAAAAGTCCCTGAGATTATGGCGAAGAGAGTGTCTGGAAGTTCAGAGGGATTGCAAAATGTTTGTAAATTTTGCCGAACAAGTGGGGAGGGGCGGGATACGACGCACAGGCCGTATCCCGCTTGCTATCAGGCGGCGGCGTTCTCTTCGAGCTGGCGCATAAACTGGCGCACCCACTCCATCCGCGTTTTACGCTCGGCAAGGTCCTGCGTAAACTTGAGGCGCGTTGGGCCATCCAGGCGATAGTGCTGAGGCTGCTTTTGCAACAGGCCAATCAGCCACATCGGATTCACGTTATTCTTCTCGTTAAACTCAATGGTGCCGCCCTTTTCGTTGCTCTCCAGCTTGCGGATCCCCAGCTTCTGCGCCTGCTGGCGCAGTCGGGCGATATCGAGCAGGTTTCTTGCCGGGTCGGGCAGCAGGCCAAAGCGATCGATAAGCTCGACTTTGATCTCCTCCAGCTCATTCTCGTTCTTCGCGCTGGCAATGCGTTTGTAGAACGACAGGCGCGTATTCACATCCGGGATAAAGTCATCCGGCAGCAGCGACGGCATCCGTAGCTCAACTTCGGTCTGCTGACTGGTAAGATCCTCCAGCGAGGGTTCGCGGCCTGCTTTCAGCGCGTCAACGGCATTTTCCAGCAGCTCCATATAGAGGGAGAAGCCGATGGTTTCCATGGAACCGCTCTGATCCTCGCCCAACAGTTCACCCGCGCCGCGAATTTCGAGGTCATGCGTTGCCAGAGCGAAACCAGCTCCGAGATCTTCCAGCGATGCAATAGCCTCAAGGCGTTTTTGCGCATCGGTGGTCATCGCCTTCGGATGCGGCGTCAGCAGCCAGGCATAAGCCTGATGGTGCGAACGACCGACGCGACCGCGCAGCTGGTGCAGCTGTGCGAGACCGAAGTGATCGGCGCGCTCGATAATAATGGTGTTCGCCGTTGGAATATCGATCCCGGTTTCGATAATGGTGGTGCACACCAGCACGTTAAAGCGCTGGTGATGAAAATCGTTCATCACCCGTTCGAGTTCGCGCTCGCGCATCTGGCCGTGACCGATGGTAATGCGCGCTTCCGGCACCAGCTCCGCCAGCCTCTCGGCGGCTTTCTGGATGTTTTCCACGTCATTATAGAGGTAGTAAACCTGGCCGCCGCGCAGTACCTCACGCAGGATCGCCTCGCGGACCACCAGCGCGTCATATTCGCGGACGAAGGTTTTGACCGCCAGACGGCGGGCGGGCGGGGTGGCGATGATCGACAGATCGCGCATACCGCTCATCGCCATATTCAGCGTACGCGGAATAGGCGTGGCGGTCAGGGTCAGGATATCGACGTCGGCGCGCATCGCCTTGATGCGCTCTTTATGGCGCACGCCAAAGCGGTGCTCTTCATCAACAATCAGCAGGCCGAGATCGCGCAGCTTAACGTCCGGCTGCAGTAGTTTATGGGTGCCGATAAGAATATCGACTTTCCCTTCCGCGACCTGCTCGAGGATCTGCGCCTGCTCTTTGGCGCTACGAAAGCGCGAGAGCATCTCGATGCGCACCGGCCAGTTGGCGAAGCGATCGCGAAAGTTATCGAAGTGCTGCTGGGCGAGTAGGGTGGTCGGCACCAGCACCGCCACCTGCTTATGGTTTTCAACCGCCAGAAACGCGGCGCGCATCGCCACTTCCGTTTTGCCGAAGCCGACATCGCCGCACACCAGACGGTCCATCGCCAGCGGCTGACACATATCGCTTAGTACGGCGTTAATAGCCTGCGCCTGATCGGGCGTGGTCTCGAACGGGAAGCCGTCGCAGAACAGCTGATATTGCTCTTTATCATGTTTAAACGCGTAGCCCGCTTTCGCCGCGCGCTGGGCGTAGATATCCAGCAGTTCGGCGGCCACGTCGCGCACTTTCTCCGCCGCTTTCTGCCGCGCCCGCGCCCAGACGTCGCCGCCCAGTTTATGCAGCGGCGCATTCTCTTCCGCGCCGCCCGCATAGCGGCTAATCAGATGCAGCGACGACACCGGCACGTACAGTTTGGCATCGTTGGCGTAGGTCAGCATCAGGTATTCGCCATTGATGCCGCCCGCTTCAAGGGTGGTCATTCCGGCGTAGCGCCCAACTCCATGCTCAAGATGCACCACCGGTTGGCCGATATGCAGCTCCGCCAGGTTACGAATCAACGTATCGGGATTGATGGTTCGGCGAGAGTCCTGACGACGGCGCGCGACGCGCTCGCCCAGCAGGTCGCTTTCGCAAATCAGCGCCAGATTACGCTGGCTATCGACGAAACCATGCTCGGCGGCGCCGATCATCAGATAGCAGCCATTACCCGTCGCCTCTTCAAGACGCAGGATATGCTTTGGCGCGATCTTAATACGCGCCAGCATTTCGCCAAGCGCCTCTCGACGCCCCTCGCTCTCGACCGAAAAAATCACCGGCCCGCTGAAGGACTCGAGGAATCGGCGCAGGTTATCCAGCGGCGCTTTGTTCTGCGCCTGGATCGCCAGCTCGGGTAATTTCTGATAACCGAGATTGGTGTTGGCGGCTTTTTCCGCCAGACGCTCGGTTTTGAGCTGGACGCGCGGCCATTTTTTGAGCTCGCTAAACAGCTCATCGCTGCGCAGCCACAGCTGTTCCGGCGGCAAAAGCGGGCGCATCGGGTCGACGCCGCGGTTTTCAAAGCGGGCGCGGGTTTCGTTCTGGAAGCGTTCGGCGCTGGCCTCCAGATCGCCGGTATTAACGATCAGCGTTTTCGCCGGGAAATAGCTGAACAGCGGCGGCAGCGGCTCGTTAAAGAACAGCGGCTGCCAGTATTCGATTCCCGCGGGCAGCGTGCCTTTACTAACCTGCTGATAAATATGCTCGGCGTCGCGTTTGACCTCAAAGCGGTCGCGCCACTGGCTGCGGAATAGCTCGATAGCGGCCTGATCCGTCGGGAATTCGTGCGCCGGAAGCAGGTTAATGCTGGCGACTTCCTCCAGCGTACGCTGGCTGTCGACGTCGAACAGACGCAGGCTGTCTATCTCATCATCAAAAAAATCGAGACGGTAGGGCTGCTCGCTGCCCATAGGAAACAGGTCAAGCAATGCGCCGCGCGTGGCGTACTCGCCGTGCTCCATCACCTGGTCGACGTGACGATAGCCGGCGCTATCCAGCTGGGAGCGCAGCGCATCCCGCGACAGGCGCTGGCCTTTTTTCATCACCAGCGCGTGGCCGTGGAGGAAATTATGCGGACAGACGCGCTGCATCAGGGTGCTGACCGGGATAATCAGTACGCCGCGTTCCATGGTCGGGAGCTGGTACAGGGTGGCGAGACGGGAAGAGATAATGTCCTGGTGCGGGGAAAAGCTATCGTAGGGGAGGGTTTCCCAATCCGCCAGGCCCGCCACCATGCTATCGGTAAACTGCCTGATTTCATCATTCAGACGCAGGGCGTTTTGCATATCGGGGGCAATCAGTACCACCGGTCCGCCGTGGCGCTCGGCCATTTCCGCCACCAGAGTGGCGCAGGCCGCGCCGGTCAGTTCGCCAATCTGGCGCTGATCGCCGGCTTTAACCGGCAGAGAGTATCGGTATTGTTCAGGCATAGACGGTATCATGATCTCTTGGGTATTCGCTCTGCCGATATGGAGGGCAACTCGCTGATATTCAATAGTGAGATTATCCGCGATCGACCCGGATTCGCCAACCCGTATCGCAAACATCCTGTCGTGGCCAAAAATGTAACGAACTCCGATAAGCGTAAAGTTAAATAATGACTTACCTGTCTATCTTGTTGTTTATATTGATGTTTTGCTGTTTTTGTCAATAAAATCTACAGGTATCAGTCATTTACGCTGCCCATAATCGCTTATATACTCGGGCATCGGCTATCAGCAATCAGATGGATTACATGTATCAACCTGCCGCACTCTTTATCGGCCTTCGCTATATGCGTGGGCGCGCAGCCGACCGCTTCGGTCGTTTCGTCTCCTGGCTTTCGACCATCGGCATTACGCTTGGCGTGATGGCGCTGGTGACCGTTCTTTCGGTGATGAACGGCTTTGAACGCGAGCTGCAAAACAACATCCTGGGGCTGATGCCGCAGGCCATTCTTAGCGCCAAGCAGGGGTCTGTAAACCCGCAACAGCTGCCGGAAAGCGCGGCCAGATTACAGGGGGTCACCCGCGTGGCGCCGCTGACCACCGGCGATGTGGTGCTGCAAAGCGCCCGCAGCGTGGCGGTCGGCGTGATGCTCGGCATCGACCCGGCGCAAAAAGATCCCCTGACGCCCTACCTGGTTAACGTCAAGCAGAGCGATCTGCAGGCCGGCAAGTATAACGTCATCCTGGGTGAACAGCTGGCAGGACAGCTGGGCGTCAATCGCGGCGATCAAATCCGCGTGATGGTGCCTTCCGCCAGCCAGTTTACCCCGATGGGGCGGCTTCCCAGCCAGCGCCTGTTTAACGTAATCGGTACCTTTGCGGCCAGCAGTGAAGTCGATGGTTATCAAATGTTGACCAACATCGACGACGCCTCGCGCCTGATGCGCTACCCGCAGGGAAATATTACCGGCTGGCGGCTGTGGCTGAATCAGCCTTTACAGGTGGATACCCTCAGCCAGCAGACGCTGCCGGAAGGGACCAAATGGCAGGACTGGCGCGAGCGTAAAGGCGAACTGTTCCAGGCCGTGCGGATGGAAAAAAATATGATGGGCCTGCTGCTGAGCCTGATCGTCGCCGTCGCCGCCTTTAACATCATTACCTCTCTGGGAATGATGGTGATGGAAAAGCAGGGCGAGGTGGCGATTCTCCAGACCCTCGGCCTGACGCCGCGGCAGATCATGCTGGTCTTTATGGTCCAGGGCGCGAGCTCCGGGATCGTCGGCGCGCTGCTTGGCGCCGGGCTGGGCGCGCTGCTGGCCAGCCAGCTGAATAATTTGATGCCGATTATCGGCGCGTTCCTCGACGGCGCCGCGCTGCCGGTGGCCATTGAGCCGCTGCAGGTCATTGTGATTGCCCTGGTGGCAATGGTGCTGGCATTACTCTCTACGTTGTATCCTTCATGGCGCGCTGCCGCCACTCAACCCGCTGAGGCTTTACGTTATGAATAAGATCCTGCTGCAATGCGACAACCTGTGCAAACGCTATCAGGAAGGCACCGTGCAAACCGACGTGTTGCATGATGTCAGCTTCAGCATTGAGGAGGGCGAGATGATGGCGATTGTCGGTACCTCCGGTTCCGGCAAAAGTACGCTGCTGCATCTGCTTGGCGGGCTGGATACGCCGACCTCCGGCGACGTTATCTTTTCCGGCCAGCCGATGAGCCAGCTCGCCGCCGCCGCCCGCGCCGATCTGCGCAACCGCGAACTGGGCTTTATCTATCAGTTTCACCACCTCTTACCGGATTTCACCGCGCTGGAAAACGTGGCGATGCCGCTGCTGATTGGTAAGCAGAAGGCGGCGGATATCGAGCGGCAGGCGAAAGCGATGCTGCGCGCCGTCGGGCTTGAGCACCGCAGCGACCACCGTCCGTCGGAGCTCTCCGGCGGCGAGCGTCAGCGCGTTGCAATTGCCCGCGCGCTGGTCAATAAACCGCGCCTGGTGCTGGCGGACGAGCCCACCGGTAACCTTGACGCCCGCAACGCCGACAGCATTTTTCAGCTGCTTGGCGAGCTGAACGTGGCGCAGCGTACCGCCTTCCTGGTGGTGACCCACGACCTGCAACTGGCAAAACGCATGAGCCGCCAGCTGGAGATGCGCGACGGGCGCCTGACAGCCGAACTCTCCCTGATGGGGGCTGAGTAATGGCTTCTCCGTTATCGTTATTGATTGCCCTGCGCTTCAGCCGTGGACGGCGGCGCGGTGGGATGGTGTCGCTGATTTCGGTTATTTCGACGATCGGTATCGCGCTGGGCGTGGCGGTGTTGATCGTTGGCCTGAGCGCGATGAACGGCTTCGAACGCGAGCTCAACAATCGCATTCTGGCGGTGGTCCCGCACGGTGAGATTGAACCGGTGAACCAGCCGTGGAACAACTGGAACGAGGCGCTGGCGAAGGTTGAGAAGGTCAAAGGCATCGTTGCCGCGGCGCCATATATTAACTTCACCGGGCTGGTGGAGAGCGGCAGCAATATGCGCGCCATCCAGGTGAAAGGCGTTGACCCGCAGCAGGAGAGCCGTCTCAGTTCGCTGCCCAACTTTGTGCAGAACAATGCGTGGGCCAGCTTTAAAGCCGGCGAACAGCAGGTGATCCTTGGTAAAGGCGTCGCCGATGCCCTGCACGTTAAGCAGGGGGACTGGGTGTCAATTATGATCCCTAACTCCGATGCCGAGCATCAACTGCTGCAGCCAAAGCGCGTCAGGCTTCACGTCGCCGGTATTTTGCAGCTAAGCGGTCAGCTCGATCATAGTTTTGCCATGATTCCCATGCAGGATGCGCAGCAATACCTTGATATGGGCAGCAGCGTGACGGGGATCGCCATCAAAGTGACCGACGTGTTTCATGCCAACACCCTGGTACGCGATGCGGGCCAGGTGACCAATAGCTACGTTTATATCAAGAGCTGGATAGGCACCTACGGCTATATGTACCGGGACATTCAGATGATCCGCGCCATTATGTACCTGGCGATGGTGCTGGTGATTGGCGTGGCCTGCTTTAACATCGTCTCGACCCTGGTGATGGCGGTGAAAGATAAAAGCGGCGATATTGCGGTGCTGCGCACGCTTGGCGCAAAAGACGGGCTGATCCGCGCGATTTTCGTATGGTATGGTTTACTTGCCGGTTCGGTAGGGAGCCTGATTGGGGTGGCGATTGGCGTTATCTGCGCCTTTAAGCTGACCGCAATCATTAACGGTATTGAGAACCTGATCGGGCATAAATTCCTCTCCGGCGACATCTATTTTATTGACTTCCTGCCGTCTGAACTGCACTGGCTGGACGTCGTTTACGTGCTGGTGACGGCACTGTTGCTGAGTTTGCTGGCCAGCTGGTATCCCGCCCGCCGCGCCAGCCGCATTGACCCGGCGAGGGTGCTGAGTGGCCAGTAATTTATCGTCATGGTCGGCTTTGCTGACCAGTAAAGAGGAATTGCTGAAATGTACTATGGATTTGACATTGGCGGCAGCAAGATAGCGCTGGGCGTATTTGATAAAGCGCGGCGGCTGCAGTGGGAAAAACGCGTCGCCACGCCGAAAGAGAGCTACGAAGCATTTTTGCAGGCGGTAGAGGAGCTGGTTGAAGAAGCCGACCAGCGCTTCGGCTGCCAGGGCTCGGTGGGCATCGGTATTCCGGGCATGCCGGAGACGGAAGACGGCACGCTCTACGCCGCCAACGTGCCCGCCGCCAGCGGCAGGCGGCTGCGGGCCGATCTGAGCGAACGTCTGGGCCGCGATGTGCGGCTTGATAACGACGCCAACTGTTTTGCCCTCTCCGAAGCGTGGGATGACGAGTTCACCCAATATCCGCTGGTGATGGGGATGATCCTCGGCACCGGGGTTGGCGGGGGGCTGGTGCTCAACGGAAAATCGATTACCGGGCATCGCTATATTACCGGCGAATTCGGCCATATCCGCCTGCCAGTGGATGCGCTGGAGGTGGTGGGACGCGATTTTCCGCTTACGCGCTGCGGCTGCGGCCAGCTGGGCTGCATTGAAAATTACCTTTCCGGACGCGGCTTCGCCTGGCTGTATGAACATTTTTACCAACACGCTTTAACCTCGCCCGAGATCGTCGCGCTATGGCAGCAGGGCGACGCGAAGGCGCGCGAGCACGTCGAGCGCTATCTCGATTTACTGGCGGTATGCCTGGGCAATATTTTAACGATTGTCGACCCGGATCTGCTGGTGCTTGGCGGTGGATTGTCTAACTTTACAGCAATAACCGAAGGGCTGGCGCAGCGCCTGCCGCGACATCTGCTTCCCGTTGCCAGCGTGCCGCGCATTGAGCGCGCGCGCCATGGCGATGCCGGAGGCATGCGCGGTGCGGCCTTCCTTCATCTGACTCAATAACGACAGAGGTAGCTATGCAGTCGCGCCGCTTACATCGATTAAGCCGATTTCGCCGCAATAAGCGTCGGTTACGAGACCGTCTGCGTCAGCGGATTTTCTTCGGCGAAGATAAGGAGACCCCTGAAACGATGGAAAAACCAAGAGTCGTGGTGCTAACCGGCGCGGGTATTTCGGCAGAGTCGGGAATTAAAACCTTCCGCGCCGCCGATGGCCTGTGGGAAGAGCATAGGGTGGAAGACGTGGCGACGCCGGAAGGCTTCGCCCGCGATCCGGCGCTGGTGCAGGCGTTTTACAATGACCGCCGTCGTCAGCTGCAAAGTCCGGACATTGCGCCCAACGCGGCGCATCAGGCGCTGGCGCGGCTGGAAGAGGTACTGGGCGATCGTTTTCTGCTGGTCACCCAGAATATCGATAATCTGCACGAGCGCGCGGGCAATCGCCGGGTGATTCATATGCACGGCGAGCTGCTGAAGGTGCGCTGCTCGTGGAGCGGCCAGGTGCTGGCGTGGACCGGCGATGTGACGACGGAGGACAAATGCCACTGCTGCCAGTTCCCCGCGCCGCTGCGCCCGCACGTGGTGTGGTTCGGCGAGATGCCGCTGGATATGGATGAGATCTACCTTGCGCTGGCCGAGTGCGATATCTTTATCGCCATCGGCACTTCCGGGCACGTTTATCCGGCGGCAGGCTTTGTTCACGAAGCGCGGCTGCAGGGCGCCCATACGGTAGAGCTCAACCTCGAGCCAAGCCAGGTGGGCAGCGAATTTGCCGAAAAACACTATGGCCTGGCAAGCGAAGTGGTGCCGGAGTTTATAGGCAAGCTACTGAAAGCGTTTTAACGTTTTAGCGCAGCGGCTTTCTGCTGCTGGCGCGGACCTTCAGGCTGGAGGGGAGCTCAATGGCGCTCTCCAGCGTATTTCCAGCCAGTAAATCCAGCAGCGTTTTACCAGCAACGGTTCCCGCCTCGCTCCATGGAAACTCTACCGCAGTTAACGCCGGCGAGCAGACCGCGGCAAGCGTACCGCCGCTAAGGCTGGCCAACGCCAGGGTATCCGGAACCTTAATTCCCGCGTTATGACAGGCCATAATACAGCCGCAGGCCAGCTCGTCCGAGGTACAGATCAGCGCATCCAGCTCTGGCCAGGTGATGCGAATATCATTCAGCAGATTGAAACCGGTGGTGATCCCTGAAGGTAAATGCGGCGTCACTACCCGGTGCGGAGAGTGGTTGATTGAGAGCATTGCACTATTCCAGCCGCTTAATACCTGCCTGAACATGATGTTGTTTGACGCCGTGCAGAGTAAACCAAGGTTTTTATAGCCCGCCTGTGCCAGCGATGAGACCAGTTTTTTTAGCGCGGCGGAGTAGTCTACCCCAATGCTAATACCGGCCGTTTCGTGGTTAATCGCGCCGATTTCTACCATCGGTATACCGGCATTCATCAGCATCTGCGAACAGCTGTCAACGTTATCGATGTTGAACTGAACGATTGCCGCCGGATTATAGGCCAGCATCTGCCGAAAAGCCTTCTCTTCACTTTGCCCGCCCTGACCAGATTCGATAAACATCATGGTATAGCCCTGCGGCGCGAGGACGGTTTGTAGCGTTTCCGAGGCGGCGATAAAACCGGGCGATGAAAAAGAGGGGACAACGCCCATAACCAGCGTTGAGTCTGCTGAAGCCAGGCTTCGGGCCTGCAAATTGGGCACATAGCCGAGTTCGCTGACCGCGGCTTCGATGCGCGTGCGTAGTTCTGGGTTGACCTTTTCAGGCATACGTAATGCGCGGGATACGGTCATAGTACTGACGCCCACCAGCTTTGCGACTTCTGCCAGCGTGATTTTGCCGGTGTTCTTTCTGCGTTTTTCTTTTGCGCCGTCATCCGTTTGTAACGTCTGCACTGATTTCCTCCTGTTTACCCAATCGCACCGGTCTATTGTAAATGATGGCGAGCGACCAGGGCACTACTAATGCTCATGCGTAAAGCTCACCAGGAGTATGGTTAATAAAGTTAGCGGTAACAAGTATTTTAACATTTTATCGTGTTAGCGCTAACTTTGCGATACAAATCACGGTAAGTCCGGAAAGTATTCCACTATAGTAGGCCCACATTGAAATAGAGCGGGGGATTTATGATTTCCACCTGGTTAACAGAAAAGAAGATTCAAATCGTTGATAGCGTCAGCGACTGGAAACAGGCGATTACTATTTCTGCGCAGCCGTTGCTAGCCGATGAATCAATTAATGAGAACTATGTTGAAGCTATTTTTCGTAGCCATGAAGAATTAGGCCCGTATTATATTTTAGCCCCCGGTCTGGCAATGCCTCACGCACGCCCGGAGCAGGGAACTAAAAAAAATGGGTTATCCTTATTGCACATAAAGGAAGGCGTTTCTTTTGATGCTGATGAAAATGATCCCATCTTTGTCGTGATTATGCTATGCGCGGTTTCTGGCGATGAACATATCCGAATGATTACCGCGCTGGCGGAAATTTTCTGCGACGAAGCGCGTCTTGATGGCCTGCTTAAGGCATCGACGAAAGAAAAAATAAACAATATTATCAATGGTTAATGAGGTTTGTGATGAAGAAGATTTTGATTGTATGCGGTAATGGCTTAGGCAGCAGCTTCATTGTTGAAATGAACGTCAAAAAAATCATTACTGAGTTAGGTAAAGAGGCGGAAGTCTCGCATACCGATCTCACTTCGGCAAAAAGCGAATCTGCAGATATTATTTTAAGCGCTAAAGATATCGCTGAGCACCTGACCGGGCACAGCGCTCAGGTTTTTGGTTTAAATAACCTGCTGGATAATAATAAAATTAAAGAAATTCTTGTGGCTAACCTTTAATTAATTCCTTGTGGCCCTACGGAGTCATTCTATGCTGCAGTTTATTATTCATGATGTGCTTGGCACACCAGCAATACTGGTCGGTCTTTTTTCTTTAATTGGTTTGCTATTACAGAAAAAGGCTATCTCTGATGTTATTTCCGGGACCCTGAAAACGATTATGGGTTTCGTCATATTAACATCAGGGGCGGCGATTATTGCCACGACGTTAACAACATTTAGCCAGCTGTTTGAACATTCATTCCATATTCAGGGCGTGGTGCCCAACACCGATGCGATGGCCGCGCTGGCGCAAAAAAACTACGGTACGGCGACCGCGATGATCATGGTGCTGGGGATGCTGTTTAACATCGTTCTGGCGCGCATTACTCCGCTGAAATATATCTTTTTGACCGGTCACCATACGCTGTATATGTCGGCAATGCTGGCAGTGATCCTGTCCGTTGGCGGCCTGACGCCTTTCTGGGTTGTTGCTCTCGGCGCGGCGATCCTCGGCGCGATGATGGTGGTTTCCCCGGCAATCCTGCAGCCCTTTACCCGTAAAATTACCGGCACTGACGATCTGGCTCTGGGACACTTTGGTTCCACCGGCTATCTGCTGTCGGCGCTGGTCGGTAAAGCGATAGGTAAAGGCAGTCCGTCGATTGAAGAATTGAAGGTACCGAAATCGCTGAACTTTCTGCGTGATTCATCGGTGGCCATCTCGCTGACTATGATGATTCTGTTCCTGATTCTGGTACTGGTGGCGGGGAAAAACTTTGTTGAAACCAGCATTAGCGGCGGTCAGAACTTCATTATCTTCGCCATTATTCAGTCGCTAACCTTTGCCGCAGGGGTATGGATCATTCTTGCCGGCGTACGCATGGTGATTGCCGAAATCGTCCCGGCCTTTAAAGGTATTGCCGATAAGCTGGTCAAAGACGCTAAACCGGCGCTTGATTGCCCAACGGTATTCCCGTTCGCGCCGAATGCGGTCATCGTCGGCTTCTTGTCGAGTTTTGCCGCTGGTCTGGTGAGCATGTTCCTGTGTCCACTGTTTGGCCTCAGCGTGATTGTTCCCGGCCTGGTTCCGCACTTCTTCTGCGGCGCAACCGCGGGCGTATACGGCAATATCTGCGGCGGCCGCCGTGGCGCCATTGTTGGCGCGTTTGCACAAGGCTTACTGATTTCTTTCTTGCCCGCCATTCTGCTGCCGCTGATGGGCGACCTGGGCTTTGCATCCACCACTTTCGGTGATGCGGACTTTGGCGTGGTTGGCATCGTGCTCGGACACGTTGTGGCCTGGTTTAATTAATTGATTTTTTTGGCGGAGGGATACGGCTGCTCAGTTTTCACCCTCGTTGATGTGCATCTGATGGTTAACCACCCGGAAGATATTATTCCGCTGCGGCGTGGTACTGAGCCCGGCTACGCCTGGGATAATAGGATGACTCTCTTCGAGGGTGAGGTTAACGCATAAAATTTACAGCGTCCTCAATCGGCACGTCAATACGGGTTTAAGCAGAGGTCTATTTAACCGGTCCGGCTTTCTGTTTTCCCGCATTGCCGCAGTTGCGTTGGGGACGCTGTAACCTTTCTGTCTGCCAGGAGCAGTATGATGTTCGCAAGATGTGAACTTGCTAACGCTATTCGTACGCTGAGCATGAACGCAGTACAGCAAGCCAAAACCGTTCACCCGGGTGCCCCGATGGGTATGGCTGACATTGCCGAAGTCCTGTGGCGTGCTTTCCTGAATCGTAATTCGCAGAACCTGTCCTGGAGCGACCGCGATTGTTGGCATGACCAGCTTCGGTGAGTCTGCGCCGGCGGAGCCGCTGTTTGAAGAGTTTGGCTTCACCGTGCATGGCACCGTTGCCAAAGCGGCAGCGCTGGTATTAATTTGGCCGTTAATATATTTCACATATATGTAACGCTGTGATTAACAAAACAGTATCAGACAGACATTTGTGGCATGTTTCTTCACTCGGACAACAGAGAAGGAATAACACCATGGCCACTGAATATGTTGACTACCTGATCCTCGGCGACGAGCATCACGGCGAAATCCACAGGGATATTAAAAGCCACTCTCTCCGGGTCCGTTCGAAATACGCAGCCGGTTCCGTCCGGGGAGACGCCTCTGCCGAGCAGCCAAAAATGGTGAACTACAACGTCCATGAATATCCGGCGCAGGATGGGCGATTTTATCTGGTGGCGACCAACTATCCGCTGGCCGATTTTGACGTTGAAGACGCGCTGGTTAAATCAAGAATTCATCCGTTGAGAAGCTAGAAACGCACTTTCCGAAGCGGTCGGGTAAGCACCATGCTACCCGACCTGTGAGGTGATTAACGACCCGCTTTCAGCTTCTGATAATACTCTTCATAAAGCGTACTGGCGCTGCCGACATCGTTCTGCCATTCGCCTTTCTGAATCGTTGCGGCGTCCGGGTAGAGCGATTTATCGTTGGCGACTTCCGGGCTTAGCATCTTCCGCGCGGCAAGGTTTGGCGTCGGGTAGCCGATGGTTTCCGCGACCTGTTTAGCCACTTCCGGGCGCAGCAGGAAGTTGATCAGCTTCAGCGCGCCATCGACGTTTTTGGCGTTTGCCGGAATCGACAGGCTATCCATCCAGAAGATGCCGCCTTCTTTCGGCCATACGATTTCCAGCGGCGTACCGGCCTGACGCGCAACCCACGCGGAGCCATTCCACACCATGCCGAGGTTGACCTCGCCTTCCATATACGGGTTCGCCGGGTTATCGGAGTTGAACGCCGCGACGTTCGGCATCAGTTTTTTCAGCTCGTTATAGGCCGCTTCAATCTCTTTCGGATCGGTAGTATTACCGGAGTAGCCCAGTTTACGCAGTGCGACCTGGAACACTTCGCGCGCGTCGTCGGTCAGCAGCAGGCTGCTCTTATACTCGGGTTTCCACAGATCCGCCCAGCTGGTGACGGTCTTCGGATCGATCTCTTCGCTATTCACCCCAATGGCCGTCGCGCCCCAGATGTACGGAATGGAGTAGTCGTTGTTGGGGTCGAACGGTTTGTTGAGCATTTCAGGGTCAAGATTGCTGAAGTTGCTCAGTTTGCTCTTGTCGATCTTCTGCAGCATGCCCTCTTTACGCATTTTGTCGACGAAGTAGGTGGAAGGCACGACCAGATCGTAGGCGCCGTCTTTATAGGTTTTGAGCTTGGCGTACATGGTTTCGTTCGACTCGTAGGTCGAATAGATCACCTTGATGCCGGTCTCTTTGGTGAACTGTTCCAGCAGCCCCGGCGGGACATACTCGGTCCAGTTGTAGAAATAGAGCGTTTTGCTATCGTCCGCGTGCGCGGCGCTCATACCAACTGCCAGAGCGCCCGCAGCGAGCAGGTGGCGTGACCATTTTTTCATTTTAACGTCCCCTGAGTTTTATCACGTGCAATTATCTGGCTGGCAATAACCATCACCAGCGACAGAACCAACAGAATGGTCGCCAGCGCATTAACCTCCGGCGATACCCCAACTTTAACCATCGAATAGATCTTCAGCGGCAGGATCTCATAACCCGGCCCGGTGACGAATGAAGAGACCACCACATCATCCATCGACAGGGTAAAGCTCAGCAGCCACCCTGCGGCCACCGCGGGCAGCGCCAGCGGCAAAATGATCTTTCGCAGAATGGTCAGTTCGCTGGCGCCGAGATCTTTCGCTGCTTCCAGCATCCGCACGTCAAAACCTTTCAGGCGCGAAAATACCGTGACCACCACGAAGGGCAGGCAAAAGGTGATGTGGGAAAACAGCAGCGACCAGAATCCCAGCTGAATACCGATCAGCATAAACAGCACCAGCAGCGAAATCGCCATCACGATATCCGGCGACATCATCACCACAAACAGCATCCCGCTTACGAACGGCTTGCCGCGAAAGCGATAGCGGTACAGCGCCACGGCGGTCAGTGAGCCGATAAGCGTAGCAAAGGTCGCCGACAGCACCGCCATGGTCAGCGAGTGCTGCGCCGCCTGCAGCAGGCTGTCGTTGTTCATCAGCAGGCTATACCAGTTGGTGGTAAAACCCTGCCAGTTAATGCCAAAGCGTGAACTGTTAAACGAGTTAACAATCAGAATAATAATGGGAATATAGAGATACGCGTAAATAGCGGTCATAAAGCCGCCGCGCAGCAGTCGACCGATCATTCCAGCTCCACCTTTTTATTCAGTAAACGCGCCGCGCGCCAGTAAATCAGCAGCATCAGGCCCATCACCAGCGTGAGCGTGATGCTGGTCGCCGCGCCAAACGGCCAGTCGCGGATGTTGAGGAACTGGCTCTTAATCACGTTACCAATCAGCAGGTTCTTCGCGCCGCCCATCAGGTCGGAAACGTAGAACAGCCCCATGGCCGGAAGCATCACCAGCAGACAGCCGGCGATAATCCCGGGCATGGTCAGCGGAATGATGATACGGATAAAGGTTTGTAGCTTACCGGCGCCAAGGTCTTTTGCCGCTTCCAGCAGCGGGCGATCGAGCTTCTCGATGCTCGAGTAGAGCGGCATCACCATAAACGGCAGCAGAATATAGACCAGGCCGATAATCACCGCCGAAGGGGTGTACATGATGCGCAGCGGCGTATCGATGATACCCAGCCACAGCAAAAATTCATTAAGGTAGCCCTTGGTGCTGAGGAAAATCTTCAGGCCGTAGATACGAATCAGCGAATTGGTCCAGAACGGCACGATCAGCAGAAACAGCATCAGCGGGCGCACCTTCTCCGGTAGCCTGGCCAGGAACCAGGCGAAAGGGTAGCCGAGCGCCAGGCAGGCCAGCGTCGCCAGCAGCGCCATATTCAACGAATGCAGCAGCACGTCGTAGTAGAGCGGGTCGAGCAGGCGCGCGTAGTTGTCCAGCGTAAAGACCAGCTTGACGAAGTTGGTATCGTCGCGGGTCAGAAAGCTGGTGGCGATGATCATCAGGTTGGGCAGAAAGACAAACAGCACAAGCCAGCCCACGATGGTGGCGATCGCCACATTCTGGAATTTACTGGTGTTCTTCATCGGCCAGCACAACCTCCCAGCTTTCTACCCAGTTAATGGCCATTTTCTGGTCGAGAGAGTGGTCAAAATCAGGATCGTCTTCATTAAAGAATTCGCTGACCATCACCATTTTACCGTTTTCCAGTTCAACCACCGATTCCAGCGTCATGCCTTTATAGTTGCGTTCGCGGATATAGCCTATCAGGCCATCGGCGTCATTACTGTCGTGGATCTCGTCCACGCGCAGGTCTTCCGGGCGCAGCAGAACGTTAAGCCGCTGGCCTTTTTCAACGGCGAAGTTGACGTAGATATTGCACTCGCGGCCTTCGACGCTGGCGCGCACCCGCCGATCGTCAATCCGTTCAATGACCGTAGCGCTGAAAATGTTGATTTCGCCGATAAAGCTGGCGACGAACAGGTTTTTCGGTTCTTCGTAGATTTCGCGCGGCGTACCGTCCTGCTCGATTTTACCCTCGCGCATCACCACGATACGGTCGGACATGGTCAGCGCTTCTTCCTGATCGTGGGTCACGAAGACGAAGGTGATGCCGAGCTTACGCTGTAGCGCCTTCAGTTCGTTCTGCATCTGCTTGCGCAGTTTATAATCAAGGGCGGAGAGGGATTCATCAAGCAGCAGCAGGCGCGGTTTATTTACCACCGCGCGGGCAATCGCCACGCGCTGCTGCTGGCCGCCGGACAGCTGATGCGGTTTACGTTGAGCAAACGCTTCAAGCTGCACCATGCGCAGGGCATCGTGGACGCGGGGAGCGATGTCCGCCGTCGGGGTTTTCTGCATACGCAGGCCGAAGGCGACGTTTTCAAACACCGTCATGTGCGGAAACAGCGCATAGCTTTGAAAGACGGTGTTCACATGGCGGTTTTCCGCCGGGATATGGGTGATATCGTGATCTTCGAGATGGATTTGGCCGCTATCGACGCTTTCCAGTCCGGCGATAAGACGAAGAACGGTTGTTTTACCGCAGCCAGAGGGGCCAAGCAGGGTGAGAAACTCACCGTTGTTGATGGTCAGATTGAGGTCGGAGATAACCGTTTTACCATCAAAGCTTTTGCGAATTCCCGCCAGCTGAACCAGCGGAGAACGCGAACGCGGTTGTGTATTCAATTTTCGACTCTGTCCCATGTAGACGCAGCGGAAAGCTTACCGATGCGGGGTTTGTGGTTAACCACCTTTGGTTTTGCACATAAAATAATAAGGCCGAGCATTCTACGGCAAACGATTGTAATCGCCAATGATTGATGCGCCATGATGAACTACCTTTACAACATTATCGTGTGAAATGTATTAAATTCTCATTTGCCGGGCTAAAAATGACCTGACGCAATATTTGGTTTTTCCGGCTTATCAATAATGTTGTCACAAAAGAAGAGGGTGGCTACATGGATAAATTGCTTGAGCGTTTTTTGCAGTACGTTTCTTTAGACACGCAGTCGAAACCGGGCGTGCGTCAGGTACCGAGCACGGAAGGTCAGTGGAAGCTGCTACGTCTGCTTCAGGCGCAGCTGCAAGAAATGGGACTGGTGAATGTGACGCTGAGTGAGAAAGGGACGGTCATGGGCACCCTGCCAGCTAACGTTGAGGGTGATATTCCGGCCATTGGCTTTATTTCTCATGTCGATACGTCGCCTGACTTCAGCGGCAAGAACGTGAATCCGCAGATCGTAGAAAACTATCGCGGCGGCGATATCGCGCTTGGTATTGGCGATGAGGTCCTCTCGCCGGTGATGTTCCCGATACTGCACCAGCTGCTCGGGCAGACGCTGATCACCACCGATGGTAAAACGCTCCTCGGCGCCGATGATAAAGCCGGTATCGCAGAGATCATGACCGCGCTGGCGACGCTAAAGGCGAAGAATATTCCTCACGGCGATATTCGCGTGGCCTTTACCCCGGATGAAGAGGTGGGCAAAGGGGCGAAGCATTTCGATGTTGCCGCGTTTGACGCCTGCTGGGCCTATACCGTCGACGGTGGCGGCGTAGGTGAGCTGGAGTTCGAGAACTTTAACGCCGCGTCGGTGACGATTAAGATCGTTGGCAACAATGTTCATCCCGGTACGGCGAAAGGGGTGATGGTCAACGCGCTGTCGCTGGCGGCGCGCATTCATGCCGAAGTCCCAGCGGACGAAGCGCCGGAAACCACCGAAGGCTATGAGGGCTTCTACCATCTGGCCAGCATCAAAGGCACGGTCGACCGGGCCGATATGCACTACATCATCCGCGATTTTGACCGCAAGCAGTTTGAGGCCCGCAAGCGCAAAATGATGGAGATCGCCAAAAAGGTCGGCAAGGGGCTGCATCCGGATTGCTATATTGAGCTGGTCATCGAAGACAGCTATTACAATATGCATGAAAAGGTGATGGCGCACCCGCACGTGGTGGAGATTGCCCGTCAGGCGATGGTGGATTGCCAGATCGATCCGCAGATGAAGCCGATTCGCGGCGGTACCGACGGCGCGCAGCTCTCCTTCATGGGGCTGCCGTGTCCGAATCTGTTTACCGGCGGCTATAACTACCACGGCAAGCATGAGTTTGTGACGCTTGAAGGCATGGAGAAGGCGGTGCAGGTGATTGTACGTATTGCGGAGCTGACGGCGAAACGAGGCGCATGAAGGCTATAAGCTACGGGCCCGGTGAGGCGTCAGCCGTCACCGGGCAGTCGAAGACTCAGTCCTCAAAGAACCAGTAGCCGCTGTTGACCAGCGCGGCCAGCAGGGCGAGGAAGGAGGGATCTTCCAGCGCATCGCCGAGATGCTCAGCGTTTAGCGTCAGGTGGGTTGCCAGAGCATCCAGCGCCGGACGGTGCGGAGAGTTGATCTTCTCGCCGTTGACGAATACCTCGCCATCAATCCGCAGCACGCGCAGGCCCCCAAGACGCGTCAGCTTATCTCCCTGCTGCAGGGCATCGTAAATTTCATCCGGCTGGTACGGTGGCTCCGGCGGCGCCACGTCCAGCTCGTGCCGGGACTGGGTGATAAATTCGCCGAACCACTGCTTAAAGTGCTCCGGCTGATTAATCAGCCCCAGCATCATATCGCGCAGGCGATCCAGCTCCGCGGGCAGAATATCCGCAGGGTGCTCGCGAGACGGTACGTCCGGGTCGGCGTAACGCTGGCTGCCCAGTTCACGCTGCAAAATATAATCAGCAAAGCCGCTGAACAGCTCACGCGCGTTAGGCGCGCGATAGCCAACTGAATAGTTGAGCGAGTTTTCCAGCGAGTAGCCTTCGTGCGGGAACCCCGGCGGAATATACAGAATATCGCCCGGCTCCATCTCTTCATCAATGATGGCTTCAAACGGGTCGACCTGCAGCAGGTCCGGGTGCGGGCAGTGCTGTTTCATCGGCACTTTTTCACCCACGCGCCAGCGGCGGCGGCCGGTACCCTGAATGATAAACACATCGTACTGGTCGAGATGCGGACCGACGCCGCCGCCGGGGACGGAAAACGAGATCATCAGATCGTCGATGCGCCAGTCGGGCAGGGCGCGGAACGGATGCATGAGCGCCGCCGTTGGCTGATGCCAGTTATTGACTGCCTGTACCAGCAGCGACCAGTTATTCTCGCTCAGGTGATCGTAGCTCTCAAAGGGGCCGTGGCTGACCTGCCATTTACCGTCCTGATGACTGACCAGGCGACTGTCGACTTCGCTCTCCATTGCCAGTCCGGCCAGTTCGTCCGGGCTTAACGGATCGACGAAATTAGCAAAGCCCCGTTTCAGCACCACCGGGCGTTTTTGCCAGTAGCGTTCGATAAAGTCGGGCCAGTTAAGCGTTAATTGATAATCCATATTTATATTCCACAGCAGGTGTCTGTTAGGGATTATAACGGATGCGGCACCAGCATGATGCAGGCGCCGTTAAAAAACCGACTGTTTTAGCTCTCTTTATCTTCCAGGGCCTGGCGACCAAAAATAACTTCCATGCAGGCGCCGCCGAGCAGGCTCTCTTCGGCGAGGATGCGGCCATCGTACTGGGCTACGATATCGCGGGCAACCGAGAGACCGACGCCCTGTCCGGGGCGCAGCGTATCTGCGCGCTGGCCGCGGTCGAACACCGCGCTGCGCATCGCGGCGGGGATCCCCGGGCCATCATCTTCAACCAGAATATGCAGATGGTTGTCGTTGGTCTGCCGGACGGAGACTTCCACAAACTCAAGGCAGTATTTACAGGCGTTATCGAGCACATTGCCCATTACCTCCATAAAATCATTCTTTTCACCGACAAAACTGATTTCCGGCGAGATATCCAGGGTAATGTTCACGCCTTTACGTTGATAGACCTTATTCAGCGCCGAGGTCAGGCTGTCGAGGAGCGGAGCGATGGGATGCAGCTCGCGACTGAGCAGCGAACCGCCGCTGCGCATGCTGGCGCGGTGCAGATAGTAGCCAATCTGCTGCGAGATGCGGCTAATCTGCTCCAGCATCACCGGCTCTGCTTCATTGACGCTCATTTTCTCGCCGCGCATGGAACGCAGCGTGCTCTGCATCACCGCAAGCGGGGTTTTCAGACTGTGGGTGAGGTCGGTCAGCGTCGTGCGGTATTTATCATAGCGTTCGCGTTCGCTTTTCAGCAGGCGGTTGAGGTTGCTGACCAGCCGCGTCAGCTCGCGGGTGGTATTCGGATTGAGCATCTCGCGGTGATGCTCCTCCAGTTCGCGCACCTCTTTGGCCAGCGATTCGATAGGGCGCAAGCTCCACCATGCCGCGACCCACAGTAGCGGGATCACCAGCAGCAGGTTAGCCGCGAGGACATAGATAAACCAGCTCCACACCATGTAGGAGCGCTTAAGCTCTACCGGAATGGTGTCGACAACCACGATACTGAGCTGCGGCATGGTGCTGGTGGCCGGATAGATATTGATCGCCACCGAGTGGGTCATTTCGGAGCCATCGTCCTCTTGCCGAATGGCGTCCAGCTGTTGTTGAATCTCATGGTTGTTGTGCTGCAGCATACTGCTGCTGTCAACGTCGGCCTCAATTTCGTGAAAGCCGTTGTTTTTGAGCCAGTCCGGTTGAATACGTTTTACCAGCCAGGGTACGTCGCGCTGTGCCCACAGCAGCTGGCCGCGGGCGTCGTAAATGAGCGTCACCGTGGGGCTTTGCATATTCAGGTTTTCGGGGATATCAACATCGATGGTGTTGTTTTCCCATTTCGCCAGCATATAGAACAGATTGCTCTCGCCGCGCAGCAGGCGGAAGGTGGTTTTATCGAAACTGACGCTATACCCCACCAGCGCGACCATGCCATAGGAGAGTGACAGCACCAGCACTACGGCGGCCGTCGCCAGCAGAAAGCGAACGCGTAACGACAGCGGCAGAATATGCCGCAGCACCCCTTTCATCCGCGCAGTTCGAACAGATAGCCCTGACCGCGCACGGTGGTAATCACATCCTGCGGATACTCAGCCTGTATTTTTTTGCGCAATCGTCCCATCAGCACATCGATGGTATGGCTTTCGCGCAGCTCGGCGTCGGGATAGAGCTGCAGCATCAGCGAATCTTTGCTGACCACTTTGCCCCGATTGCGGATCAGGGTTTCCATAATGGTGTATTCAAATGCCGTCAGCTTGATGGGCTGGTCGTTGACCGACAGCTCGCGACGCGACAGATCCACCTGGAAAGGCGGAATGGAGATAACCTGTGATGCCAGGCCGCTATTACGCCGCAGAAGCGCCTGCATGCGGGCGGCAACCTCTTCGATATGGAACGGCTTAGTGACGTAATCATCCGCTCCGGCGCTCAGGACCTCAACCTTATCCTGCCAGCCTTCGCGGGCGGTCAGCACCAGCACCGGTACCGACACGTCGTGGCTGCGCCAGCGACGAATCAGCGAAAGGCCGTCTTCATCCGGCAGGCCAAGATCGACGATGGCGATGTCCGGAACGTGCTCACCCAGATAGTAATCCGCTTCCTTTGCGTCTTCCGCCGCATCGACCTGATGTCCCAGCTCCTGCAGCTGAACTTTCAGGTGGTGGCGCAGCAGAGCGTTATCCTCAACCACGAGTACGCGCATGCCAGTTCTCCATTTTATTTATGATATTGAACAGTTTAGCGTTTATTATACACCTTTAATATAAACAGCTGTTAAATAAAGAATTTTATTCGATTTTTTGTACCTCGGTCTCTTGGGCGGTGAGGATGAGTCCATCTTCGGCCGCGGGCGACATCATCGGTATCGGGCGCAGCGTACGTTTATCGATCAGTACGGAATGGGGTTCCCCATGGGCAAACAGATGCAGCTCTCCCCACTGGCGTAGCGCAACGACAACGGGGAACAAACGCTCTCCTTTTGCCGTCAGTACGTATTCCTGATAAGCCGTGCCATCCGAGGCGGATTGCATAGTGAGAATACCTGAGTTTACCAATTTGTGCAGACGGTCAGAGAGAATATTACGTGCCATACCGAGGCTTCGCTGAAAGTCGCTGAAGCGGCGTATGCCATCAAAGGCGTCGCGTACAATCAACAAGGACCAGCGATCGCCGATAATATCCACGCTTCGGGCGACGGGGCAGGTTTCGTTTTTCATTTTTTCACGCGCTGGCATGGGCTCTCCGAACGGTCTGTTAAGTAGTTGCATTTTAAAACTTGATGTTCTAGCCTTCAACTGGTTTTATTTTGAAACCAGATAACCAAGGTGGGCATCATGAAAGCGACACTGATATCTCCAACGCTAAGCGATCCGCAAACGGTTATGCCTCGCAGCCTGGTCTGGCTGTTTGCTATCGCCAGCGGCCTGAGCGTGGCAAACGTGTATTACGCGCAACCGCTGCTCGACGCGCTAGCGCGAGATTTTGCGATCGGCGACGCCGCGATTGGCGGGGTGATTGCGGCGACCCAGATTGGCTGCGCAATGGCGTTGCTACTGCTGGTGCCGCTGGGCGACAGGGTGAATCGCCGCCGCCTGATGGCGACGCAGGTGATTTTACTGATCGCTGCCCTGGCGGCGTTGAGTATGGCTTCCACCGCCGTGATGCTATTGGGCTGTATGCTTGCCGTTGGCCTGCTGGGTACCGCGATGACCCAGGGGCTAATCGCGTATGCCGCCAGCGCCGCCGCGCCCCATGAACAGGGGCGCGTGGTGGGCGCTGCGCAAAGCGGTGTATTTATCGGGCTGCTGCTGGCGCGGGTATTCTCCGGGTCGATTAGCGATCTCTTCGGCTGGCGCGGGGTGTACATCTTGGCCGCTTTACTGATGCTGGGTATTGCGCTTCCGCTGTGGCGTCGGCTGCCGGTATTGGCGGCTGCGCCGAACCCCCTGAGCTATCCGCGGCTGTTGATATCCATGCTGGCTCTGCTGCGCCAGGAAAAAGTGCTTCAGGTGCGCGGCGTGCTGGCATTACTGATGTTTGCCGCTTTCAATATCTTCTGGAGTGCGCTGGTTTTGCCATTAACCGCTCCGCCCTTTCGCTTTTCCCATACTGAGATTGGCGCCCTGGGCCTGGTCGGGGTCATCGGCGCTCTGGCAGCGGGGCGTGCCGGTAAATGGGCCGATCGCGGATATGGGCAGCGCACCAGCGCCGCGGCTCTGGTGATGTTGCTGATAGCCTGGTGGCCGCTGTCGCTGATGGCATGGTCGCCCGCGGCGCTGTTGGTCGGCATTGTACTACTGGATCTCGGCGGTCAGGCGCTGCATGTCACCAATCAAAGCATGATTTTCCGTACCCGTCCCGAAGCGCACAGCAGGCTGGTCGGTTTGTATATGCTGTTTTATGCGCTTGGCAGCGGTTTGGGCGCGGTGAGTACGACAGCGGTATATGCGCGCGCGGGATGGCAGGGCGTTTGCCTGCTGGGGGCTTCGGTCAGTCTGCTGGCGCTGCTGTTCTGGTTGATGACCCGGGGGATGACGACGAGCAGATGAGGGGGAGGAAAAATAACCCTCTTTCCCGGCGGAAAGAGGGTGGAAAGGTTTACTTCAGTTCGTCAACCATGGTGGTCGCACGGCCGATATAGTTAGCCGGGGTCATGGCCTTCAGGCGAACTTTTTCCGCTTCCGGCAGCGCCAGGCTGTCGATGAACTGCTGCATGCCTTCGGCATCAACGCGCTTGCCGCGGGTCAGCTCTTTCAGCTTCTCGTACGGCTTCTCGATGCCGTAGCGACGCATGACGGTCTGAATCGGCTCGGCCAGAACTTCCCAGTTGTGGTCCAGTTCATCCAGCAGGCGGTCCTGATTCAGCTCCAGCTTGCTCACGCCTTTCAGGGTGGATTGATACGCGATCAGCGCGTAGCCGATGCCCACGCCGAGGTTACGCAGGACGGTGGAGTCGGTCAGGTCGCGCTGCCAGCGGGAAACCGGCAGTTTGCTTGCCAGATGCTGCATCACCGCATTGGCCAGACCGAGGTTGCCTTCGGAGTTCTCGAAGTCGATCGGGTTCACTTTATGCGGCATGGTGGAAGAGCCGATTTCGCCGGCAATGGTCTTCTGCTTGAAATGGTTGAGCGCGATATAGCCCCACACGTCACGATCGAAATCAATCAGGATGGTGTTGAAGCGGGCGACGCAGTCAAACAGCTCGGCGATATAGTCGTGCGGTTCAATCTGGGTGGTGTACGGGTTCCACTGGATACCCAGCGAGGTGACGAACTCTTCGCTGAACTGGTGCCAGTCGACTTCCGGGTAGGCGGCGATGTGGGCGTTATAGTTCCCCACCGCGCCGTTGATTTTGCCAAGAATTTCAATCTGATTCAGCTGACGATACTGGCGCTCCATACGGTAAGCGACGTTCGCCATCTCTTTACCCATGGTGGACGGTGTGGCCGGCTGGCCGTGGGTGCGGGAAAGCAGCGGGATATCGCGATACTGTACCGCCAGGTCCTTAACCGCGTCGATCAGCTTGCGCCAGTATGGCAGGATCACTTCGTCGCGGGCGGTTTTCAGCATCAGCGCGTGGGACAGATTGTTGATGTCCTCGGAGGTGCAGGCGAAGTGGATAAACTCGGAGACCGCGTGCAGTTCTGCCACGTCGGCGACTTTTTCCTTGAGGAAATACTCAACCGCTTTGACGTCGTGGTTGGTGGTGCGCTCGATCGTTTTGATGCGCTCTGCATCTTCTACGCTGAAATCGGCGACGATTTTATCAAGGTAACCGTTTGCGTCGGCAGCAAAAGCAGGAACTTCCTTGATCGCTGCGTGCGCGGCCAGTTTTTGCAACCAACGCACTTCTACCTGAACGCGGAATTTCAGCAAACCGAATTCGCTGAAGATACCGCGCAGCGCGCTGACTTTGTCGCCGTAGCGGCCGTCGACTGGGGAAACGGCGGTCAGTGAGGATAATTCCATAGATCACAACTCCGGGGTTAAATGAGCAAGAATTTGTTTTGCCTGGTTAACCAGACGATTACGGGAAAACATCAGCTGCAGACGTCCGCCGCCGACCTGGTGCCAGAGCACCGCGGAGCGAATACCTGCCAGCAGGGCAGAACGAACCTTCGCCTGAACCTGAGGGCTTTGCAGCACGGCTGGAGAGCCGGTCACCTGAATCCGCGGGCCCAGCGGGCTAATGACATCAACATAGATGCCGGCCATTGCGCTGAGCAGGGTCTCGGATTGCAGATCGAAATGTTCAAGCTGACGGCGCAGGCCACCGATACGGTTGCCGAGGGTATCCATGGCCCCTTTGCTGGCGGCGAGCTTACGCTCGAGCACCATCAGGCTTAGAGTATAGCGGGTGAGTTCGGCGTTCAGTCCCTGGCGACTGCTGGTATTCAGCACGCCAATGAGAGTTTCCAGCCCGAGACGAAGATTGGCTTCACTACCACCGAACACCGCCAGCGTTGAATCCGGGTCGAGGTCGATGATGCTGTTCAGCGACACATGCAGGGCGTCGCTATCGCAGTGCCCCTGGTGCGCCAGTTCCTGAACCAGACGCGCGGCCTGGCAAACGCCGGCCAGCGCCAGCGTAATGTCATAATAATTCTTCGCCACACATTCTCCTTGTAAACCGCCGAATACCCGGTTGAGGCATTCCGCGGCTAATATGTCTGTCAAGCCTGCAGCGGCAAGCGCTGTTCGATAATCCCACCGCCGAGGCAGACTTCGTCGCGGTAAAAGACCGCAGACTGGCCAGGCGTGACGGCGGCAACCGGCTCATCAAAGATCACTTCAATGCGGTCGTCATCCAGCGCTTTTACGCTGCAGGGGATATCGGTCTGGCGGTAGCGGGTTTTCACCGTGCAGCGCAGCGTGCTGGTCAGCGGCTCGCGGTCTACCCAGTGCAGCTGTTGAGCAATCAACCCCACGGACATCAGACGCGGATGGTCGTGGCCCTGGGCGACAATCAGAATATTGTTTTCGACGTCTTTGTCGACCACGTACCACGGGTCTTCGCCGCCGTCTTTGATGCCGCCGATGCCCAGGCCTTTACGCTGACCCAGCGTGTGGTACATCAGGCCCTGGTGCTCGCCAACTTCGTCGCCGTCAACGCTGATAATTTTACCCGGCTGGGCGGGCAGGTAGCGGCCAAGGAATTCACGGAATTTACGTTCGCCGATAAAACAGATACCGGTCGAGTCTTTTTTCTTCGCGGTGATGAGATCCAGCTCTTCGGCGATTTTACGCACCTGCGGCTTTTCCAGCTCTCCTACCGGGAACAGGCTTTGCGCGATCTGTTCGTGGCTGAGAGTATAAAGGAAGTAGCTCTGGTCTTTGTTACCGTCGAGGCCGCGCAGCAGCTGGCTCTTGCCGTTAACGTCGGCGCGGCGCACGTAGTGCCCGGTGGCGATGTAGTCAGCGCCGAGGTCTTCTGCGGCAAATTCGAGGAAGGCTTTAAATTTAATTTCTTTATTGCACAGAATATCCGGGTTCGGCGTGCGGCCGGCTTTATATTCTTCAAGGAACAATTCGAATACGTTGTCCCAGTATTCTGCGGCAAAGTTGACGGTGTGAAGTTCAATTCCCAGCTTATCGCAAACGGCCTGCGCGTCGGCAAGATCCGCCGCTGCGGTGCAGTATTCCTCGCCGTCGTCCTCTTCCCAGTTCTTCATGAACAGGCCTTCCACCTTATACCCTTGCTGGAGCAGCAGGTAAGCGGAAACTGAGGAATCAACCCCGCCGGACATGCCGACGATCACTTTTTTCTGGCTTTCTGACATTGGAATACTCACTACATTGAACTTCGAGGCGGCGTATTCTAGCACGCGTCATCCGTCGAGGCACCCCCTGTAAACGGCCAGTTAAATTCGCCGATGAGCGACAGCGGGTAGCGCGGATCCTGCTGATAGCTGCGAATGCTCTCGGCAACCAGTTGAGAACGCAGGTTTGTTGCGTTAAAAATTTCCTCAGCTCTGAGCCACAGGCAGCGATCGATATCGCTATCATGGGGCTCGGTGACGCACGTATCGTTAAGCTCGATAGTAAAGAGGAAGCGCAAAAACGGGGTGCGATCCGGGGCTATCCACTGATGCAGGCGAAGAAAGTGCTGCGGCGTCGCGCGAATGCCGGTCTCTTCCCAGAGCTCGCGCTCTGCGGCCTGAACCAGGGTTTCGTCGGCTTCGAGGTGACCTGCAGGCTGGTTCCACAGCGCTTTTCCGTTGATCGTTTCTTCAACAACCAGGAATTTGCCTTTCGCGTGAACCACGCAGGCGACGGTGACGTGCGGCTTAAACATTGTTTTTCCTTAGGCTACGGTTGATCAATTTTGCGCCATTCGCCGTTGGCCAGGCCATCCAGCGTATAGCCGCCCATCGCATAGCGAATCAGGCGCAGCGTCGGAAAGCCGACGTGGGCGGTCATCCGCCGTACCTGGCGGTTGCGTCCCTCATAGAGGGTGATTTTCAGCCAGCTGGTGGGGATAGATTTGCGCTCGCGGATGGGCGGATTCCGCGGCCACAGCCACTCTGGTTCCGCAACCCGCTCAACGCCGGCGGGCAGAGTAGGGCCGTCATTAAGCGTGACGCCGTCGCGGAGCGCGGCCAGCGCGTCCGCCGTGGGTTCACCTTCCACCTGAACATAATAAATTTTACCGGTGCGCTTACCCGGTTGAGTGAGCGCCGCCTGCAGCGTGCCGTCGTTGGTCAGTACCAGCAGGCCTTCGCTATCGCGATCCAACCGACCGGCAGCGTAGACGCCGGCAACCGGAATAAAATCTTTTAGCGTGCTGCGCCCGGCTTCATCGGTAAATTGCGGCAATACATCGTATGGTTTATTGAACAAGATCACAGTTTTTGGCTGGCGTTCTTTGCGTTGTCTGGTGACTTGTTGCGTGCTGAATCGCTCAACGCGATGTTTTCTAAATGAAGTTTTTTGCATGGTATTTTCAGACTCAATCAATTGCCGCATTATAGCCTAATTACGAATGCCTTTCATGGATGCAAACATTCAGGTAGTATTGACATGCTCATTACAACTTATTAACAAAAAGGTTGCTCAAACCGATTCGCATTACAGGAAGGCGACACGGACGCGAAATCTCCGGTTAGCGGGATATTCCGATGACGGGAGTGGGCGAGTAAAGCCAACGCCCGGCTAGCGTGAAGAGGGAAGAGCAGAACCAGAAGCGCTCGAAGGAGAGGTTAATGGAAAGCAAAGTAGTAGTTCCGGCGGAAGGTCAAAAAATCACCCTGCAAAACGGCAAGCTGAACGTCCCTAATAACCCGATTATCCCGTTCATCGAAGGTGATGGTATCGGCGTTGACGTGACTCCGGCGATGCTGAAAGTGGTTGATGCTGCCGTTGAGAAAGCTTATAAGGGCGAGCGTAAAATTTCCTGGATGGAAGTTTACACCGGTGAAAAATCGACCCAGGTTTATGGCCAGGATGTCTGGCTGCCTGCCGAAACTCTTGATCTGATTCGTGAATATCGTGTTGCTATCAAAGGCCCTCTGACCACCCCAGTCGGTGGCGGCATCCGTTCTCTGAACGTTGCTCTGCGTCAGGAACTGGACCTCTACGTTTGCCTGCGCCCGGTTCGTTATTATCAGGGTACCCCGAGCCCGGTTAAGCATCCTGAACTGACCGATATGGTTATCTTCCGCGAAAACTCTGAAGACATCTACGCCGGTATCGAGTGGAAAGCCGATTCTGCTGAAGCAGATAAAGTGATCAAATTCCTGCGCGATGAAATGGGCGTGAAGAAAATTCGCTTCCCGGAACATTGCGGTATCGGCATCAAGCCGTGCTCTGAAGAAGGCACTAAACGCCTGGTTCGCGCCGCCATCGAATACGCTATCACCAACGATCGCGATTCTCTGACTCTGGTGCACAAAGGCAACATCATGAAATTCACCGAAGGCGCGTTCAAAGACTGGGGCTACCAGCTGGCACGCGAAGAGTTCGGCGGTGAGCTGATTGACGGCGGCCCGTGGCTGAAGATTAAAAACCCGAACACCGGGAAAGAGATCGTCGTTAAAGACGTTATCGCCGACGCCTTCCTGCAGCAGATCCTGCTGCGTCCGGCGGAATACGATGTTATCGCCTGTATGAACCTGAACGGTGACTATATCTCTGATGCCCTGGCGGCGCAGGTTGGCGGTATCGGTATTGCCCCTGGTGCGAACATCGGTGACGAGTGCGCGCTGTTTGAAGCCACCCACGGTACTGCACCGAAATATGCCGGCCAGGACAAAGTGAACCCAGGTTCCATCATCCTGTCCGCTGAGATGATGCTGCGCCACATGCAGTGGTTCGAAGCCGCAGACCTGATCGTCAAAGGCATGGAAGGCGCTATCGCCGCCAAGACCGTGACCTATGACTTTGAACGTCTGATGGAAGGCGCTAAACTGCTGAAATGTAGCGAGTTTGGCGACGCGATTATCGCGAACATGTAATCCCGTTGGTGGATTAAGTAAAAGCGGGAGCCGATGGGCTCCCGTTTTTTTTGGAGTGTGCGGAGGCTTCCCCAAAACTTCCCCAAAATTCTTCCCCAAAACTGATTGAAGATCATACTGTTTTTTTACCAACAACGATCCACTCTTTACCGCGATCATCATTGTATCTGTCAGTCATTTTCATTGTTTTGTGGCCCAATAGTTTCTGGGTGTCTATCCCTTGCTCACGATACAAGCGCTCGGAAAGAGATCTCTGTTCATGGAAAGTCGGTGCTGTTCCCTCTTCCCAGGTGAGACCGCTTTTATCCCGTGCTTTCTTGAACGTTGAAGTAAGTGTTTTGGCTGACACTTGGTCACCACGACTAGCCTGTGAGGTGATATGGCGAAAATGAACAAGGTATTTACTCACCACAGCATCTCTACATTTTGAAATAACATCACTCAGAGTAATATTTAACGCTTCATTTTTAAGAGAAAGGGGAATGGCTAAACGAGTTCCTGTTTTCTCCTGCTCAATATGCAGCATATCATCCCACACATCCGAAAACTTCATATTGCAAATATCTCCGAGGCGTTGCCCTGTTACAATGGCAAGCAACATTCCACATTGCAAATAAGGTTGTTGTTGTTCGGCAGATGTATAAATAGCCTCCCATTCCTCCAGAGATAGCCTTTGTCTGCTTATCTTATTTCGTGGCTGTTTCGTTGCTTGGGCTGGGTTGTATCCTGGTGGAACGTGACCAGCATGTTGAGCCTCTTTAAAAACATCTATTAGTACCATGCGTACAACTTGAGCCATCCTGTTATGACCCTCTGCCTTAACAGCATCTGTTATTTCGGAAATATCAAGTGCTGTTATATCATTAAGATATTGCATACCACAATGTTCACGAAAAAGACGGATTGGTTTAGCTTTCTGTCGAAAAGAGTTTGGGCGCAGTTCGTTGTGTTTCAATCTTTCCTCCTGCACCAATTCATATTTGTCGAGCCATGAAGAAACTGTAATATCCGTGCGGTTTCCTTTCATGCGTGTCAGACGCTCGTTAATACCAAGGATCTGCCTGGTGCGCTGCTCTGCAATAATCGTATTTGCTTCACTTGCCACCTGCTTTGCTTCAGCTTCGTCCGTGCCTAGGCTATGAAAACGACCAGAGATAGGGTGTTTGTATTGCCAGTAAACCTTTCCGGTACGTTTATCAAGTTTGCAATATAGGTTTGGAATAGTGATTTTATGGGTACGCGGTCTAGCTGCCATCGCTAATTATCCGTCTCAGTTTTGGGTTAACATGTATTGGAAGTTGAGGTTCAGCAACTACACCTATAAAACGAGCTTCTTTGTCAACCATCCAGCGCCGTCCGACTCTCATCGGTGGTGGCGCTATCATCTGACCTTTAGCGTATTTTTTTAATACTCGCTCGCTAGGGGCTTCACTGCCGAATTCATCTTTCGCCCATTCGAGTAAAGAGACCATACGTGACATTTCTTCTCCATATACCGGCTGCACCCGGTTATCGAACGTTATAAGCACATGACGAGCAACCACCACGGATCCCGTCATTACATCTTCTGCATAGCTGGTGGTCTCGATCATCCTTATCTGTTTCGTAAATCTTCAGTTTGGCAATCACCGTTTTAGATACTGGTAGAATCTGTTTGCGAAGGTTTGCAACTTCATCGGCTAATTCCATAAGACGGCAATGAAGGTCCTTTGCTTCATCCTTATACCAAGCTAAATCATCCCGCATACGCCTCCATCGCCGGCGCTTTAATTTACTTGGCATCAGTCATCATCCTCATCCTCGTCGTCATCGCAGGAAGCGAGCAGTGGATTCATTCGCAACCCTACCTGGCTGGCGTACCCGCGGCGACCGAGGTTGTGCAGCACGCTGTAGATTTCGAACATTTCGGTTCGCTCATCACCAATATCAAACTCACAGGCCAGCGTGTGGCATTCAGTGGCGAGCGCTGATATCTTCTCAAGCAGTTCGACCTTATTCACCTTTCACCTCCCTTGGTGTAGCTGTGAAATGCTCAACGCCTTTAGCCCAAATAGCTTTGATAGTCGTCCAGGTGACAGGTACTGTTATTTCAATTCTCCCGCTACCGTCACATGTTTCACATTCATCATCACCAAAGCATTCCGGGCAGTTTACAAACCTGGTTTCTGAAAACTCACCGGATAGCGCCTCCTTAGCGCCGTTCTCAGCAGTTAACCTCAAAGGCACCATCACGTAACCATCCAGCACTACCGGTGCTGGCTGCTCCATTCCCACCAAAACAGCTTCAACTCTGTCAAATACCGCCTGCATGTCAGAGACATTAGTCATGCCGGTTGGTGTGAAGATGTGGCGCATGGTGGCATCACCGATGTTGTATTTTTCCGGCACTGCACTGGCTCCGTAAAATTTCAGTTCTTTCATGCTGCCACCCATTCAATAACCATGCAGATCCCCAGGTCACGACGAAAACAGCAACCCAACCGGCAATATCGATCACAGCTGCGAACCAGAGCAGAGCGCGCCGGCTGTAATTTTCAGGTTCAAAGTTCATTGCGCCTCCCCAAGCACCCAGCGCAGAGCCTCGGCATATTCGCCGCTGGCATCTTCGAGGGCTTTTGCAATTTCCTTACGTGATTTGATACGCGGCTTTGCTTCACCGAGTATCTGACGTTGCCGACGGGCTTTTTCGTGGCCTTTGGTACCAGCGGTCGCCAGCTCGATTTCTGCCACTTTTGTCCGCTGTTCTTCAGGTGGGAGCGCACCAAGCTGACGCGCCTGGGTAACGGTGACAGTTCCGGACTCCACTGCATCCCGAACAGCCTGGGTGGCATCCAGCAATGACAGCGTTGCGCGTACGGTCTGGACACTCACGCCAAACATCAGCGCTAAATCGTCCTCGTCGTGGCCGCGCTCCAGCGCATCAGCCATTTTCTTTGCTCGGCCCAGCGGTGTATCTGCCTGGCGGATTTCGTTAGCACTTACCATCGCCTGCGCCATGCGAATGGCGGAGCCACGTTTAGCGACTGCCGGAACCAGTAACGGTTCTTTGCCTTCTTTCGTCAGACGCTTGTTAGCTTCCAGTGTATGGCGCACACGCTGGCGGCCATCAACCACACAAGACAGCCCTGTCTCTGGGTCTTTCCAGACGATAATCGGCTCAAGAACGCCCTGGTCCATGATGTTCAGCACCATTGCCTCGCTGATAGGCAGGTGGATGCGCTCATCGTAAAGCGGGTGCGTTTTGTCGATAACCAGGTGCAGTTTTTCAGGTTCAAACGCTAAAACGTTCGTTTTGCCGCTGGCGCCGTATACAACCTTTGAGTCTTTAGCCATGGTTATTAACCCCATTTAGGCCTGCCAACACTGTAGCCTGTGCTGTGTTTTGGTCCATTGCTTCGGTAAGGGCGATGAACGTTACATCCAGCCGTGAAGCGATATTGCGCATTAACTCTGCTTTTTCCGGTGGAAGATCGGGTGCCGCAGCGTAAGCTGCAGCGACCAGTTCTTTAACTTTCATATGTGCCATTAGCGCCGCTCCATCAGCTGGTGGAAGCGGTTCATGAACATCCCGTAGGCCTGGCCAGGACGAACCGGATTAATAACGAATTGATCCGTCGGAATAATGCCTTCGAGCATGGGCCAGACAGTGCCGTCGTCGGTCTCAAAGTCACGACGTTCGCTGGCCAGCATCACCAGGTCGGCATATTTAACGGTCGGGTGCTGCTCAGCCGGCAGGCCGAATTTCTGACGTATTGCAGCATCAACCCGAATCTCCATTGCGCGATAGTCAGGTAAGAGGTGCTTAAGCGGAGCCGGAATATCCTGCAGGTAAGCCTCGGCAGCATCATGGAGAAGTGCCTCAAGTGCGAATTCCTGCGGTACGAGCAGGCTGGATAAAACGCTGTGCTGTCCAACGCTGTAGAACTCTGGCAGGTGGCCGGCAAATCGGCAGATATGCGAGAGGGCGGTTGCAATATCTTCTATCTCGATCGCATCTTGCTGGATATCGAGATAATTAAAGTGTTTGCCTAAAAGGGTTTGAATAAAGCTCATTATTTTCTCCATACGTTACGCCTGCACAGCGCTGTTATTTGGGTGTAGAAATCCCTCGCCAGAAGGCGATAAATAAAAGGATTACGCTTCAATAAATCCCCGCATCAGCGGAGATTTAAGGCTGAGTAATTAGGCTTTAAAATTACCGATAAAGGTTTCCACGGGCTTACCGTCGAACTTACCGATCAACAGGTCGCGGAACTCATTGGCGATCGCTTCTTCCTGGGCTTCCAACTGGACGATACGCAGGACGAATACCGGATCATTACTTTTCAGCAGGCTGTTGCGCAGGCTGAATGCACGTTCTCCGAGTCCTTCATACGGCACACATTTGAACTCGAACGCCACCGGCATCACGTCTTTACTGCTGGCTTCGATACTCTGCATCAGCGACTTTTTGCCACTGAAATCACCATCTTCATGATCGGAGGCATTAGTTTGCTGGATGGTGACGCGGCGAACTGCCTGCGCGGCCTGGGCGATTTTCATCGTGTTACCGTCGGCATCGAATGCAATCAGGTAATCACTCCAGTCTTCCAGCCATTCGGCGATTTGCTTCTGGTTAAGGTGATCCCCGTTGATCGACAGCAGCGCGCGGAATGGGGCTGTTTTCTTCAGCTTGATCGAGGCGACGTTATCAGCGTGCCCGGGATTATCCAGCGTACCGATGTTGAAGATAGAACGCGCCAGCATGTTATCGGCATCAATAAAGCAACGGGCTTTTTCGTCTTCTTTGGCGTAGCCTGAGGAATAACGCACAAAGTCGTCGATGCTTGTGGTTTCCATCGCACCACGGAAACGAAAGCGCTCCGAGGAGAAGCGTTCGAGGCTTTCGATACCCGTGCCAGCTGGGAGGACAGCTGTTGGGCATGCCAGTCGCTGGATATCTTCCATGTAGTAACCGGAAAGCACCAGGTCCTGAACTTGCTTAATTGCGCTGCCATCTAATTGTTGAGACATAAAATTTCCTTAAAGAAAAATGTAGTTAAACTAAAAACGCATCAGTCACGGCCTATGGCGCCGTCCGTAGCTTTGCATCCGGCTCCCCGCCCAGAGTAAACAGGTTGCCCTGGTCTTCCTGCAGGATGGTCAGCTTGCCGCCGCGGTTAACAAACATCGGCGTTTCTGTCGTGTCTTCTTCAGAAACTTTCCCGCGAGGGGTAGGGGTGATGTACTGCAGCTTGTGTTTGATCATGACTCGCTTTTCTTCGATCGAATTGCCCATGCGATCGATGTCGAAAGTCAGTACTACTTTGCCTTTGCTGCCATTGTTCAAAACGCCCAGTGCGGCGGTATTGAGCGCCCCGGCGATCTTGTTGATGAACACGCCAGCATCCAATTCGCCCAGGAAATCTGGAACATTGGTCATGCGATCATTGCTCATAGCACTACCTCTTTGTTAGGGCGGCTGCCACCGCCGACGGTTTCTCCATACACAACACAGAAGAGCATCTGCGGTTGACAGCCGCCCGGGTGGATTGGGTTATGAGCCCGTCGCCCGGTGATGCTCTTGTGTCTTGTGTAAAAAGGGCGGTACCAGAAACAAAGGGAAACTGGCACCGCCAAAACTTCACACAGCTTTCGTTACAGGTACTACGGGTTACCACGCTGGCTACGTGATGGGGTTGTGGCGCCGGGACTCGAACCCGGATAACGTCTGGCCAGCCGCATGAGATACGCTAGGTTATGATCCTTGCGCAGCGCTCAACTCCTCCATCTGGAGGCGCTCTAACCAATTGAGCTACATCCACAACGGTAAGAGCACTGCCGCCACCCCTTACGGGATAATCCGTCTGTATGCCTGGCGGTAGGGCGTTTCCTGGCATCTTCAGTGCTCTTTCCTGTTGTGTCCCGGGTTCTTCCCGGGCGTCACACCTTTTCGCCGCGCTGGTGGGGCGCACGTCGTGCCTGAAACACTTAGCTTGCACATTCTTCCGGAATTCCTGAGAGCGCATGGATAAAGGTAACTCTCTGGCGGCTAACGCTGCATGTGCCATACAGCGGTTGCGAAAATTGCCGTTCACAACTGGAAGCGCACTCCTTCAGTTACAAACCGATCCCCACGACCGATGGAAGATGGAATGCGCTTTCATGTTGTGTTAACTCAGGTGTCTTCGGGCGGGGCGCCGGCGACCAACCGGCACAACCCCTACAGTATTAATCCAGGTTTACTGGATCCCCGACGCCATGGGTTAAACGGCTACTGTATGTCTGGTGAGTTTCTGTAGCTGGTGGTCAATCCAGCTCCGCACCCCCTCCCGAAGACACCTACTTTCTTTTAGCAAGTTGTAATGCTGTATATCAAATCAACAACTTTAAGGTGTAATTTAGTTGTGGATATGGACCGTGTCAACAACTTTATGTGGTTTGATTGTGATACGACCGAATGCAAAGATGTTCAAAAAAAGGAGGCTGTATGGAAGATAAGCTCTATGTATTTAACTACACACACAATAGAAATAAGATTTTTGCCAATCTAATCAGCATCATAGATGGGATTCTTGCAGATGGATACGTACGGGATGAAGAAGTGCTATATCTCGATACTTGGCTACTTGAAGCCAACCAGACCATTAGAAATGGTATGATCAAAAGTCTAAGCACAAGGGTATCTAAAATACTGGCCGATGGGGTTGTTTCTGATGATGAGCGCAGTGAGTTAAAGAAACATCTTAATGATATACAAAAACAAATACTTGATATACCCGATGTGGATTTATTCTCCAATGAGTCAGATCTGCATCTATTGAATGGTCTTTGCAAAGGCTTAATCTCAGATCGAACATTAAGTGAAGAAGAGGTGAGATACCTTGACTGGTGGTTAACGCAGAACGGGGCGTTAAAAAGTAATTACCCGGGAAAGGAATTATACGCTTTAGTAAAAGAGATCCTGAGTGATGGGATAATCACAGCCGAAGAAAGTGAAAATCTACACAAGGCTCTGGTGGATTTTACCGGTTGCGACCTTACAAGCGGCGTCGTAGATGGTCTTGCCACTAAATTACCATTAGACAATGCAGCTGAAGTATCTGTTGAAAATAAGATTTTTTGCTTAACGGGCATCTTTTTGGCAGGCAAGAGAGCCCATGTTGAAGACTTAATTAAAAGAAATAATGGCCTAATTGCCAGCGGTATCACAAAGAAAATTGATTTTCTTGTAATTGGTACACTTTCCTCACGAGACTGGAAATTCTCCAGTCACGGAAGGAAAATTGAAAAAGCAGTTTCGTATAGAGATAATGAGGGAGCTAAGTTGAAGATCATTTCAGAAGAAATGCTTTTCGATGCACTACCATGATCGAGAAGACCAGAATACGCGGCCAATAACGTGGATTCTGGCTCTTCTTTCATCAAAGTTGAGTACTTCATCCGGGTACTCTTCTTTGTTAAAACTTCTCAGTATTAAGCCTCCATCGGGTTGGCTAATTAGTACTTTAACCCGAAGTAAAACCCCATCTCTAACAGCGTATAAATCGCCATCTCTGATCGGTTTCGACTGTGATATGTCAATTGCTACATGATCACCATTATTCAACACCGGTAAAAGGCTGTTGCCCCATATTTTTACTATTCTTGCGTTAGCAGGACTTACACCAGCCTTTCTAAGATCGAAACGACGAAGAGGGAAAGAATCGACAATTGATTCCACAATTTCGGCCTCACATCCATTGCCAGCAGAAAGCTCAATGTCGAGTATTGGGATATTGGCAAACACTTCTGGATCAAGTTTGGCTTCTTCAAGCTCCTCAACTATAAAATCAGAAATAGAACCATTTTCCTCAATTCCGAGTTGTAGCCATTTTTGAGACACATCTAGAGCCTTCGCTATCTCTTTGATCTTTCTTGGTTGAAGCGTATCGCCATTTTCAATTTTAGCCACAGATTGTTGTGAAAGGCCGATTAGGTCAGCTAACTGAGCTTGGCTCATTCCCTTCTTCTCTCTGGCTATTTTTAGTCTTTCAGCAAGTGTATTCACAACTTTATCCCCCTGTTGTAGGTGAGATTACAACTTTATGTTTTAGCTTTCCAACACCTATAAGTTGTGATAAAAGTTGTTAAGGTTGTATAATCAACACTCACAACAACTTTTACCTCAAACCACAGGAGACAAACTATGACGCCTGAGCAGTTAGCCCTCTCAGAGGCAATTGAAACTGCTGGTGGCCAGTCTGAGTTGGCCCGGAAGCTTACAGCAAGCTCTGGGAAGGAAGTTAAACAACAACAGGTATGGAACTGGCTCAACAGAGAAAAAAGACCGCCCATTAAGCAATCTCAGCACATTGAGAGCGTTACTGGTATCCCAAAAGAAAGACTGCGTCCTGATGTATTCCAAAAATTTACAGATTCAGCCGGTTAAGTAAAACCACAGAGATAAGGGGTAAGCCGTGGGCAATGTAACAGACAAAAATCATAGCAATGACGAAGTAACGCTGAAGGTGTTCAAAGATAGCCCGCACGTTTGGGCCGGCGGGCTGGAAGGGCGTGATCTAGCCAACTGGCTCATTGGAAAAGCCAATGCCATTTTGTACCGCGTATACCAGCAGGAAAAACTGGAAGAACATCGTAGTACAGTCACCGAGCTGGAAGCTGCTGAAGCACTTATTGTGGCTTACGCTGGCCTTGGTCTCTCTCTGCAATCGTATGATCCCATTCATGCTCCTGACAAGGTGGCAATTCAGTTCGATATTGACCTCGGGAGAGAATTTCGAATTCGTCAGACTGGCGAACGTATTCAGGAAGTGCCAGTACTTCCGGTGGGATATCCACTTCTGCCAGATCTTGCTGAAGCGAAAGAAGAACATCAGCGAAAGAAAGCATCCTCACTTGCTCAGGTGACCAGCCGTAACGGGTCGCAAGAAGATGAGTAATTCCATTCTGTCCGAAAAGAGGCTCCCAAGGAGCGGAATAGCGCTCTCTGTGCTTAATCAGAACAACGTCAAGGCGCAGCAACTGCTCAGCACGGATCCAGGACCGATAGGTAGGGACTGCTTCACCTTCTGTTAACCACTTATTGGCTTTGGAAACATTACGAACATGAGAGATGAAGATCTTAGCGTAATCAATTGCCATACAGAACCTCCTTCGGTCCTTAGGTGTGGAAAACCCAGAATATCCGAAGGAGCATTCGGCACCAACAGAGGTATTACCAATGAATGAACCTGAATGGAAAGTGGATAAGCAGCCGGCATGGCTGGTGGCCGCTATAAAAAAAACGATCACTGATTTGGACGGTGGTTACGTGGAAGCAGCGGAATGGCTGGGCGTTACTGAAAATGCATTGTTTAACCGTTTACGTGCCGATGGTGATCAGATTTTCCCTCTCGGCTGGGCAATGGTTCTGCAGCGAGCTGGTGGATCAAACCACATTGCCAATGCGATAGCACGTCATTCGAACGGGGTATTCGTGCCACTGGCCGATATCGAGGAAGTTGACAACGCCGATATTAACCAGCGCCTGATGGAGTCGATCGAGTGGATAGGAAAACACTCGCAGTATCTACGTAAAGCAACTGCGGACGGTGTTATTGACCAGGCCGAACGCGAGCAGATTGAGGAGAACAGTTACCAGGTCATGGCGAAATGGCAGGAGCATTTAACGTTACTTTTCCGTGTCTTTTGTCAGCCAGAAAAGAGTGACGCCCGCGAGTGTGCAGCTCCGGGCGTCGTGGCAGATAAATCAACGTGTATGGAGAAATAATCCGCATGAGCAATTTAATCGTAAATCTCAGGTTACCGCAACTACGTATGCGTCCGGTGACGGGCGATGCGCTGTTTCGGTATGAACGCATGGTATGCGGAAAATGGGTTTCATGTAACCACAGCCGGGCAACGGCAATTGTGGGGGTCTTTAACCGGAGGGTAAAAGCGTTGTGCGCGAAGTTAACCGAAAGTTCAGAGACCACTATGGCAAGCCCGTCAGAGTCATACGCTGGGAACGTGAGACGAATCGTGTCATTTACCTCAGGGAAGGCTATCCGCACGAGTGTTTTAGCCCACTCGATCAGTTTCAACGAAAATTCAGGGAAGTAGAGGGTAGCCATGAGCAGTAAATTACACGGTCTGGTATGGGAAGCCTGTGCTTTCAAAGGCCTGATCATATCTGAAATAGCGGTCATGGCCCGCCTGGCTGACTTCAGTAACGATGAAGGAATATCGTGGCCTGCGGTGACAACTATTCAGCGACAGATCGGGGCAAAGAGCGAGAACACTGTTCGAAGCGCCATTAAAAAACTTCAGGCGAAAGGGTGGCTGAAGAAGCAGGAGCGTCGCGTAGGCGGAAAGAACAATTCGAACGTCTACAAACTCAACGTCGATATGCTTGAACGTGCAGCAGCTGAAGCAAAACTCTTCTACGCAACCTCGCGTGAACAATCAAAATTTGATGCCTCAGAAATTGAGGGTTCAAAATTTGAGGGGTCAAATTCTGATGCCTCAAATAATGGGTCTGCATCCCCTCAAATATTGCGGGGGGACCCCTCAATGGTTGAAGGCGATCCGTCATTAGATCCGTCATTAGATCCGTCATCTAAAAAACCTTCTTGTCGGGCTCCTGCGGAACCCGACGATAAGCCGGATCCTGAAGTGGTGATCACTAACCATGCGATCGAAGTTCTGACGCATCTGAATCAGGTCAGTGGCTCCCGGTTTCAGAAGTCAAAAACTTCCCTCGAAAACATTCGGGCACGTCTACGTGAGGGGCATACCGTTCCAGATCTGAAACTCGTTATCGACGTTAAGCATGAGCACTGGCATGGCAACGACGAGCAATACCAGTACATGCGCCCCGAGACACTTTTTGGGCCTAAAAAATTCGAGGGCTATCTGCAGAGCGCTATCCGCTGGGATGCCAAAGGGCGACCTCCACGGGAATGCTGGGACAGAAGTAAGCCGCGGGATATCAACCAAATTGGTGCAGTGCAAACGACCATACCGAAGGGGTTTCGTGGATGAACATTACTCAAATGGCCTTTGAATTCATTGCTAAAAACCCAGATCAGAAAATGCGCGATATCATTGCCGCCTTTCCTGATTGCAAACCTGTTTCTGTGAAAAGTGCTGTATATCGCCTGTACACAGAAGGGCGCCTGGAAACCAAAGCAACCTCATGCGGTTTTATTTATCGAGTCATCAATGATGCATCCTGCTGCGATGTACAGGACGACTTTAAGTCCAGAGGCAACCTGGAACAGGAAAAAGCCGCTAAAAAACTCGAAGAGCGCAGCCTGTATCGCCGGGCCGCTACTGTGTGGCACCAGCTCAGTACCTCAAGCTGCAGCCAGAAAACTCTTGAGTATTACATTCGTCAGAAAAATGCCTGCCTCCGGAAAGCACGCATGGGGAAATCACACACTGAGTGTCTGTTAGCCGGGAATTACTGCGGAGGTGATCTGTGCATCGACTGAACGCGACCAGTGAAGGGGAAATGCTGGTGGATGAGGCCGAACTCCCTATCACCAGAAGCCAATACTGTGATGCTCTGGATGCATTACGTGCTGCACCTGCCCACTATCTCAAGGAGGTGGGCGACCAGTGGAGAACGCCCGATCTGTTGTTCTGGGGGGTTAACACTATGTATGGCCCGCTGGTGCTGGACCTCTTTGCAGACGAAAGCAACGCAAAATGCCCTGCGTGGTACTCAGCAGAAGACAATGCCCTGACGCAGGACTGGGCGGGGCGACTGATAGAACTCGGCGGCGCGGCATTTGGAAATCCGCCGTATAGCCGTTCTCAGTATCACGAAAAGCAGGCGATCACAGGCATGACCCACATCATGAGTTATGCATCCGCTCAGCGTGAAAAGGGTGGTCGTTATGTCTTTCTGGTGAAGTCAGCGACGAGTGAGACATGGTGGCCAGAAGATGCGGATCATGTCTGTTTTATTCGCGGTCGCATCGGTTTCGATCTGCCTACCTGGTTTAAGCCGGCGGACGATAAGCAGAAGCCGACCAGCGCCTTCTTTGCCGGGGCGATTGTTGTATTTGATAAGTCCTGGCGAGGTGAACGCTTTAGCTATATCGATCGTGTGGCTCTTGAAGCGAAGGGGCGCGCGAGTATGGCCCTGGCCCAGTACGCCGTGGGTAAACAGGCAACAGCTCCAGTAATGGAACTGCCCCAGACAGAGCAAGCCGAAACTGAAATACCGCTCCTTCAGAACGAAATCCTTGCGAAAAGCGGCATACGATCCTGGGCATGCGTGGTTGCTGCTTTTGGCGATAAAGCCGAGTACACCTTCGCCGAGTCGAAATTCGGTCATACCTGGGCGGCTGATTCAGTGGATAAACCGGAGTTTACGCCGGTTAACTCCGAAGTGATCGCCACAGCTCAATCCCTGATCATCAAACAAACTGCGAAACAAGCGCTGGTGGGCTGGCTAAACGGTATTAATCTCGGATCCACAATTGCACGTGAAGAAACCATAGAACGTATGAATTCGGTGTATGCAGAGTTTGTCGACACATGCTCGGTAACTGAGTTCATCGATATTGTCGGCAGCCTGGATAAAGCGAGCTGGTTCAACAGCAGACTGATCCGCACTCATGTTCGGGAAGCTCTCTCAGTTGCCAAACAGGCCTTACACGAAAGCCGGATATGGCCACTGGAAGTAGGCCTGGTGTTTGAGCGAGTCGAAGGGGTGAACGATCTAAACGAGTCTCAGCAAAATAAGCTGAAAGCACACATCAATCAGCTGTGGCTTGAGCGTACGCCCAGTTCCGAAATCATAACTATTGCCAGCGGGCTGGTCAGCAGCATGCAGGGGGTTAGCCATGCGTGAAATTATCGTTGATAACTTTGCCGGAGGCGGCGGCGCCTCTACCGGGATTGAGATGGCTATTGGGCGTAGTGTCGATATAGCCATTAACCATGACGAAAATGCTGTTGCCATGCACCGTACCAATCATCCGGATACCTTGCACTACTGCGAAAGCGTGTTCGATGTTTCTCCTGTCGCAGCAACAAGCGGTAAGCCTGTTGGCCTGATCTGGTTTTCTCCAGACTGTCGCCACTTTTCCAAAGCGAAAGGAGCTAAACCAGTTGAAAAAGCGATTCGTGGGCTGGCGTGGATCGTTATCCGTTGGGCGATGGATGTTGGCCCGCGGGTAATGATGCTTGAGAACGTGGAAGAGTTTAAAACTTGGGGGCCGCTGTTGGCGGCGGAAATGCGTCCGGATCCGGACCGCGTTGGCGAAACGTTCCTGGCATTCGTCGGCATGCTGACATCCGGAGTTCCAGCAGATCACCCTGCGTTGTTGGAATGCTGCGAATTTTTGGAGTTATCGCCGGATAGCGAACAGGCGAGGCGCTTGATTACCGGGCTGGGCTATGACGTCGATTATCGCGAGCTACGTGCCTGCGACTATGGTGCACCAACTATTCGTAAGCGGTTCTTCATGGTGATGCGCCGGGACGGGCAACCAATAGTCTGGCCGGAAGCAACCCACGGGGATCCGAAATCACCGGCGGTGCTGGCCGGCAAATTGGCTCCATGGCGCACAGCTGCAGAATGCATTGACTGGTCTATCCCCGCGCCGAGCATCTTCGATCGCAAAAAATCTCTGGCAGAGAATACGCTCAAACGTATTGCCCGCGGCATTCAGCGCTTTGTTATCGAAAGCGCTTCGCCGTTCATCGTGAAGTGCAATCACACAACGACACGCGGGAAATATGACTGTTTCCGGGGGCAGGCACTGGACGATCCGCTGCAGACGATTACAAAAACCCACGGCTACGCAATCGCGGTACCTCATCTGACAAAATTCCGCACCGGCGCCACCGGGCAGCCAGTTACCGATCCGGTACCTACAGTGACCGCTGGCACGTCCAGGCGCCCGGGCGGGAATGGTCATGCGCTGGGGATTGTTGAGGCGGGCCTTGTCCCGTTCCTCGCAGGCAACGGTGGCAGTGAGTACCAGGCGAAACCACGGCCGCTTGATAAACCTGCTCACACCATCCTGAAAGAGTCACGAGCCTGCGTCGTCGCTCCAGTTATCGCCCGGCAATTCGGTGCCAGCGTCGGCCACCGTGCCGACGAACCAAGCGCAACAATCACCGCGGGCGGCGGCGGTAAATCGCAGCTGGTTGTGCCAACGCTCATTCAAATGGGATACGGAGAACGGCCCGGCCAGGCACCTCGCGTGCCAGGACTGGATAAGCCGCTGGGAACCGTTGTTGCTGGTGGCGGGAAACATGCTTTAGTTGGTGCATTCCTGGCAAAACACTACGGAGGAAATTATCAGGGTGCCGGAGTGGGGCTGGATAAGCCAGCGCATTCAGTAACGACTGTCGATCACCACGCCTTAGTCGCTTCTCATCTGGTTAAACTGCGCGGTACTTGCCGTGACGGCCAGTCTACTGACGAGCCGATGCCGACTATCACTGCCGGCTGCCAGCACGTAGGGGAGGTTAAAACGACTCTGGCGATCGAGGACTATGACGAAGAACGCGCACAGCAGGTGCTGGCGTTCCTGCAGCAATACTGCGGGGAGGTTAGCACCGGGCTGGTGGATATCGGCGGAGTGACTTACCGCATTGTCGACATCGGCATGCGCATGCTGCAGCCACATGAGCTCTACCGCGCGCAGGGCTTCCCTGAGTGGTACATCATCGACCAGGATTACCGCGGTGTGAAGTATGCGAAGGATAAGCAGGTTGCGCGTTGTGGTAATGCGGTGCCTCCGCCTTTTGCTGAGGCACTGGTGAGGGCAAACCTTCCGGAATTGTGCGTAAACAGAGAGGAGTTTGCGGCATGATGAAGTTAACTATCAGGCAGCAGGAAGTTCTTAACCTGCTCATTGAGTACCAGCGCGCCCATGGATTCCCGCCAACCACCTATGAACTGACCGGCATGTTGGGGTGCCGGTCCCCCAATGCTGCGGCAAGTCATCTCAAAGCGCTGGAGAAGAAGGGCGCGATCAAAATCACCCGTGGGGTTTCCCGCGGTATAAGCATCGTTAATTTTCCCCCTCAGAGGGAACTTGTCATAAATTTTAATACCCTCGTTAAAGTCAAACTTAGTGATGTCGCCCTTGTGTTTTTGGAGCGTCAGCATGAAGAAAACCGTATTCGCCACCCCTCCATTTTTGGTGAGTTTGAACCACCGTCAAAGGATGAAAATGGGTTTACGAAAATGACGCTATGGAGCCTCATGTCCGAACTGGGGCAGATATGTTATTGCGGTGGGGAAGTCCCTTTCGTACTTAAAATTCCCCTGGAGGATGAATGAAATTTATTCTTCCTTTTCCGCCCAGCGTGAACTCCTACTGGCGGTCCCCAAATAAAGGGACTGCAAAAGGTAAATTGCTGGTCAGCGAAGCTGGCCGCAAATTCAAACATGCTGTAAGAGCAGCGATTATCGAACAGCTGAAAGCAGTCCCAAAACCCTCCGCTTCGCCAGCGGAGGTAGTCATTGTCCTGTATCCGCCTGATTACCGCCGCCGCGATCTGGACAACTACAACAAGGCGCTTTTCGACGCACTTACATACGCCGGTATCTGGGAGGATGACAGCCAGGTTAAGAGAATGACGATCGAGTGGGGTGAGAATGCAAAGGGAGGGAGAGTTGAGATCACCATAACGGCATTCAATAAAGTGCTGGATGTTTGTTCAGTGGTAAGTTGAAGACTATGCAATCAGGCATTAATCTCAAGGTGTGTAAACGAACCGGGCGTGCAGGCCCGATCGTCACGTTAAAGTGTATGGAGATAAGTATGGCTAACCATGTTATGGGCTATGGTGCGCCCAAAAACCACTCTCATTTGGCGATTGAAGGTATTTTCGTTCGCCGGGATGCGGCAGGTCGATTTTGTTTAAATGACTTTCAGCGCGCAGCTGGTGGAGAAGAACGTCATAATCCTAACCGCTGGCTTCGGTCCGAGATGGCAGCTCAGTTGATTGCTGAGCTAACGCCAGATATGGCGTTTGCTCCTGTCGATGTTGTGAGAGGAGGGATCAACCCTGGGACATACGCCTGCAAGGAATTGGTGTATGCCTATGCAATGTGGATTAGCGCCGCCTTCAATCTGAAAGTCATCAGAACGTTTGATGCGGTGCAAAATGCTATGACAACGCTGACCTCCGATCGTATTCAGGCTGGTGTCATTTTGCTGGAGTCAGCATCCCGAACATTAAACCTCTCAAATTCTTCCAAACTTGGTGCTTACCAGAAATTGCAACAGGCGGCCGGGCTTCCAGATTTAATGCCTGCTTATGCGATTGATGCTCCAGCCGGCGCCATAGATGGATCCAGTCGGCCAACACTCTCGCTTAGTGCTCTGCTTAAAACCCATGGGATACGGCTAACTGCAAACCAGGCATATCACTTAATGGCGCGTGCCGGGATCGTGGATCAGAAGGAACGGCAAAGCCGAAGCGGATTAAACGGAGTAAAAAAATTCTGGTCTGTAACAGCCAAAGGCTGCCTTTACGGGAAAAATATCACCAGCCCAGCGAATCCCCGGGAGACTCAGCCACATTTTTTTGAATCAAAATTTCCCGAGCTTCTGAGACTGCTCGGCATTGTCACGCAGTAGGGGGTGATCTTGCGCGGATTACTAACACCAGAGATTGTGCCCCGCCTCGGCGTAGTACTCTTTAAACCGGGAAAGGATCTGATGAGCCTCTTTGCTCAGGGGCGCGTTCTAATAACTCCACAGCCCGAGTACATGGCCGGTTTTCCGACGGGGAAAGTACCTGACGCTCGCCAGCCGTTATCCGTAGATCGCAGCCTTGTTCCTTTCTTTACCGATCCGCGTGTCATCGCAGCTGCGGGAGGTATTGAGGGACTGGAGCGATGGCTTAGCCTGGGTGTCAGACAATGCCAGAATCATGACGAGGGATATCACCACATCGAAACAGTCATCTTAAGGAAAAATCCAGGCTCCGTTTTATTATGCTGGCATTGCGACAATAAGCTTCGAGATGAGCCGGATCCGACGATCAAGGAAATAGCATGCCGTAATATTATTGACTGGGTCATCGATATGGTCCTGCTTTCGCTTGGATGCACCCGGGAAAGGACATTATCCCTGGCAGAGTTGTGCTGGTGGGCTGTTCAGTCTGGGATTTCTGATGCGATAACGGAGGCTATGGCTGAAAAGGCTTTGCGGATAGCTCCAGAGCCGCACCGTTCGGTATACAGGGACAGCGACATCATCCCGGCAATACCCGCGGCCGACATACTTAAAAGACGTCTGGATAAGAGGGAAAGCCATACCATAACAGGGGATCTGGAGACGGGAGAGCAGGATGCTGGGAAACCTATTCTCCGGTTGGGCGTGGATCCGGATTGCCCCGAAGCATTCATGTTGCGACCGAAGCGCCGGCGCTGGATTTGCCCTCACTACACCCAGTGGGTAAAAACACAGGAATGTGCCTGCTGTAGGCAACCAGCTGACGATCCACACCATATAATAGGGCATGGTCTGGGAGGTACCGCAACAAAGGCCCATGATCTCTTCGTGATACCGCTGTGCAGAGTGCATCACGATGAATTACATACCGACGTCTCAGCATTCGAACAGAAATACGGCACTCAGTTAGAGCTGTGGGCTCGTTTTCTGGATCGGGTTATGGGTATCGGCGTCATTTTAAAAGCATAAGTGTATGGAGAATATGAATGCGTGACATGCAAAAGGTTTTAGATTTATGGGGCGGCTGGGCGGCAGCTGACAGCTCCGGAATTGATTATTCCCACATTGCGGCAGGGTTCAAGGGATTGCTTCCGCCGGGTGGTAAAACGCGTTTGTGTTGTACCGATGATGATGCTCTGATCATTGAAGGCTGCTTGGCAAGACTTCGCGAAAAGAAACCATATGAACATAGTTTGCTCGTTGCTCATTATCTGTACGGTATCTCGAAACGCAAAATAGCTAAGGCACAAAAGAAAGATGAGAAGTTGATTCGAATAGAGATACAGATGGCTGAAGGTTTTATAGATGGTTGCTTATCTATGTTAGATGTTAAGTTAGACATGGATATTTGATGTGATTTAATCAAGCGGCCATATAGGTCGCTTGATTTATTAAGATGTCAAGGTTTGTTTTTAGTTTGGGTTGCAGTAGAATCAATGCTCTTTTTTCTTCTTATAAGATTTCCATTTTCTGTACTAATGTAAATAAATCCATCACGTTCAACTTCAGCACGACGAATTGCTATATCTTCATTATCTTGAGGTATGGTCTCACTAGTTATTGTTGTAAGTGTTTTATTTATGCTGTTAGGTTTTATATAAACTTCATATTCAAGTTTCCTTATTTTTTGTGTTAGTGCTCTAGTGTTGTTTAAAATTTCAGAAAGAATATCTTGTTCTGAACGGGGAGGGATGACTTCACCTATAGGATTATGTTCAAGAGCTTGTGAGAAATCATTTTCAAACTGAGGCCAATATGTATTGAAAACTTTTTCTAGTATTTTCTCATCAAGAGAGTTATCTGTAAGACTAGTATTTATTGTTCTTGTTAATTCCCATAATCCAGATTTATCTGGAAGGGTGTGGTTAAATTGTGCTAACGGATCTTGTAAATCAGCTGGTTGTAAATCAATAAGGAAGGTACATACTCTATTTGAGGTTAATCCTTTAGCTAATGCTCCGGTTTCAAATAAAATCCAGGGTTTGTCTTTATTTTCTTGTGTTAGAAAAACAACACCAACAGAGACGTCCCTTAATTTATCATTTATTTCAGAAAACCAGATTGCCCCACGGTCAATATCTCTAGTTGAGATCCATGGTTGTGAAACTTGGATAACACACTTTAACCAATCACTAAACAGCTCTGCCACGGCTTTACTACGGTTACCTGACCAACTAACAAATATTTTCACTATAGTCTCAACCTGTTGATGTGATAGTGGGAAACAGATTTTAAAATTAACTCAATACGCAGAAAAAATCTCTATCGCGGTCCGCATTTTTTCATCTATTGTGTTAAGAGTGGTCACTTAGACACACAGCTTAATCATCAAAACCCCGCATCTGCGGGGTTTTGTCGTTTCAGGAGCCTGAAATGTCCCAGCAGAAAACCGAAACATTGAGTTTCCGACCAGCAAGCGAAAAGCTAACCAAAGAACTTGATGGGCGCAGGGTCATTCTTCTGAACCCCTGTGATGGCTGGCATGTTGCCCATATTATTGCGCTTGAGGAAGATGGCGAGGTGTATCATGTTGGCTCATATCAGTTTGCTGGGGATGAGTTTGAGCCTCACGAATTCTATGTTGCATGGGCCTTATTAGCGGATTCTCTTTCCCTGGCTAACAATTTTGACGATCAGCGCTTAGGGAGGCGCGCTGGCGAGAATGGGTGGCGAAAATGAAGCAGTAAAGCGGCCGGACCGCAGCAGTCGATAGGCGGCAATAGCAGGGTAATGACTTGCTCCCGAGTCTCCGAGTAGAGTACCAGCTTTGCATCTGGTGAGGGTTAATAAGAAAAGAAGCACCGGCGTCGCCGTGCGATAGCTAATCGCGCACTGGTTAGAGCCAACGGGGAATAGAGATGAACTGGGGTGACTGACTCAAGGGCATGAGCGCTGACCACTGCGAGAGTGTGGCAAAAATTTGCTGGTTTAGCTCAACAGGTAGAGCACCTGCTTTGTAAGCAGGATGTCGGCGGTTCGATTCCGTCAACCAGCACCAAAATGGCAGCGGGGCCAGCGCCTGAAGCGAATCCCGATCATGATGCGAAATTACATGTCCCAGTCGCGTGCAAAGTGACTTCAAGGCAGGGCCACAATTTGAATCTGCGACAACTAAGGTTGGTCGCTCCGTATCAGTAAGCGGATCCAACAGGCTCGCATTCGCGGGCCTTTTTCGTATCTGCGCCACGCTCGGCGCTACATAACCACAGAGCCTTTCAGGGGTGAGCCATAGGGAATAGTCAGTGTGACTATCTCTGTGGGCTGATCATTCCTGAGCGCTGGCTCACCCGCTAAAAGGAAAGTCACTATGTTTGGTCTCTTCAAAAAGAAAGCACGTAAAGCCGTTGTTGAAGTTAAGAAAATGGAAAATCGCGATGCGGTTGAGGCGACTGTATGGGGCGCTTATTCCATTGCGTATGCCGATGGTACCTGCGACGCTAAAGAAATCGCCACGCTGGAAAAAACCATTTCGGCGCTGCCAGCCTTCGCGCCGTTCGCCGGTGAAGTCGCACAAATGAGCAGTAATATTCGTGCTCGTTACGAAGCTTCACCACGTTCTGCCAACGCTCAGGCGCTGCGTGAACTGGCTGATGTTGCGGGTACAAATGACGCTGTTGATGTTCTTTGCCTGTGCCTTGATGTTGCTGATAACGACGGTATCGGTGAAGAAGAAGAGAAACAGCTGAAGAAAATCGCTCAGGCTCTCCAGCTTCCTCTGGATCAGTACCTGTGATCGGCAAACTGCGCTGGGCGGCCGCCGGGGTTTTGTTGTTCCTGGTGGTTGCCATCGATTTCACCAGCAAAATGATGTCCATCCTTGCTGATGGCGTGCTAGTGGCTGGGGTTATCGCTTTACTCTGGCCGCTTATTAAATCTAGTGATTAACACTGTGCAAAAGGCATCTTCGGGTGCCTTTGACAGAGTGTTACATATTGACTAACACAAAGTTTACAAATTAGATTAACGGCATGGTGAATCCCCCTGTGCGGAGGGGCGACCAGTCACTTACAGTGATCTGTAAATGCAGCGCGGGCCATGTCGGCTGGGACATGCCCACCGGGAGGCACCCGGCACCATATGCAATGCTACTAAGCTATTTGGTAGTGGGGTTGCCGTTTCGGCTTCTCCAGCTATGTTTAAAAGGCAGTAACGGAATAATGATCACTCTCCTGGTAAATCGGTAGCTCGGACTATTAGGTGCGTATCGAACCGTTACAGAATCAGAATGCCTACCTTTCTGCCCGCCCGTTAGAGCGGGCTTTTTTTCGCCTGATTAAGGCACTTCAACTAACCAAAAACATTTAAGGGCTGCGCTATTGGCGGCCTTTTCTTTTTCCCCTCAATTCTGAGAGGACTCACAGCAATAAAGAGGGGGCTAAATGTCCGATCCTGTCTCTGGAACATCAGTTGCGGCCGGCGGCCTGATGGGGGCCAGTATGTTTGGCCTGGCCACCGGAATTGATTATGGCGTTGTGTTTGGCGCTTTCGCTGGTGCGGTCTTCTATGTAGCTACGGCAGCAAACATTTCACGCGGTAAACTGGTGGCATATTTTATGACGTCTTTCATCGTTGGTGTCTTGGGTGCCGGGCTGGTGGGCTCAAAGCTATCAGGCTGGACGGGTTATAGCGACCGCCCACTTGACGCACTGGGTGCTGTGCTTATCTCGTCGCTGATTATCAAAGTGCTGACGTTCCTTAACAGCCAGGACCTGAATAGCCTGTTCAATATGCTAACCCGGTTCCGGGGAGGAGGCTCAAATGGTAAATGATCCTTCAGCACTGGTTAACGCACTCACCTGTACTGTGATTGTTCTTGCTTTGATGTTTTACCAACGCGGCGGATCCCGACACAGGCCGGGAATATCATTCCTGGCTTATCTCATAGTGCTGGTTTACGCCAGCATCCCATTTCGTTTCCTATTTGGCCTTTACGAGTCATCCCACTGGCTGGTGGTGCTGGCAAACATCCTAATCTGCGCCGCCGTGTTATGGGCACGGGGTAACGTGGCGCGTCTGGTCGATACACTGAGGCACTAATGAATCAAACACAATTCCAGAAGGCGGCTGGTATCAGCGCCGGGTTAGCTGCGCGCTGGTTTCCGCATATTACAGCCGCGATGAAAGAGTTCGGCATCATTTCCGCTATCGACCAGGCAATGTTCATTGCTCAGTGCGGCCATGAAAGCCTCGGGTTTAACAGGGTGGTGGAGAATTTCAACTACAGCATCGCCGGGCTGGCTGATTTTGTTCGTTACGGCAGGTTAACGCAGGAGCAGGCCAATTCTCTCGGGCGCAGCCAGTCGGAAACAGTGTTACCTCTGGAGCGCCAGCGGGCTATCGCCAACATTGTCTATAGCAAGCGGTTGGGTAACAACAGGGCAACTGATGGCTGGGTTTTCCGAGGGCGCGGACTTATTCAAATAACCGGACTTTCTAATTACCGGGACTGCAGCGCCGGGCTGAAGGTTGATCTGGTGGCACAGCCAGAATTACTGGAGCAGTCCTCTTACGCGGCCCGTAGTGCAGCATGGTTCTATGTCTCAAAAGGTTGCCTGAAATATCCGGGTGATCTTGTCCGGGTCACGCAGATTATCAACGGCGGGCAAAACGGAATTAATAACCGGCGCGCCCGCTTCCTGAAAGCAAAATCGGTGCTGGTGGGGTGATTATGGGAATCGAAGCTATCGCGGGGCTGGTGGTTGTTATCCTGGCTGCTATCGCTGGTGCGTTTGGCATCGGCCATGCACGCGGAACCAGCAAGGCAGAAGCCAAAGCCGATCTGCAGCGTACTGAAGAGAACGCCGTCGCCACCGTCGCCGCGGCAGAACGTAAGGCAGAGGTCACGAAAGAGGCAAGCGATGTACAGCAGACTGTTAGCCATATGCCTGATGACGATGTTGATCGGGAGCTGCGCGAGCACTTCACCCGCCCCGGTAGTCGTTGATACGGCCTGCAGCTGGGTGCGGATTATCTACCTGACCGACCACGATATCGACGTGCTGGATATGCAGACCAAGCGCGACATCCTGGCGCACAACAAAGCAGTGCAGGCCAATTGCCAGAGCATTACCCCTACTCAGTGAGTTAAAAGAATGGCCTCATCCTTGAGGTCCACGGGTAAGTAAACGCAAGGTCTTTCATGTAATGGCTCTTTTAGCCTAGGAGCCAGCTCAGAAACAACAAGCGTAAGCGGTAGATATTTATGATTTTTTTTCTGCTGCTTATCCAAACCAACCGAAAAGGCTACGCAATGAGTGAAGCTAAACACCACAATAAAGAGTTACTGCAATTAGTTGGGAAGCTTAGCAACAATAAATGCCCGCATAGCGGGCATGAATGATTAGCGATTGTCCGGATGAACTCTAGCATTAAGTGTATCAATGAAAGATTGCATTGAAATTCCTGCACCGTGCTCCCAATTGTTGGCCCGAGCATCCAGGAATACATCCAGCATTCGTTTGTAGATTCCAGCTGAAGGCATGTGAGAGTTTTTTATTAAATCATCACTACCATTAAAACGCCCCATGGTCTTCAAAATACGGCCGATAGTGATATATTTGGTTTCATTGTTCCCATCAAATCCTGGGAAAAGTAGAGAGTTTTTACCATTAAAATTCCTGATCGAAGCAGCAACCTCCGCCTTGTCAGCCTCATTGAAGTTATCGTATGTATAATTGAGGATTTCATACATATCGAATGTATCGACAAAAAACGTGACTTCTTCCGGTGTATCTTCACCGGAGTCTAAGTCTGGGTATTCCCAGTCCAGAGCCCAATACTGGTCCGACTGTATGGCTTTATAAATTAAATCTGGATTAAAAGAATCTTTAATTTCTAATGCTTTGAAGATTTCACAGAGCATCAGGGTTTGAAGTTTTTCTTGCTGTGTATATTTCATTACTTTACCTCTAGAAATTAACCGCTTGAGCGGCTTAATAAGCAAATGTAAATATTCTGCATAAGTAAGTGGGGAGAGTAAAACCAAACCTAACTGGAGAGAGCTTTGGCAACGCTTCCTTTCCGAGCATGCAGCAACAAAAGTAAAGTATTACAGCAGCCATTTGTCGAGTGGCTTCGATAATACTCCTACATCGCACAGAGGTAACAAATGGCAGAGATCACACCAGCAGAACAGATTCGACTGAATCTGCTTTCCACCCTGAACTATGACACCGCGGCTGCTGCTAAGGCGATTGAGTTCGTCCAGGATAGCCAGCTCAAATATCAGCTGTTCATCCAGCAGTACAATCGCGTAACAACTGAATCCGAAGTGGTGGCGCGGACCATCAAAGCGGTTCAGGAGTCGACCGAAGCGCTGGCGCTGTTTGATACCGGCGCTGAACAGGCCAGCTAAGGCATTACAGCAGGCATTCATAGAGTGCCTGTTATAATGTAGCTTGCATCAGCTTGATTTAATTCATTTTCTCGGTTTTTCTGAATTAAATTTTTGATTTTGTTGGTTTAAATGTCGATTTGGCTGTGCTAGTTATGATATCAGTAAAGCCATAATCGAGGTTGTTATGTCAATAAGTACTCTGGTTAAAACGATCGTTGTATCAGACTCAGTCGCGGGTGAATATAAGTTTGAAATTTTTCAAAGTGAGAACGCTCATTTTTATGCTGATATTTTTTGGAAAAACCATGATAGAGTTTGGGTAATAGAAAGGGATGGGTATAGGTTTACGAGGGCTTTAGATATCGAGGATGCAGTGACGGGTAGCATAAGATTCGTCGAGAATCGAGCGACCGATCTTAAAGCAATAGAAGAACGAAAACGTACTTCGTGATTTAACCTATTAGTTAATTATTAAAAAGGCCACCGATGGGTGGCCTTTTTAATGGAGGTAATATGCGCCTGACTGTATTTGACGATGATCCCTGAGAGCGCATAGTTCCGGGACGTGAACGCATCACAATTTTTCTTGATGGTAATGAGGTTATGCACGTCTTCTCGGCTGATGATGATAAAGCCGAAATGATAGCCTCCGTGCTTGACAGCCGGGGTTGCCTCATTGCCAAGAACGGCGAGGTTTAGCGGCAGCCGCTGTTCGGTCAGGTGAGGATCGTACGTCCATCCAAACAATAGGACCAGAGCATGAACAAAGATCCCCGCATCTACGGCAGTAAGTGGGACCATGAGCGTCTTATCTTCCTTCGTGCGCACCCCTTGTGCGTCATGTGCCAGCAGCAAGGCAGGGTGACAGCGGCAACGGTGGTAGACCACATCATCCCGCACAAACTAAAAGAGGCTTTGCGCTCTGGCGACAGCCAGGCAATAGCTAAGGCGCAAAAGCTTTTCTGGAGCCGGAAGAACTGGCAAGGGCTGTGTAAGCAGCACCACGACTCAACGAAGCAGCGAATGGAGAAGCGTGGCACTGTGATCGGCTGCGATGAAAACGGGATGCCACTGGACCCGACTTCTCATTGGTTTAAGTGATAACCATTATCAATACACATCAAAAGTGATTGTCATTTGAAATCATTAGCATTCAAATGATATCGATTCTCATCTGAGGGGGAGGGGCGGGTCAAAAGTTCATAACCTCGAACCCAAATGACCGCCGCCAGTCCTTTTTGTGCACAACCGCGAAATGAAAAGTTTTTTTCCGGGAGGTTCCGATGGCAGGACGACGCCCGAAACCGACCCACCTCAAAGTGGTTACCGGCAACCCGGGCAAACGAAAACTCAACGATAAAGAACCCACGCCAGCTAAAGAAATTCCAAGCCCCCCAGCTCATCTTACCGACTGGGGTAAGGTGGCATGGGGTCGGCTGACTGTGCTTCTCGATGGTATGGGGGTTCTCACCGTTGCAGATACTTTGGCTCTTGAAAGGCTTTGCGATATTTATGCCGATATCCTGCAACTGCGCGACACCATCGCTGTAGAGGGCAGAACTTATACCGTCCAGACCGAGGGTGGTTTTCTGATAAAGGCCAACCCGGCAGTTTCAATGCTGGCTGATGCTGACCGTCGTTTTAAAAGTTACCTGGTTGAATTCGGTCTGACACCAGCGGCAAGGACGAAGGTGAAAGTGAATGGCGAAACCCCCGAAGAAGACACGCTCGACAAGTTCTTCGGTTGATCCGGCAACGCAGTATGCAAAGGATGTAACCTCTGGAAAAGAACTGGCCGGTCCTGACATTCGAAATGCCTGCCAGAGACACCTCAGGGATCTTGAATCTTGCCATGCACGAGGGCTCCATTGGGATGTTGAGGCAGCACAGCGCTCCATTGATTATTTTACGAAAGTCCTCAAACTTAACGGGGGCGATTTTGAAGGTGCGCCTTTTGTTCTGCTTCCATGGCAGTGTTTCATCGTCGGTTCGATTTTTGGCTGGAAAAATGCCAGAGGTTTTCGCCGGTTCCGAATGGTTTACGTGGAATCAGGAAAAGGATCTGGCAAATCCCCCCTTTCTGCCGGGATAGGTCTTTACTGTCTCACTGCAGATAAAGAACCTCGTGCTGAAGTTTATGCTGCTGCAACGAAAAAAGACCAGGCAATGGTCCTCTTTCGTGATGCGGTGGCGATGGTCGATCAGTCTCCGGCTCTTTCCGCACGCATACAGAAATCTGGCGGCGCCGGAAAAGAGTGGAACCTGGCTTTTCTTCAGGCTGGTTCATTCTTTCGCCCAATTAGTTCAGATGACGGACAGTCGGGTCCACGACCACATTGCGCTCTTATTGATGAAGTTCACGAGCATAAAAGCAATCAGGTTGTTGAAATGATGCGCGCCGGCACTAAAGGTCGCCGGCAGGCACTCATTTTTATGATCACCAACAGTGGACACGATAAAACCAGCGTCTGCTATGACTATCACGAATACGGTAGAAAGGTATCTGCTGGTTCGATAGAAGATGATAGTTTTTTCGCCTTTATTTGTTCACTGGATGAAGGTGACGATCCTTTCAAGGATGAGTCCTGCTGGAAAAAGGCTAACCCCTCGTTGGGTCACACCTTTGAAGAAAGCTATCTTCGTGAGCAGGTGACTCAGGCCCGGGGGATGCCTTCGAAAGAGAGTATTGTCAGGCGTCTCAACTTCTGTCAGTGGGTTGACGCGGCTAACCCGTGGATGAGCAGTGATGTCTGGATGGGATGTGAGGAAAACTTTGATCCAGATGAGCTGGAGGGTGAGGAATGCTACGGTGGCCTGGACTTGTCCGGATCCCGTGATTTGACTGCCCTGGCGCTGTTTTTTCCAAAACAACGCAAGTTGCTGGTGGAGTTCTGGACACCCAAAGATACCTTGCTCGAACGGGCTAAAACGGACCGGGTGCCTTATGACGCCTGGGAGCGCGATGGTCACATCCACACTACGCCAGGCAAAGCGGTGAAATACGGCTTTGTTGCCCAGCGTATTGCCGATCTGACGGAGAAGTTCGATATCAAGGCCATCGCCTTCGACCAGTATCGCATTAAATATCTTGAGCCGGAGCTTGAGGAAGCATCTGTTTCTGTTCCCTTAATCCCTCATGGGCAAGGGTATTACAAAGCGAAAGATTCCGGGCTGTGGATGCCTCACTCCATCGAATTGTTTGAAGAGTTGCTTGATGACAGCGTCATTATCATCAGGACGAACCCTTGTCTTCGCTGGAATGCGGCTTCAGCAGTGACGGAGGCTGATCAGAAAGAAAACCGAATTTTTGCCAAGAAAAAAAGTACCGGGCGTATCGATGGCATTGTAGCGGGCGCTATGGCAATCGGTGCCTCCGAAGGCTATGAGGATGATTCTGGCGATATCGACGACTTTTTCAGTAATCCCATCATTGTGTGAGTCACCATGAATAAAGAGAAGAAGCCAGGCCGGATAAAAAGCGCCGTTCGCCGGTGGCTCGGCGTACCCATCTCCCTTACCGACGGTGAATTCTGGGCTGCTTATGCTGGTGGGCAGTCCGCAGCAGGGAAATCCGTTACGGTTGATAAAGCCCTGCAGTTATCGGCAGTGTGGTCATGTGTAAGGCTGTTATCCGAAACCATCGCGACGTTGCCTGTTGGTTTTTACGAAAAAACGGCTGACGGTCGCCAGAATGCAAATGATCACCCGCTTTATGAGCTCCTCCATAATCAACCCAATGCTGATATGACTGCAGTGGAGTTCTGGGAAATGATCATGGCCAGCCTGCTTTTGTGGGGGAATGCTTATGCAGAAATCGATCGAACCGGAAAGCGCATTACCTCGCTGGTGCCTCTCAGGCCAGAAAGGATGAAGGTTGATTTAAGCAAGAGCGGAGATCCAATTTATACCTACCGTGACTGGCCTTCAGGTACATCCCGAAACATTGATGAACGGGACATCATGCACATCCGTGCGTTCAGCACCAATGGTGTCATGGGCCTGTCACCAGTCAGTTATGCCCGACAGACACTTGGTCTGGCAATGGCAACAGATGAAGCCAGCGCCAAAGTTTTTAAAAACGGTATGCGGCCCAGCGGCGTTCTCTCAATGGATCAGATCCTGAAAAAAGAGCAGCGCAATGAAGTACGTGAAAGCATGGTTGAACAATTTTCTGGATCCATGAATACCGGGAAAATGATGGTTCTTGAAGCGGGAATGAAGTTTCAGCCTGTTGACCTCAACCCGGAAGACGCCCAGATGCTGCAGTCCAGAGCCTTCAATATCGAAGAGATTTGTCGGTGGTTCAGAGTATGGCCGGGGTTGATTGGACATACCGCCCAGGGGCAGACGATGTGGGGAAGTGGCGTCGAACAGATGCTGATTGGCTTTTTAACGTTTTCACTTCGTCCATGGCTGACCCGTATTGAGCAGGCGATTCGTAAAAGTCTCCTGGCTCCGGGAGAAAGAAATAAGTACTTCGCAGAGTTTTCCATCGAAGGTCTCTTACGTGCTGACAGCGCCGCCCGTGCAGCTTTTTACTCAACGATGACCCAGAACGGTCTGATGACCCGCAATGAAGCACGGCAAAAAGAAAACCTTCAGCCAAAACCTGGCGCTGACCAACTAACCGTTCAATCCAACCTGCTGCCGATAGATCAGCTTGGCAAGTCCGGCGACAGTGAATCAGCCAAAAACGCACTGCGGGAATGGCTTGGCATTAAATCAGAGGAGACGCCGGAATGTACCGGAAAAACGCAGCCATGAAAGTAAAGGCATTCGACTTCGATATTAAGGCTGTCAACGATGACGGCCTTTTTTCTGGATACGGTTCTGTCTTCGATGTGGTGGATAGCTACAACGAAGTCGTGGCGCCGGGCGCATTCCTCGAAAGCATCGAGGAAACGCGGGCTAAGGGGAGGACGTTCCCTGTTCTCTGGCAGCATCGCACCGGTGAACCCATCGGGAACTGGGATATCTCAACCCTGAAAGAAGATAAGCATGGGCTTTTTGGTGAAGGCGCTTTGTGGCTGGACGACGCCGCCTACGCCAAAACTGCATGGAGAGGCATGAAAACCCGTGCCATTACGGGCCTTTCCATTGGCTATTACGTTCGGGAATCGAATTACGATGAGAAAACCCGGATCCGCACATTAACGAAGCTCGACCTGGTTGAAATCTCCATCGTTACCGTACCAGCCAACGACGATGCCCGCATCGACGTCATTAAGTCGAAATTGTCACACGGTGATCTTCCTTCCTTACCTGAATTTGAGAAGTTCCTGCGAGAGGCAGGTTTCTCGAAAAGTCAGTCCGCTGCGGTCGCCTCCCGCGGACTGTCCTATCTGCTTGACCGGAGTGAGTCCGGGGGCGAAGACGGCGAAACCAAAGCGGCTATTGCGGCGATGCGCCAGCAACTGAGCCAGTTTTCTCTCCCAAAAATTCTCTAAGGGATTTATATGTACCAGAAAAAATCGGCTGATGATCAGCCACAAAGTATTGGCGAAATCTCTACTCAGCTCACCATGGTGATTGATCAGGTCAAAAACTTTGGCGAAGACGTGAAGAAAAAAATGGAGGCAGGAGAAACCGTTTCGCTGGAACTGAAACAACGAACGGACGAAAGCCTTAATCAGATGAACGAGCTGAAAGAACGTCTCACTGAGCTGGAGCAAAAAGGCGCACGCCGCCCGAACGATGCACCTGCACAGCGAAAATCGCTCGGTGAGCTGGTGGTCGAAAGTGAAGAGTTCAAAGGCATGGACAGTTCGGCCCGTAAGAGCATCCGCGTCAAACTGGAACAGAAAGATATTATGAACGTGCCGGCCACTACGGGCACAGGCGTGAGCCCAACCAACAGCCTGGTGGTCTCCGATCGTGTTCAGGGCATTATCGCCCCGCCGGAACGTACTCTGACCATCCGTAATCTGCTTATCCCCGGCACTACCGCATCTAACGGTATTGAATTCGTTCAGGAAACGGGGTTTACCAATAATGCTGCAGCTGTGGCGGAAGGTGCCCTGAAACCAAAATCTGACATTCGGTTTGATCTGAAAAGTGCGCCGGTTCGTACTATTGCGCATTACTTTAAAGCGTCCCGTCAGATCCTGGACGATGCGCCCGGTCTGGCCAGCTATATCAATGGCCGCGCTCAGTATGGCCTTCGTTTCAAAGAAGAGCAGCAACTGCTGAGCGGCGATGGCACCGGTGCGAATATCCTCGGTATTCTGCCGCAGGCAACAGAATTTGCACCAGCCTTAACCCTGTCCAATGCAACGCCGATCGACCGTCTTCGCCTGGCTGTTCTGCAGGCCGTTCTTGCGGAATATCCGGCGTCTGGTTTTGTCCTGAACCCGATTGACTGGGCAGGCATCGAGCTGACCAAAGATAACGAAGGTCGCTATATCATCGCGCAGCCGGTCAATGGTGGTGTTCCTCGTATCTGGGGTCTCCCTGTTGTTGAAACACAGGCCATGGCGCAGAACAACTTCCTGACTGGTGCCTTCAACATGGCTGCGCAAATCTTCGACCGCATGGATATCGAAGTGCTGCTCTCCACTGAGAACGAAGATGACTTTATTAAAAACATGGTCACCATTCGTGCGGAAGAGCGTCTGGCGTTAGCGGTTTATCGCCCGGAAGCATTTGTCACCGGTACTGTAACCGCTTCTGGCGGCTGACAATTCAGGGCCGCTTAGCGGCCCTCTCTTTCTGAGGAGATAGTGATGGCCAGAAAAAATGTGGCTGAACCGTCTGTATCCGACGGTATAAATGCGGCGCCAGAACCCACAGAGTCCGGGACTATTCAGGTTCAGCCTGTCCGGCGTTTTATGGATGGCGACATTTTCAGGACGCCAGCTGATGATCCGTTTCATGTCTCTCGCTTACGTGCTGCCGAGCTCAAAGGTAACGGGCTGGTGACCATAGTTGGTGAAGTCCCTGATAACAAAATGAACCGCGCCCCCGAAGCCAAAGGGTAATGGTTATGACGGTAATCAACACTGAAACAGCCATGGAACATCTCAGGCTGGATGATGAAATCGATAAAACGATGGTGGAGGGGTATCTTGCCGCTGCGGAGGATGCTGCCATGCAGTTTCTCAACCGATGCTTTTTCGCCGACCAGGCTGCTCTGGATAGTGCTGTTGAGAATGAAAGCGCTGGCGATCGTCCGCTTATCATCACGCCCTCCATTCAGAGCGCGGTTCTTCTTATCGTGGGCTGGTTGTATGAAAACCGCGGGGATGATCTGAGTACTGATATTCCAGGGCCCGCACGCTGGTTGCTGAATCCCTGGCGAATTCAAATGGGTGTTTAGCCGGAGGGGATGATGAAAATTGGACCAATGCGGCATCGGATCACCATCCGTAATTTTATTACTACACGAACCCCGAGTGGTCAGCCAACAGAAGAGTGGTCTGACGGCGCCACTATCTGGGCCGAGGTTAAGGGGATAATCGGTCGTGAGCTGTTAGCCGCTGGCGCTGAGCGTGCCGATGCCACCATTCGAGTCTGGGTACGTTTTCGTACAGATATCTCAGCTTCTTCCCGCCTGAAAGTACGCACCGGCCCGTTTAAAGGTGCTGTTCTTAACGTTACCGGCCCTCCGGTTCCGGATATCAAAGGCACCCGGCTGGAAATTCTTTGCAAACAGGGGACCGAAAAATGATTGATGTGAATCTGGATTTTTCCGGGCTGCAGGATATTGCCCGCGATCTGCAAACTCTCAGCAAGGCCGAAAATAATAAAGTTCTCCGGGAGTCGACCCGTGCTGGCACCGAATTGCTCCGCCAGGAGGTTATTGATCGCGCTCCGGAGAAAACCGGCAAACTGAAGAAAAACGTTGTTGTTGTCACCCAGAAAAGCCACCGTCGCGGTGAAATTTCATCGGGGGTGCATATTCGTGGCGTTAACCCACGAACGGGGAACAGCGACAACACCATGAAGGCCAGCAACAAGCGGAATGCGTTTTACTGGCGCTTTGTGGAGCTGGGAACATCTACGGCGCCAGCACATCCGTTTGTTCGTCCTGCCTTTGATACCCGCATGGAAGAGGCTGCACAGGTGGCGATGCAGCGGATGAATCAGGCTATCGATGAGGTGCTGGCTAAATGACAGAAGATGATCTCTATGTCCTGCTGTCGCCGCTGGCAGACGGGCGGGTTTATCCGTATGTGGTATCGCTGGGCAGCGACGGCCTTCCCGATGTTCCCGCGCCTTACATCATTTTCTCGATACCGACTGATGTTGCCGGGGATGTTTTCTGCGGCCAGGCAGAGTCGACACTGCGCATTCAGGTTGATGTATGGGCTGAAACGAATGACGAAGCCCGGGCGTTACGCCTGGATGCCCTGGCACGCCTGCAGGTTCTTTCCCCTGTCGAGGTGACCAAAATTCCTGGCTACGACACGACAACCCATCTTCATCGGGCAACCCTCGAAATAACGGTTATTGCCTGACAAAAACCAATCCAATCCTACCGCCGCTGGCGGTTTTTTCATTTATGGAGGCTGCGATGTCAGCACTATTTGAACGTGCCCAAAAAACGGTAGTAATGATTACCTCTGTGCCGGTCACCGCGGCAGAGCTGGATACGGCAACCTGGTTAAACCTGAGTTGCACTATCAAACAGGCCAGCTTTACCGCTGGTCAGAAAAACGATATTGACGTGACAGCGCTGTGTTCGGATGAAACGGAAAATATCAACGGCCTTCCTGCTCCGTCTGAAATGTCACTTTCCGGTAACTTCTACCGCAACCCGGCGCAGGATGCACTTCGTGCAGCATACGATAACGACGGGGTTTATGGATTTAAGGTTATTTTCCCGTCTGGTAATGGATTCCTGATGCGCGCTGAGGTACGTCAGCACACCTGGGATTCTCAAACCAACGGTGTTGTTGCTGCAACGTTCTCGCTGCGTCTGAAAGGTAAACCCACCAATATTGACGCCCCAGGAGTTATGTCGTTTGCTACTGACCTTCCGGCGTCCCAAACGGTCGCGGCAGGAAGCGCTCTGACTATGGGCGTGGTCGTCCAGGGCGGTACGGCACCTTATACCTACGCCTGGAAAAAGGGCACCTCGACGGTCAGCGGCCAGACCAGCGCAACGTTTACGAAAGCCAGCGCTGTATCCGGTGATGCCGGGGTTTATTCCTGCGTGGTTACTGATGCCGATGGCACTGTGATCACTTCTTCTGATTGCACCGTCACCATCAATTAACGGAGCGCCGGGAGACCGGCGATAAACTTAATGTCAAAACCGAGTCTTAAAGCACTGGCACTGGCACCGATGGCGGGCTTTCGTAAAAAAGAAGTCTCCGTTCCGGAGTGGGATAACGCCAAAGTCATCATTCGTGAGCCATCAGCAGAAGCCTGGATTCGCTGGCAGGGGATCGCCAGCCCGGAGCAACCCAAAGCACCGGAAGGGCAGGAAGCACCAGAGGCGCCAGAACTGACCCCTTCAGAACGAGCCTTCCGCACGATGCGGGCCGACGTCACGCTTTTCATCGATATTTTGCTGGATACCGACCTGCAGCCCGTCTTTACTGTCGATGACACCGAACAGGTTGAAACGATCTATGGCCCAGTGCATTCCCGGCTGTTGAAGCAGGCACTTGATCTCATTCGTGACGCGGATGATGCTAAAGCAAAGTAAAAATGCCTGGCATGCAGTTCCTGATGGCGCTGGCGCTCCGGATGGGCCGCACGCTGGGCGAACTGCGACAAACCATGACGGTCGGCGAATTCAGGATGTGGGCTGAATACGACCGTATCAGCCCAATCGGCGATATTCGCGGCGATATTCTCAATGCTCAGCTGGTATCTGCGGTTTACGGAGCGCAGGGCGGTAAAGTCACCATTGAAGATGCTCAGCTTCAGTGGAGCGCAGAAGAGGTTGAGGTAAACGACGGCGGCGATCCCTTTGCAGGGCTGGAAGCGGCGCTGCTGGCTGCGTCAGCATAGCCAGTAATAATTCGTGTGGATGCCACTCATAACAGGTGTTATGTTGTTTTTTTGACACACGGAGTGCTTTAAATGACTACTACTGGCTGGATATTATTATTTGTTTTTGCTCGCCTTATTGATCTTGTTATCTGGTATTTCCTGAACAGAGGAAGCGTAAGAGCTAATGATCAGATCGCTATGCTTAAAGAAATCTCTGAAAAGCAAAGTGCTCAAATTGATCTTCTGATTGCACTTGCTCATAAAAAAGAGGAACCAGAAAAAGATTATCTGGAAGAAGCAAGGAAAAAAGCTGGTTTAATTTAATAATATTGAAATCATAAAAAAGCCCCACAATGTGGGGTTTTTTGTTTCTGAGGAAATGAAATGGCAACCCTGCGTGAACTTATCATTAAAGTTTCTGCTAACTCTCAGTCATTTCAGACCGAGATAGCCCGCGCGTCACGTATGGGGGCTGATTATTATAAAACAATGCAGAATGGCGGCAGGCAGGCTGCGGCTTCAGTTCGGGAAACTCGCCGTTCTGTTGCTGAGCTTACTGACCAGATGGAGTCAGCAAAGGCTACCGCACTGGGATTAACCGGGGCATTTGCTGGTGCTTTTGCTACGGGACATTTAATATCCCTGGCTGATGAATGGAATTCAGTAAACGCCCGGCTAAAACAGGCATCTCAATCAACTGATGATTTTACCAGCTCTCAAAAACAGCTGATGGATATCAGCCAGAAAACGGGCACATCTTTTTCTGACAACGCTAATTTATTTTCCCGTTCAGCAGCCTCAATGCGGGAATATGGTTACAGCTCCAGCCAGGTGCTGGATATTACTGAGGCTATTTCTACTGGTTTAAAACTTTCTGGCGCGAATGCTCAGGAGTCCAGTTCGGTCATCACTCAGTTTAGCCAGGCTCTGGCGCAGGGCGTGCTGAGAGGCGAAGAATTCAATGCCGTCAACGAGAGCGGCGACAGGGTTATACGGGCGCTTGCGGCAGGGATGGGGGTTGCGCGTAAAGACCTTAAATCTATGGCGGATCAGGGGCAGTTAACCATTGATAAAGTAGTTCCGGCCCTCATCAGCCAGCTTGGTAAGCTCCGGAATGAATATGGTGAGTTGCCGCAGACCGTTTCATCGTCGGCAACAAAAGTTGAAAACGCTTTTATGCAATGGGTCGGTGGAGCTAATGAAGCGAGTGGCGCGACAAATACCCTGACCGGATTACTTGATGGCGTAGCCAACAATATTGATCAGGTCGCCACTGCTGCCGGAGCGCTTGTTGCCGTTGGTGCTGCCCGATATTTGGGAAATATGGCTCTTGGTGCCAGCTCTGCAACGGCTGGGATTATTAACGCCGCAAAAAGCGAAGTAGCTTTAGCTGAAGCCCAGGTCAGAGGGACGCAGGTTTCGACAGCTCGTGCGCGTGCTGCAGTTTATCGTGCCCAGCAGGCACTGGCAGCGGCGCGGGGTACAGACGCGCAGGCCGCCGCAGAAAAACGGCTCTCACTGGCGCAGGAGTCACTTAACCGTAATATTCAGGCCAGAGTATCCGCTCAGACTGCACTGAACTCGGTTACTGCTGTAGGTTCCCGGCTCATGGGGGGAGCATTAGGCCTCGTTGGCGGTATTCCTGGGCTGGTTTTGCTTGGTGCCGGTGCCTGGTACACGATGTACCAGAATCAGGAGCAGGCCAGATTATCCGCTCAGGAATATGCAAACACCATTGATGCTGTCCGTGAAAAGACAAAATCAATGTCCCTGCCCGAAGTTTCTGATAATGAGACCAAAACCCGTCAGGCGCTGGAGGAGCAAAACCGTCTTGTTGATGCCCAGGCATCTAAAGTAAAAAGCCTGAAGGAAGAGATCGCTGGCTATCAGTATGTCCTGTCTAACCCCGGACCAACAACCAGTGGCGGTTTCATGATAAACCACCTGACTTCGGTCGAAACGGTCACCCGTGGTCTGGAAGAAGCGACTTCCGCTCTGGCCGTTGAACAGGAGAGGTTAGCTCAGATGCAGGCTAAGTCTGAGTCGATCCAGTCGGTACTGGAAGGGATAGAGAACAGGCGAATAGCATTAATCCGGCAGCAGGCTGCAGAACAGAATTCAGCATATCAATCGTTATTAATGATGAACGGTGAGCATACTGAATTTAACCGTTTGCTGGGTCTCGGAAATAATCTTCTCATGGCCCGACAGGGGCTGGTAAACGCACCAGCACGCTTACCACAGGTAGACCTGACAACCCAGCAAACGGCTGCACTTGAAAAAAGCCGTCGTGATCTGGCGCTTTCAAAACTCAAAGGTGAGGACAAGGAGCGCGCACGACTGGGTTATGCTGCGGATGACCTGGGGTTAACTAACGACCCACAGTTTCAGACCGGACGGCAGGAGTTGATTAATAACGGCCTGAATGAATGGAGAAACAACCAGGAAAATAAACCCAAGCCAAAAGGAAGGCATGGGAAAACCGAGGCGGAGAAAACCGAAGATACCTATACGCGGCTGATTAAACAGCAACGGGAGCAAATTGCTCTTTCCAGCCAAAACACTGAGCTGGCAAAGATGAAATATCAGGTTACTCAGGGGGAATTATCTTCGCTTGAAAAATCCAAAAAGGAAACGTTGCTGCACAATGCGGCGCTTATTGATCAGAAAAATATCGCTGAACAGTTAAAAACATTCCGCGAAGGTCTGGCCGACAGTAATACTGCCGCCCGGGAAAGGGGGAATATCGATTTCCTCGGCGCGGGACAGGGGGATAAAGCCCGTGACCGAATGAAGGAAATGGCGGATATTCGCGCTGATTTTCTCAGGCAGCAGCGGGATTTACAACGTGATTTCAGTCGTGGGCAGATTTCCGAAGACCTGTATAAAAAGCAAACGGAAGCGCTTAAAGCAGCGCTTGCCGAACGCCTGGATATTCAGGAGGAGTATTACAAAAAAACCGATGAACAGCAGTCAGACTGGCGGGCAGGGATCAGCGATTCCCTGATGAACTATGCCGATCAGGCTTCTGATCTGAGTTCAATGGCTGCTACTGCAACCAGCGAAATTCTGGATGCCACCACTAACTCTATCTCCAACAACCTGACAAACGTCCTGACAGGCGCTGCTTCTTTTAAAGATGGGATGTCGAATATCTTCAGCTCTCTGGGTGAAACGGTGATTAAGACGCTGATCCAGATGGCAACACAGGCGTTGATCACCAAAGCGATTATGGCGTCATTTAGCGGCGGAGCGGGTGGGTTGTTCGGTAGTCTTTTTGGCGGTGCCAGCGGTGCGGCAAGTAGTGGTACCGCTATTCAAAGCGCGGGAGCTAATTTTTCATTCAACGCTCTCGGAGGCGTTTACGATTCTCCGTCACTTTCTGCCTACAGCAATGGTGTTTACAGCACTCCCCAATATTTTGCGTTTGCGAAAGGGGCGGGTGTATTCGGCGAGGCCGGGCCGGAAGCCATCATGCCGCTTACCCGTGGCGCTGATGGTTCGCTGGGGGTCAAAGCTGTTGGGCGGGAATCGCCGGCGGTACAGAACGCTGCTAACCAGATCCAGGCACAGCCACGAATTGCTGTCAGCGTAGATGCCAGAAGTACGTTCACCGGTAAACCGGATGACATAACGATGCAGGCTATTGAGCGAAGGAATGACGCTCTGGAACAGCGGATAGTTAACACCTTAACCGCCGAAGTAAATAACCCCCAGAAGAAATTCGGTCGGGCTATTTATTCAAATCTCCAATCTAAAAAACCAAGATAGACCTGCCCGGAGGGAATATTCATGGCAGATATTTTCTACCCGGATGATTACCTGCCCATGCCGCTTATGGACGGGTACGGGTTTAAGCCCATATCACCTTTACTGCGAACGGAGATGACGTCCGGTCGCGCTCAACAACGAAGGCGATATACCTCAACACCCACCCAGGCATCGGTTAAATGGATTTTTAAAACTGATGCTCTGGCGCAGGTGTTTGAGGCGTTTTTCAGGGATGCGCTTAAAGATGGCCAGTCCTGGTTCTATCTGAAACTCAAGACTCCCATCGGGGTAAAGCCCTATAAAGCCAGGTTCGTGGATATTTACGAAGGGCCGACGCTGGTCGCGCCAAAATACTGGCAGTACAGCGCAACGCTGGAATTATGGGAGCGCCCGTTACCGCCTTCTGGCTGGGGGAGTTACCCGGAATGGCTGGCGGGCCAGTCGTTACTGGATATCGCGCTAAACAGAGAGTGGCCGAAGCATGACAATTCTTGAGCGGCTATATGCCAGCAGCGGATCGGAGGTTATTCACGATACGCTGCAGATATCGGCAGGCGATGATAACTACTGGCTAACCAGTGGATGGGATGACGTTTCCGTGATGCTGGAAAGTGGTCAGCCGGCGACGTTTGAAGCCAGCGCGATAGATATCGCCTTACCAGCCAGGAACGCCGACGGGACACAGGATTTAAAGTTTGCTATCAGCAATATTGACGGAAGGGTTTCTGAGGCGATCGATAAAATCCTGGATGAAATGAAATCAGCCACGCTGACATTCCGGCGGTACATTTCATCCGATCTGTCTGCTCCGGCATCATCACCGTATACGCTCGATATCAAATCCGGCTCCTGGACCCCGACAGCAGTTCAGGTCACGGCAGGCTATATGAATGTCCTCAAAACAGCCTGGCCCCGTAAACGTTACAACCTCGCCGAGCATCCGGGCTTACGTTACTAATCTGAGGCAAATATGTTTAACCCTGATAAATACCGTTCAGTCACCTGGCTGAAGGGCGGGCGCGTATATCCGCAGCTCGACTGCTTCGGCATTGTGAATGAGATACGTCGCGACCTGGGGCTACCTGAATGGCCGGATTTTGCAGGTGTGACCAAAGATGGCGGGGGCCTCGACCGGGAAGCGAGAAAGCTGATGCTTTCGCTGAAACGTTGTGAACCCTGTGAAGGTGCCGGAGTGGCTTGCTATTCGGGCTCAACAGTTTCCCATGTCGGGATCGTTGTGATGCTCGATAACCAGCTGCAGGTCGCGGAATGCAATCCAGGCTCGGGGGTTACGTTTCTGCCACTGTCGCGATTTATCCGTCGCTTTAACCGCGTGGAGTTCTGGCAATGACGATAAAGTTTTACCCGTCCCGGCTTCCGGGTGAACCCCTTGAAACGCACGAGCATGGTGTGCTTACGCTGCATGAGTGGATGAGCAGAAATGTCCCGAGCTATTCACAGGATAAAACTCATCCTGTCGTGATCGAGCTAAACGGCCAGGCAGTCCCCCCGGCGGAATGGCCGTTATGTTTGTTGCGGCCAGACAGCGACGTGCGGATATATCCCATTCCGTATGGCACGGGTCTTGAAATTGCCGCGTGGGTTTCGGTGGCCGTATCCATTGCGTCTACGGCCTATGCATTATTCTTTGCCCCAAAACCAGAGCTGGGCGGTTTTTCATCCAGTAACGCTTCATCGCTGGATCTGTCTCCGGCTAAAGCCAATACAGCGAAGCTTGGCGATCCCGTCAGGGAGGCTTTTGGGCGAAACCGGATTTACCCGGATTACCTGGTGCAGCCGGTAACGCGATTCGACCCCGCTGATCCCACCAGAATGACGGTAGAAATGTTTGTCTGCCTTGGATATGGGCGTTTCTCCTATACCGGTGGAGATTTTCGGGTAGGGGAAACTCCGGCGTTGACCTTAGGCGAGGGCTTTTCATATACCAGCTACGGGCCCGGCGATAATGTGGCCGGGGATCGTCGCAGTGAGATATGGTTCAACTCAACGGAAGTTGGTGGAACGTCGAGCGGCAGCGGCCTCGATATGGCTCAGACTGCCCCTGAAGCCAGTGATATCGTTGCTGATGCCATGACCGTCAGCGGTGCCTCTGTCTCGTTTTCTGGCCTCGATGTCGATGATGATAATGATGAAGACGAGGATGAGAACAAACTTCCTCCTGGCTGGATCGCCGGTGCAATTGTCACTCTGAAAGCGCCAGTGAATTATCAGGTATCCATCGAGGGCGGTTTTAACGTGCTGACAGGAGACGTCGTGTCAGAGATTGCGCCATTCAGCGGAATGCCTGTCACCCTAACGTTTAACGGTACTGACTATGACCTTCAGATCTCCACGTATACCCCTCACCAGGACGCCGTTCCGGGAACAGGGGGAGCGACTGCGGTATTACGCGCCAGTGCGTCGCCGTCAACGTATGACTTTACGATAACCAGCCAGACCTTTGCTCTGACCTGGCAGGGTATCACCTATACCATATCTCTGGTCGCCAACTACGGCACAATGTCTGGCTTGCTCGCAGCGATTAATGGCGGGTTGAATGGTTCGGGGCTCATTGCTCAGGATGATGGCGGCGTGATACGTATCGTCGAGATCTCCAGCCCCTGGCGTGGCGGTTCCATTACGTCATCTTTCCTGCCGGCGTCAGTATTTGGTGACAGCCCGGTATTTACTGCTGGTGCAGCCTCCAGCGGCGGAAGCCCTGCGGTAACAGCCAGCGTCACGCTGGCATACGATTCTGGCACTGCCTTTTCCGGATTGCCGGAAGGCACTCAGCGGATTTCCCTGGCGCATCGTGGCAACGAATACCAGATAGCGTCTACTGATGGCCCCTCTGCCACCGTACAGCGTGTGGTTAACGGTGTCGTTGACAGCACCTGGTCAGGCTTTATGACCCGTACCGTCGTGGATTTTGCCGCGTCTGGTATTAACGATAATGAAACCTGGCTAGGCCCCTTTCTGGCCTGCCCGCAGAATGAAGTTGTGGACGCCTTCGAGGTCAACTTTGCTTTCCCAAACGGAATTTGCGGGTTCCAGAACAACGGGAATAAGCGGGTCCGCCATGTCGAGTATGAAATCCAGTATCGCGTTTATGGTTCCGGATCAGGGTGGACGAGTAAGCCAGGGGTTTACGCGCTTAAAAACATTAATGGCCTCGGTTTTACAGAGCGTTTTGATCTGTCCTCTCCTGGGCTGGTGGAGGTTCGATGCCGCCGCCGTAACGAGCAGGGGAGCAACAACGCGAGAGACAGCATGTTCTGGCAGGCGCTCAGAGGTCGTTTGCTTTCCCGTCCGGCCTCCTACGCTGGGATATCAACAATAGGGATCACGGTTGAAACCGGCGGCCAGCTGGCGGCGCAGTCAGACAAGCGTGTGAGTGTTGTCGCCACGCGGAATTATGATGGCGGTGGTGACAGGACAATCAGCGGTGCGTTCCTGCATCTTGCCCGCAGTCTGGGATATCGCGACGACCAGATCGACATTGCGGCGCTCAGTACGCTGGAGGCGACCTACTGGACGCCAAGGGGCGAATATTTTGATCACCAGGCAAGCAGTGACAGCACGTCAGCAAAGGATATTTTCGACAAAATAGCCGAGGCTGGCATGGGGTATTTTCTGCTGTCTGACGGGTTGCTTTCTGTCGGGAGAGAGGGCGTCAAAAGCTGGACCGGAATCATTACTCCCCAGGATACCGTCGAGGAAATGCAGACGTCATTCAGGGTCCCGTCGGAGGATGATTTTGATGGCGTGGATGTGAAATATATCAACCCTGTGACCTGGGCGGAGGAAACCGTACAGTGCCGTACGCCGGAAAATCCTTTTCCGCGCAAAACGGAGGCATATACCATTGATGTTGCCATGACTGCAGATCGCGCCTGGCGTATCGGGATGCGTCGGTTAATGAAATATCTCCACCAACGCCGAACGTATACGGCTACGACTTCAATGCTGGGATGGTGTCATGACTTCGGTGATCACATCATTTTGTCCGACGACAGTCCAACCGGGAAAACCCAAAGTTGCCTGATTGACGCGATGATTTACGACTTCCAGGAAATCACGCTGCACGTCACGGAGCCACTGGACTGGAGCTACGCGAATCCTCGCTGCTGGATACAGTTTCAGGACGGTCGCCCATCATCGCGAATGCTCACGCCGCAACGGGTAGATGATTTCACGCTGACGGTACCGTACAACGACGACCTGCATCCCGGCGACTGGATTATGGACGACCCAGATATTGATCTGCCGAAGTTATTGTTCTGCGACAGTGAAAAGGGTGCGCGGCATGGGATAGTCCAGGAGGTTGCCCCATCAGGTGACAGCAACTGTCAGATTACTGCACCTGAATATAAAGAAATTTTCTACCAGTACGACGACGCCACATACCCCGGCGACGTCGCCTAAAACCACAAATTCCCCTAATTAACTCTTTTCGCTCAAACCCTCGTTTGGGCGAAGCCTCTTTTTGGAGCAAAAAACATGGCCTTTAACCCGGAGCTGGGGAGCACGTCTCCCGCTGTGTTGCTCGATAACGCCGAGCGTCTGGATAAGCTGGTCAATGGGTCTGAGCTGACTGAACCAGATCGCGCTGGCGATGATCTCGATACCTGGCGCGGAATGATGGCGAAAAACGATGAGATCAGGCAGAACCTGATCCCTCTCAGTAAGCAGTATATGAATGAGGCGGCAGCGCAGGCAGATATCGCGAATATCCCTGTGAACTCCACAACCTACGTGCGCAGTCAGGACGGCAGCGCGCTTGCTGATGAGTACATGAATGTCGCCGGAACGCTCCAGCCTACCGGGCGCCGGATGCCATCGCAGGCAACAATTTATCCTTTCCGGCTGGCAAATATGTTCGATGATGGTGGTTTTCATTCAGGTCAGCCGCCGAAGATGAAAAACGCCGGGTCATCCTATGTAACAGGTAAGCTTGTTGCCATTACGGATACCTACCTGCTCGGAATTGGTTGTAAAAATGGAGTCCGTCTTCCTGATGGTGATACCTATGCCAGCATGCTGGCATCGCCGGTAAAAATTCCTGAGGCACTGTATGGTAAGTATGTGCTGATGTCGGCGCTGGTATTCTCAGCGGATGGTTCTTTTGGTGCAGATTCAACGTGCTCATATCTGGCTGACGCGGGCCTGAATAACATCACCAGCCCGGCGGTTCCTTATGTCAATTTCCGTCGCGACATTTCTGCGAATGTCCGCTGCTATGGCACCCTGGCTTTTGTTCCTGCCGACGGTAGTGCCAGATACCTGCATATTGGTAAAGCAGGATTAGGGGCTCCCTCAGATTCGAGATTTATTACGGGTCTGTGCTATGTGTTCAGTGAATCTACGATGACACTCGACAGCGTGAAATGGGACGCGCCATACCCGGCCAGCGACTTTGCAATCAACCATCGCGAACTGGATAAGAAGTTCAATTACCACGGCAATATCATCAACTTCGGCGACCTCGATGGTGGTTCACTGAACCCGCTGATTCGCTCCGGCTCATCCGTTGTTGCCCTCACTACACAGCAGACGTTAATTGAGCGTGGCTATAAAAATGCCCTGCAAGCCCGTATCGGCGGAACAGAGTTCATTCGCAGCACCGGCAATGCAGACCTGCGCGGGAAAACGGTTTGCGGGTATTTTCTCGTCTATGCTGAGAATGCTGCTGATATTGATAACCTGGACTACGCGAATATATTTCAGAGCAATGATGGGAATCTCGCGCAGATCACCTACAGCAACGATATCGGTAAGCGTAAAGTGGGCGACTACCTGTGGTTGCTCTGGGCAAAGGGCACTGTCACCGCATATACCAACCCCGTTACCGAGCTTTGCCTTGGCTGGGCGACTGCACCAGTTACTGCAAACCGGTTTGCCACCGCCTTTTATCTTTCCGTGGGCGCAACGGACTACGATATTCAGCCGCTACTCTGGAGGTTGACTGAGCGTGGTGTTGCCAAGCGTGTCGTCAACGAACTGGACACATTGAACCAGGTCAGATTTGCAGGCCAGGACGTTCTCCAGTTTAACTTTGAGCGCAACCTGCTGACGTATGGAGACATGGATGGGGGAAGCCTGAATCCGCCGGTTCGTGGTGGGTCGGCTGTTGTATCCCTTACCACGCAGCAAGCGCTGCTGGACCGCGGATATACCAAAGCTATCAAGTGGCGTACTGACGGTTCCGCTACAGAATTTGTTGGTTACACCAGTACAACCGATCTTCGCGGGAAATACGTTGGAGCCTATTTCCTGATCTATGCTGAAAATGCTGCGGATGTCGCCGGTATCGCCCGTGCGCAGATATTCCAGGTTAATGGCTCGACTCTGGCGGAAATCGCATATACCACTGAGCGCGGGATTAGAAATGTTGGCAAAAACCTCTACCTGGTCTGGCAGGCTGGGCAGGTCAGCACCTATACGGACCCTGTCTATACCCTGTGGGTAGGCTCTGGTGTGGCACCAGCAACCTCCGAGCGCTATGCCACAGGGTTCTTCCTGATGGCGGCAGATGCCGCGATAACGATGGACCCGGTGCTGCGCCGCCTGACTGAGCGCAATATGGCCAAGCTGGTCACCGGGCAGTATTCAGTTTCCTCTGCGGAGTTCATCAGTGAAAAAATAACCGTCAAAAACAGCAGTAAAACTGTTTTTGCGGGAGACAGTTATACCGAATCGATGCATGCGCTGAAAGATAAGTCGTATGCCGCCGTGCTGTCTTCGTTGACAGACTGGCGGATCGAGCCATATGGCGTATCTGGGAACACCTATCTGATGATTAACGATCGCATCCTGAATAACAGCAAAACGTTCGGGTGGGGGATCGGAGACATGGGGGCCAGCCACGTGGTGATTATCAGCCAGACGAATGATGCGGCCATTCGCGCAACAAACTGGCGGTACTGGCAGGCCAGCATGGAGCGAGTCGTCCGCTCTGTACGTGCATTAGGGGCTAAACCCATCATTTGTACTGAGCATCCTCAGATCGAGCCGTATGCTTACGCACAGATGAGAGCTGTCGCGGATACGCTGGGCGCAGAATTCTGGGATATCACGACTGAGGCGCGAAATTTTGAGTTTTTCTCAGAACCACGCATATGGGCCGGTTCTCACCCAGGAACACGAACCAACTCCCAGCTCTGGTCTCCGATACTGAAATGTATTAATGCGATGCCGCGCCCGCGCAGTGGAATTAAAATATTCCGGCCACGGCCAGGCGTCACTATCAGCTCAGTGAGCGATCTGGTTTATGGAAATATTCTGGAGAGGGCGAAGAAGTTCAAAGAGATCACATTGGGCCATACCGCCATTCCGGATGCGAAACAGGCCTACTTCGATGATTTGACTGTATTGAATAACGATATCGGCGCAAACCGGACCCGTTACAACTCTGAATACGGTCAGCTGGCGCAGGGAAATTCCTTGTCATTCACGAACTTTGCCCTGGTGGAAGTTATTCTTCCGTCTGCCGGAGAGGGTGTATCGTCCGTGAATCTGGTGACAAAAGGTGATTCAGTGACGGTCTATGCGCTAAATTATCTTGTTGCACCTGACCAGAGCAGCCCGGAAGCCACATTCAACAGCCCGGTAGCTGCCTGGCAACAAATCAGTGGACCGCTGACGGGAAGCGCTGCAGTGAAATTTATGCAGGGGGATAAAATCAGCTTTTTACTGGTGGCTTCCGGGAATTTCAGCCTGTCGGACATCCATGTTGATTACACAGGGCGAGACAGCAAGCAGGTCAATAACTGGCAATCACAGGAAAAACGAGCCGGCGGGAGCGAGCTGCTTTCGCAGACTCGCTTTGGAGATACGGAAATCGCCGCATGGAATCGCATCGGCAGCGTACCGCGTTATGTGCCAGCAGGCGGGAATCCGCCGGCAGGATGCACAAAAGTTGTGGTAGTTGATGATGCAAATTATGTGTCTCAGGACTTTGCCGTACCAGCAGAGCAGGATGCTGTTGAACTGGAGATTAAAGTATGGTGCCGCCGATGGATCCCCTTGTTCAGTTCAGCGTCCGATTTTTCAACCTCCCCAATAACACCAGACTCTCAGGATTTTGCCGAGTTAAAGCTTCTTATCGGGCAGCAGGCTGACGGAAAAGAGATGCTGGCGATGCAGTACAGCCTGCCAGTGGGGCTGGGATGGATGGAGCACAAGGTAAGATACTGGGCTGTCGGCGGGAATGCTGCCGCTACAAAAGCATTGCGGCTTACACTTTTGGGAGAGACGGGAAAGCAGATCGATATAGCGTGGGCTTCCATCAGGGAGGTTTAACCAGTAACGACATAAAGTTTTAGAACATCTATTTTTGGAAATATCTGGAAATGTTTTGAATTATCCAGGAATATATCAACGCGCAAAGACGCACACAGCAATAATGTCATTCAGTTATTTTCCCCCGGCGTGCCTCCGGGGGATTTTTTTAAATGATCTCGTATGTGTCTGTCGCTACTCTCTGCAAAAGCGGTGTTGTACCACCCGCAGAAAGAGTCGCGTCTGCATTCACCGAACATGAAGCCAGGAAGACTGTTGGTGGCGCTCCGCTAAAAGCGATGTAGGTTTTATTGATATATCCTGATCCCTGAATCCTCCCCTGCACACCTGGTGCAATGTTCTCCAGCGCGATGCCTGCAATGGCTGAACGAGTATCGCTATTCGTTGCCCGGCGACCGTTCAGCTTTGAACCATTGAAGGCTACTGCAGTACCTTTCAGAATGACCGCACCACTGGTATTCGTCAGGATCACTTCCCTGTCACTCTGATATACCGGTGCCGAGTAGTTGTATGGCGTGATGACACTGAATGCGCGGCCAGCGCTGTCATTGAGTTGCGCATTCAGCGCCGACACAACAGCGTCATTCGACATTGCGGTGTAGTTTGCAGCCAGCGTCAGCGTTACCGGAGAACCGCCGTCAAATATTACCGTCAGGATTTTGTTAACCACCGTGCAGTCGCCCAGTCGCTGACCGATGAGGCCGCCAGCTACTTCACCTTTCACTGAGTGCGAACTGAGCACTCGAGCCGGATAACCAATCCCACCTTTTATGACCACCGGATTTAGCCCGAACAGTGCAGGAACAGCGGACCCGCTAACGCAAACTGCGCTGGAGGCACTGTCGATACTGATAAGTTGCAGCGCGCGGGCGTCGTTCGTTGAGCGGACAGCGACCGGTGAACAACCATGCAGGTAAATTCGCATTTCTGCATTCCTGTCTGCCAGCTGATTTTCCAGCTTCTCAGCGCGCCATGTGTTGCTGTCGACACTAATCGCCCCCTGGATAGTAACCCCCTCCATGTTCATAAAACTGACCTGACCCGAACCCAGATTCTGCACAGCCAGCGCTGATATCCCGTTAGGGTCACGATTCCGAAGACTACCGCCCCTGATGGTAATCCGGCATGGTGCATCAAAATCTTTATTGCTGTGGGAATAAAACGCCGTCGTCGGGCTGATGAAATCAGTATTCAGGCAGTTGATTTTCTCACCAGAATGTAATCCGCCGCCCCAGGCATGGCACGATGACCAGACGGTAACGCCGCTGGAAACAGAGTCCTGGTACGCCTGAGCCTCGGCATTACCATAATGCTCGATATGGCACCCCTCTAAATTCAGCACAGCGTTTTTTATAGACAGGTCAGGGTAGGCCTGCGCATCTGAGTGAATGGGGTATCTCATGTTTTTACATGTGATTTTCACGTTGCGGATTGTCGCTGTGTTATTCATCCAGATAGTCTGGTTTAGCGGTATCTGGGCCGGATCCACGTCGGCTGGCAACTCCCCTTTTATCCACGGATTTCCTATCCCGTCCACAGTGATGTAGGCCGGGAAATTAATATTCCGCTCCGGGTAAATGCCACTATGCAACTGATACAGGATCTGCGTTAACGCGGTGAACCCTCCACCATTTGCGGCTATAGCTGCCGCCAGCGATGTATAGTCGCCGCTTCCGTCCTGTTTAATCGTCACCGTCTTGTAATACGTTACTCCGCCAGTAGCATCTGATATCTCTTTATCAATAGCCGCTTTCAGCGCAGACAGGCGAAATGACAGCATCTGATCATTCAGGGTATCCCCCAGGGCGGTGATATCCATGAACTCAGCCCGGATGTCTGCCAGCTGGAAAACTGCGTCAGCTGAACGCAGGGTAGAGGATTTTATCTGGAGGTATGGCGCGAGGGTCGTTTCGGTGCCTGTCAGGGTATATACCAGTTCAGCCAGCAGCATTTTAGACGTCAGAGCCTTGACGCGTGTCATTTCCGCAGCGGTATTATTCTGACCTGCCGGGCTGTTTACGCGCAGATTCACCGAAACAGGGCTCTGGACAATCACATCATCTGACGTTGCAAACATTATTGACAGTTTTAGCCGTGCTCCGGGAAATTTCACCAGGCTGCTGTAATCAATAAATGGCTGGATATATGAATTATTCCCGGAACTGCCCGCAGGAACAGACAGCGTTCTGGTTCCCTTATTCAGCACGCCCCCATTAAAAACCTCACCGCCGACACTCAGCAGCGAATTAACCATATTTCCTGACGTTATCTTCCGCTGATTAATAATACGGGCGGAGTCACCACGAAAATCACCGTCAGAAACGAAAAAGTAGGATGCCGACAGCGAGGTGAAGTCACGGGCGGTTGCCGTATAGGTGCTGTCTTTCAGCTGAAAATAGACAGAAACCAGCTCCGATGTAGCGCCTGAAATGACGTAATCAGCACTGATCATGAACGTATTATCATCAATGACACGCAGTCGCTCTGATCCTGCCACCTGCGCACCAGTTGACTGAATACCATCCAGTTTTTTCGCCACGCCGATGGTGTATGAGCTTAGGGTCTGAATGAATTTCGTAGAGCTGTTAAAAATCGCTACCAGGCGGATAGTTTCACCGGCGCGATTACGGTTGTTATGGACGGCATCGAACCGGCCATAGTACGTGTTGTAACCCGTGGCCCCGACTGGCAGTGTAATTTTTCCCGTGGCTGCGTCGCGTGTGGCGCCGTTAAACAGTTCGATGACGGCTGGCATGATCACCACTGACCCACTATCCACCGGTGGAACGGCTTTGCTTCGGGACCATGCATCCAGCGCAGAAATAAAGCTCCGGGCATCCAGCACCCGGTAAAACGCGGAATGTGTAAAAAATGTCAGCTGTGCAGCGGCGGGCGCACTGACTTTATATTGCAGAGCAATAGCAATATCCGTCGTGCCGGAAGTAATATCCGTTTCGAACAGCACCACCGATTCGGTATCTGAGATAGCAATAGCCTGTAAAGCCGGATCAGTAACAGCAACCCCATTGATCCAGGCGTAAGGAGCTAACTTTGACGGGTTCTCAATTGCGCTTCTGAGCGCAGCAGAATGGGTGACGCCAAAAATGAACAACACGCGCTTGCCCGCCAGTCCGCTGGCGAGTGAAGGTGTCAGCGTGATTTTAGGTGAAACATAGGAGTTATATCCCGTCGCCCCGGCAGGAATCGACCACCCACCATAGTACTGGGACGGACAAATATTAAACCCATTCCATCCAGTAGCCCCGTTCAGTAGCTCGCCTGAAAATGTCACCGGAACAGGGGTTTTAAGAGAGCTGGAGGAATCAGCCATCAGGTGTAGCCAGGCCTGTTGTGACAGCATTTTCCGGCCAGTAGGCTGCAATGTCCCGCTAACGTTCATAACCTCAACAGCCAGTGCGCTATCGTCCGGGCTGCGGTAATACGTCGTAGAGCCCACCGGGATATTCGCAATGTCCGCCTGCGCCGCCGCCAGTGTCATGTACTGGCGACTCAGCGGGATCAGATTTTGATGGATTCCACGCCATGAGTACAGCGGATCACCTGCGCGGTCGGGAACGGTGGCCGCATCTCCATTGACCAGCTTATCCAGACGCTCAGCGTTATCGAGCAGCACAGCGGGAGACGTGCTCCCCAGCTCCGGGTTAAAGGCCATGTTTTTTGCTCCAAAAAGAGGCTTCGCCCAAACGAGGGTTTGAACGAAAGCGCGGGGCTTTTTACAATCAGCTATTTCAACGGGTTACAACATGCTGATTGGCTATGCACGGGTCTCTACAGGGGATCAAAATCTCGATTTACAGAAAAACGCGCTGATCCGCGCAGAATGTGAGCTGGTTTTTGAAGACACGGCCAGTGGGAAGAATGCCAGGAGACCAGGGCTAAAACGCGCGCTACGGCGACTCCGGGCGGGCGACGTGCTGGTGGTCTGGAAACTGGACCGGCTGGGCCGCAGCGTGCGTGATCTGATTACGCTCGTGTCGGAGCTGCAGGCTCGCGGGGTGAATTTTCGCAGCCTGACCGACTCGATCGACACTTCGACGCCAGCAGGGCGATTCTTCTTCCACGTCATGAGCGCCCTGGCGGAAATGGAAAGAGAGCTGATTGTCGAGCGTACACGAGCGGGTTTAGCCGCAGCGAGGGAGCAGGGGAGAGTCGGCGGCCGCCGCCGGGTAATGACTGAAGTAGTGGTGGAGCGGTGCCGCAGAATGCTGGAGAACGGCGCTACCCGGCAGCAGGTAGCCGATGTGACAGGGGTGGGAGTGAAGACGATCTACAAATACTTTCCTGCTGCCGTCCGCGATCAAGGATTCCTGCCCTTCCCGTGATATGTAACATTTGAGATAATAAGTTATTTCATTTTTGAAAACAGTTTGGTTTGTTCATGAACGGTAAGAAAACAATAAGTTTTGAGAAATTTTTAACTATTAACAGCAATCTTGTTTCCATCTCAGATACATGGGCTGACTTGTGGGCGTTAATTTTTCACACGGGTTTAAGCGCTGGAAGGCTGCTGAGTATTCGATATGATGATATTGATGGTGACTTGATACTGATACGAAAACAGGGTCACCTGAAGGAGCTACGTGTTGAATCAACCCCTCCAGTGGAGGCGATGATTGCTCGTAGAAGAGAACGCTATCCAGAAGATGTTTATTTATTTCAGAGTCATTCTAACCGTGTGAAGTACCATCGCCGGCCGGTCACTATAATTGCTTTCAACGCCGCTTTACGTCGCGCCGCTAGATCATTACCAGACGTTAACGTAAGCAGTAGTAGCGCGAGAAACATACCGGACTAAGCGCCTGTCCAGTAGCGCGCGGCCGATGTGACAGGCGTGGGAGTGAAGACGATTTACAAATATTTGCCAGTACAATACGGCGATAAAAAATCCCCTTGAGCAGGCACACTCAAGGGGAAAATACTACATAACATCATTGCTGTGTGCGTCTTTGCGCTCATCTATCTTCCAAGAAGATGCCTAAAGCTTCCAGATATTTCTGGTCTGAGCAGTTAAAACATTGGATCGGCGGCCTATGTGATAGGAGGGGGTGAAGACGATTTATAAATATTTTCCAGCCGGTTAAGTTTGCTCACCTGCGAACCGTATGCAAGAGATCGCAGGTGAACAATTTGCTATGAAGGCATTGCCATAGCTGAAAAATTTTAATCTCGCATTGTTCGCAAAACCATCAAACAGCTAAGGCCTGAAAACACTTTCAGACTAACCTTACTCGTTACATCAATGTGTTACGTCAATGGCGTAAATTGATAGCCAGAGCCTATATTGATATGTCGCCCTGTTAAAACTACTGTATATAAAAACAGTGTTAATGTGAGCGAGACTATTATGCAGTTCTACACTCCCGTTGAGTTACGTCAGATCATGCTGCTCCCGTTGTACAGCGACCTTGTGCAATGTGGTTTTCCAAGTCCTGCGCAGGACTACGTTGAGCAACGTATCGATCTGAACGAGTTGCTCGTTAACCACCCCAGTGCGACGTATTTTGTCAAAGCCGCCGGCGACAGCATGAAGGATGCCGGCATAGGGGAAGGTGATCTTCTTGTTGTGGATAGCTCAAGGACAGCAGTTCATGGCGATATAGTTATCGCTGCAGTGGATGGGGAATTCACCGTTAAGAAGCTGCAGCTGCATCCGCGGGTTCAGCTTAACCCAATGAACCCTGCATATTCGCCGATAGTCGTCGGTAGCGAGGATACTCTCGATGTGTTCGGGGTGGTTACGTACATCATTAAATCGGCTGGCTGAAATGTTTGCACTTTGCGATGTGAACTCATTTTACGCATCGTGCGAGACCGTATTTCGTCCTGACCTGAAGGGGCGGCCGGTGGTCGTCCTGTCAAACAACGACGGCTGCGTGATCGCCCGTTCGCAAGAGGCTAAGCCCTTCGTCAAAATGGGTGAGCCTTATTTCAAGCAAAAGGACATGTTTCGCCGGCACGGTATTATCGCGTTTAGCAGCAACTATGAGCTTTATGCCGATATGTCCAACCGAGTGATGACAACGCTGGAGGAACTCTCTCCACGCTGCGAAATTTACAGTATTGATGAGGCATTTTGCGATCTGACTGGTGTGCGTAACTGTCGCGATCTTACCGACTTTGGCAGGGAAATTCGCGAGACGGTACTGCGTAGGACACACCTTACTGTCGGAGTGGGCATCGCCCAGACTAAAACCCTGGCGAAGCTGGCCAATCATGCTGCGAAACAGTGGCAGCGGCAGACCGGAGGAGTGGTGGATCTGTCTAATCAGGAAAGGCAGAGGAAGTTGATGGCTTTGCTTCCGGTGGATGAGGTCTGGGGAGTCGGGCGCCGCCTCAGTAAAAAACTGGAGGCAATGGGCATTAAAACAGTGCTTCAACTGGCGGATACAGATATCAGGTTTATCCGGAAGCATTTTAATGTGGTTCTGGAAAGAACAGTACGTGAGCTGCGTGGCGAGCCATGCCTTGGTCTTGAGGAATTCGCGCCGGTAAAGCAGGAAATTGTGTGCAGCCGTTCTTTCGGTGGCCGCATCACTGAATATCATGAAATGCGACAGGCGATATGCAGCTATGCATCGCGCGCAGCCGAGAAACTTCGCGGCGAGCATCAGTACTGCCGGTTTATCTCCGCTTTTGTCAAAACCAGCCCCTTTGCGCTCAACGAGCCATATTACGGCAACAGCGCATCTGTAAAGCTGCTAACGCCAACCCAGGATAGCCGGGACATAATTACCGCGGCGACGAAATGCCTCGATGCTATCTGGCGAGACGGGCACCGTTACCAGAAGGCCGGCGTGATGCTGGGCGATTTCTACAGCCAGGGCGTAGCGCAGCTCAACCTGTTTGATGACAACGCACCACGAAAGAACAGTGAAAAGCTCATGGAAGTACTCGACCATCTCAATGCAAAGGATGGCAGGGGGACGCTCTATTTTGCGGGGCAGGGGATCCAGACTGCCTGGCAGATGAAGAGAGAAATGCTATCCCCGCGCTATACTACGAGGTTCTGTGACCTGCTCAAAGTTAGATGATTCGGCCATTAATGGTAATGGTGACGCTACTACAGTCCGCTTAGAGCGAATAGCGGAAGTTTACCGTTGATCTCGCCGTCCGTTGATGGCATTACTAATGTTACCATGTGTTAATCAACGTAGTGCAGGTCAGTAAGCTGAATTGAAGACATTGTTCACAAATATTAGCAATTATAGATTAAGGTTTTTTATGGAAAAAAATAAGAGCGGTGAAACTCCAGGTTTCAAACAATTTGAGAATATAGATATTCTCTTATCGCATAGGGAGTGCTACGGTAACCCAAAGACACCTGAAAAAATAATAGGAGATAACGTTAGCTTAGAGACATTATCGCAATTATCTATTTTATCATGCGTGAGTAACGAAGAGCGAAAGTTTAGGGAGTGGTCTAAAACAAATATTCCAGCTTGTAAAGGAAATGCTATCGACGAACGCCGTATATATGGAAGAGCGCAGATTATAGTGTGTTGGAAGCTCATGCTTATCAGCGCAAATAACTCTAACTTGTTAATTGAAAATAATGCAGACCCTACACATTCATTAAGTATACTGCATGAATTATTAACGCATATAAATGATTACAATATCTCAGAGAATGTCCATCAATATGTTATAAAATCGGCTATCATTCGTTCGAGAGATGATTTTAAATTCAAAATGTATCGTGCGTACAAGATTTTTATTGAAGGGGCGAATATCTCTCAGTACGTCCAGTTATTTCAAGAAAAATCAGGATTCTCAATAGAGAGTTATATTAATATCATTTACATGATAATTTGCCGGTACATCGTAAAACGAAGTTCTGTAAGATTTGACATTATGTTATGTAGTGACTGGATCATAGATCTGCGTAAGGCTAGCCAAGAAACTGGGATTAAGTTGCAATTACTAATAAATGTCATGAAATCAGTCTCATTCGACCTCAAGGAAGGCGCAGATTTTTCTGCATCTACCATCAATGAACCAACTAATTGTGATATATTTAGAAATAAACCTTTTCTACGACTATCTGAAACAGAATATTTACCAATAGAAGGTAGATTCATTGAGGAGCTTTTGTTTGACAATTTATTTCATAAAATTCACCTCTACTCAGGAAAAACAAAGGGATTTTTAGATGATTTTGGAGCCGACTTTGAACTATACGTACAATATATATGCAAAGAATCATGCGCTTTAGAAAGAACTGGTTTGTATGAATACATTCCTGAGTTTTCTTATGGTAAATCTAACTCAAAATCACCTGACGCAATGATTTTATGTTCGAAAAACAAAACACTTCTTGCATTTGAAGTTAAAGCGGCAAGGTATTTAGACTCAATACTTTCTTCCGAAAATAACAGTAATGCTATAGAAAAAAGTTTTAATAAGCTCAAATATAACCCTTGGAAACAAGCTCACACTGCAATACACCGGATAGTACTTGAAGGACGCCACCCGAAGATTATAGAAGGTCTTTCTTGTATGTTTGTTAGTATAACAATGAATGAGATTCCGCTCTCTTTGCATGATCACAAAATAACTATAGGAGACCGTGATATAAGTTATTGTTTCTATTCCCTTGGTCTTCATACATTTGAGCTTCTTTTATCTGTTATAACCCAAAAACATGATTATACGGCATATGATATTTTAAGAAATGCCTACGAACAAAGGCATAAAATTTCCACTAAAACGTATTTATTGAGGTTTTACAGAAATCAATCAAATACAAGTAACTTGGATCATAAAGTTGCACAGTTTATAAGTGTAAGGCACCGAAAATTTATGGAAAGCTGTAAGTATTCCACCCAAGTGGACCTAGATCTATGACTCAATAGCACTGCTATGTCCGCTTTTGGCACATTTCGGACGTTATCAAATCTATAGTCTTTAGATAGCCTCAATCAATTCAGGCCCCTGATTCTTCACGTTACCCACTGCGCGGGAAACCGGGTGCCATTTGAAATGATCTGCTGACAGAGCGCCATCTGCAATTATTTCCTCCGCCTCTTTCCCACCAACATCTTGCCGCATCCATTCGCGCGCTGCTTCCGGTACCAAAACCAGCGGCCGGCGGTCATGAATATCGACCAGACCTTGGTCGGCAGCTGCAGTCACAATCAAAAATCCCTCAGCTTCATCGCCGCGCTCGAAAGGCACGCTGCCGATCGCCGCCATAAAAATGGGCTTGCCGTCTTTACGGTGGATGAAATAGGGCTGTTTCTTGTCCCCTTCCTTTTTCCATTCAAACCAGCCATCAGCAAAGCAGATCGCTCGACCGTGCTGCCACAGCGGTTTAAACATTCTGCTTGTCGCCGCGGTTTCTACGCGAGCGTTAATGAGCGCTGGCTTATCCCACCACCCTGGCGCGTAACCCCAGTGAACTGGATCGAGGCGCAGTTGTTCATTACGTTCGCTCAGTAACAGAACTTTGGTTCCGGGCGCGACGTTGTAACGACTGATCGGTTCGGGATCAAAGGCGATATTCCGCTCGGCCTCTTCTACAAGATAAGCCAAGTATTCTTCGCGCGTCTGTGATTGGGCAAATCGTCCGCACATGGTTACCTCCAGTAGTCATACTGAAAGTATAGAAGACAGAAAATTGAGCATTTCTGAGGGAGGAAAATAACCCCGGAGAAGTTGTTATTGATGGGGTTTCACCCCAGTTTCACCCCACTAACTCCCCGCTCGAAAAACAGGCATAAAAAAACCAGCCTTAAGAGGCTGGTTTTACTGGGATTATTTGGTCGGCACGAGAGGATTTGAACCTCCGCCCCCCGACACCCCATGACACTGTTAGTAAAACGTTGTAAATCGCGCTATTGCTGGCGGTAGGTGTCACATGCAGGTATAAACAATCAGTACTTTTTCAGCAAAATCTGCTCTATATACATCAATGAGTTAAGGTGTAGTTTCACCCCATGAAGTTCGATGTTTGAAGGTGGCAACAATGATTGCCATTCATCCATCTTATTACAGTCTTGGAAGTTTTTTGTTCGTTTATGATACGATTAAGGGACAAAATGCTTTTCATCAATTAATCGTATTTTCCTTTACTTAATATGCAAACGCTGCCCCGAATCGTGGACCAAGTCTATGTCTTAGTAGTAGCGTTCGAATTGAACCCAACTGTATAAACGTAAGGTAAACATAAGCATGGCTGGCATCGGGTATTCTGTAAGAAAATCAATAGATGATTTTGAAATAGGTGATCTGGATGGTGCTATGATGCACGCATGTAATGCTTTTGATGGGACGTCAAGAAAGCTGCATCCTGAAATGCGAAAACATCATCGCAGATTCACTCAGTCACTTAGAGAGCATTACGACATTTTTGGGCCAATGGCTCTGCCTAACATAAATTTGGAAACAACGTTCTGGCCCGCCAAGGTGAGTGATCAGCAAAAGGCAACTGATCGACCTGATATTGCTGACTTAGTGTACTGTATACACAGATGCACTCATGGTCATGGGGACGAGCTTCCTGAAGGGTTTGAACTAATTCCTGATGCCACTAATAAGTTAACCACTACAAGTATTATTGCAAGCGCCGGTAAGATTCGCCTTTCTGATAGAACTATTTTTGGATTACTTGGCATTGCAGTTCTTTGCCCAGAAAACAGCGGACTACGAATTCCTGATGGATATAACCTCACATTTGCAGGAGAAGTACTGATGATTAATGACTGGTGGGGAAGGGCTGAAGACTTCAAAATATTAGTTGAAAAACAGAGGCTTATAAGTGTTAAACTTGATTTTGAAGATTGGTGTAATGAACTAAACTAGCTCATATCATCAATCACTGTTTATCAATTTTGAAGCGATTAAAGTTTAACGATAGATAGGATCAGCGAATTGCAGATTTTACGTGTTGGGAACTGAATAAAGGATAAAAAATGGCAGATATTGATGAGGATACTACTCCAGATGGTATCGAGTCTACTGAGCTCAGTCAGGATGTTCTATCTTTAATTAACAATGGATTGGATTTTTTAGATAAAGCCCGTAAAGAGCTTGAAGATTCAAAGCCCAAATACTCTGTGGTGAGTTTCTGGACAGCGGTAGAAATATTGTTGAAAGTACCGTTGGCACACGAGCACTGGTCGTTAGTCTGCAATCCAAAGAAACCAATAAAAAAGCAATCTTACTTGGCCGGTGATTTTCAGTCAGTTACCTACGAAGAAACTCGTGAAAGGTTAAAGGATGTGCTGGAAAAACCTCTTGATAAGGAAACGGATAGTGCTTTTGATAAAGTAAGAAAGCATCGTAACCGTTTGGTTCATTTCTATCATCCAACTTTTACTGCGGATGAACAACATAATATACTCAAAGAACAAGCTGATGCATGGTTTGCTCTTAATCGATTATTAAGGGATGAGTGGAAAGACATATTTCGCGCCAAACATAATTGGAAACTTGCATTTGGCGAAACACGCCTTATTAGGGGGAGTGAGTTTTATGCAAAAGTGAGGCTTAAACAAGTTCAACCTGAACTGGATTTACTTGATAAAGATGGTATTCAAATCGGTAATTGCAACGAGTGCCATCAGGATGCAACGGTAACAAAGACGGACGCTACCAGTAATGAAAACCGTCAACTTCAAGTTACCAGATGTAAGGTTTGCACCAGTATCGAGCGGAAAGTTACATTAATTTGCCCGGACTGCAATGAGTTTCAAATTTTAGCTGAGGGAGATTCTGATTTCGAATGTGGAAAATGCGGCTCGAATTTTAATAGATATGATCTGCTAGATGATGATTTGTTTCATAGTTCTGATGAGCATGTGTATTCCGTTTTACCAGCAGGATGTACCAACTGTATGGCTCATGAAAGTGTTTGTAAGTTTGGAGATGGTTATCTCTGTACTCAATGTTTATTATATTATTCAGAACTTCAAGCATGCAATTGCTGTGGCCATATGAGCGATAGCGTTCCTGAATTTAGCCATATTAAAGGATGTGAGTTTTGTGATGGTGATCAGCGATATATTGATGATTGAGGTCTCATGGTTTTTATTTAAACTATGCAGCTTTTTTGATTAATATTGACTGAGAGATAATAGATATGCTTCTGGCTCAGAGTTGCTTGGCTAATAAAACTCAGCTCTGTGCCAAAGCGTCGATGCTCAAATGACAGACAGCATAACAATGATAATTTAGCATTAGCTAGATTTAATTTCCCCATTAGGTACGACAACCCAATCGATATGGTTTTGCGTATAAATCTTGGTAGACTTCGCATCGCTATGCGCCATTTGCCCTTGTGGAGCTATACCTTGCAGATCGAATAGGTGAGCGGTCAGCGCCCGGATTTCGTGAAAGGCTGGCCTTTCATCCATCGCCAATTTGCCTCATAAACCTAGTTTGTCGCGCATAGCAGAGAATGGACCGACTCAGATAATCCGGCGCAACCTGTGTTGGGTGTGAAACTCAAAGGCTGTTTTATAGTGCAGTTAAACCAGAAACGGTATTTGCCATGCTTCATCCCTCTCGTCTATACGATGCCCAAAGAATTTAACTCAGGAAGCACATTGTACATTGGAGGAGGTATGAGCGAATGTGAATACCGTCAACTTCGTTTCCTAAAGTGCATTCCCCAAAACGAAGACTTAAATTAGCTAAATCAACAAGTTAAACAATGTGGTTTAAGGTAATAAAAATTCGATTAAATAGTGAAATGAACAATAAAATTAGTCACTTAAATACTTATGTCGTAGATATTGCTGCGCCACATGCAGTGGTTCGAAGCCGCAGACCTGATCGTTAAAGGCACCGAAGGCGCAATCGCCGCTAAGACCGTGACCTATGACTTTGAACGTCTGATGGAAGGCGCTAAACTTCTGAAATGTAGCGAGTTTGGCGACGCGATTATCGCGAACATGTAATCCAGTCTCTGGGTTAAACAAAAACGGGAGCCGATGGGTTCCCGTTTTTTTATTCTCCGGGGGGAATCGCGTCCGTTACGCGGGTCTAAAAGGAGGGGTATAGCGGTCTCTCGTCCAGTTTTACGCGGTGGTGTGACTGTCGACTCAATCCGCCTTCAACATCCCAAAGCTCACAATTCTCGACCGCCCCAGCTCTTTTGCCCGGTAGAGCGCTGCGTCAGCCGCGCGCAGCAGGCTATCGCTTTGCGTATGCTGCGGGTAGCTGGCGATGCCGATGGACACATCGACCTGACCAATTTCAGCCAGGCCATAGCGTAGCGTCAGCAGTTGAACGCTGTGATAGATGTCGGTCGCGCAGGCCATCGCGGCCTCTTCATCGGTTCCGCCCAGCAATACCAGGAACTCTTCGCCGCCATAGCGGAAGGCCATCCCAATATCGCGCACCGCACGTTGAATAATCGCCGCGACGTTTTTAATGACCAGATCGCCCGCTTCGTGACCATAACTATCATTAATCGCCTTAAAGTGATCGATATCGATCATCAGGCAGCTCAGCGGCGTACCGTTGCGTACCGCCAGATTCATTTGAGTATGCAGAGCGTCATCCAGGTGGTGGCGGTTGCGCAGGCCGGTTAATGAATCAAACAGCGCCTTTTCCAGCAGCGCGTTGCGTAAACGCTGGTTCGCCAGCGCCAGACCCAGGGCTTCGGCCATCAGTTCAAGATAGGCGCGGGACGGGGCGGTCGCGGAGGTGACGTTGCTGAAGGAGAGCAGACCAATCGCTTCTCCTTGCGCAATCAGCGGCACGCATAGCGACCGTTGAGCCTGCGATTCCGACAGGTGATAACAGGCGATATCCGGCTCACCGTTGACCGGCGGATGGCTCAGCCCGCGCCGCACGGCCCAGCAGTTATCCGGATGGAAGACGTCGGCTTCAAGCGGCGGAGAAAGCCACTGCGCCACGCAGCGCATCTGCCAGGGATCGGTATCGAGAATATACAGCCGGCCCGGGATCTCCGGGGCGATATTTGGCGCGAACAGTTCGGCAACCTTGATCACATCCTCGAACGATTCGCAGCCCTGCAAGCGCTGGGTCATCCTCGCCAGCAGCTCGCGGACCGCCCAGTCCGCATCGCGCTCTTGTTCCAGCCGCTGCCGCGCCAGCCCGTTCTCGCGAAAGATACGAATGGCCTGGGCCATATCGCCAATTTCATCAATCTGGGTAAACTGCGGCGTCTCAACCGCATAATCCTGCGATGCCAGCCGCTGCACCACGTCGCTCAGGCGAACGACGGGATAGAGCACCCGCCGCTTAAGAATAAACCCCAGCACAAACAGGAACATCAGCGCGGTGAGCCCAACCATGATCTCAGAAAGCGTACGCCAGATCCGTGATTTCTCCGTAGCCTCGGCAATGGTTTTATTCACCCGGCCTTCGAGCATCAGGCGAAAGTGATCGAGCTGCGTCTGGACCCGCTCAAGCTCCTGCTCATAGGCAGCGCCGTAAAGCAGGCTGACCGCCGCTTTTTCTTCTCCCCTGGCAACCTGCGCCAGCGCCGTTTGCTGCTCATCCTGAAGTTCATCGGCTATCTGTAAACCCTCGCGCAGCAGCGCCAGCTCTTCAGCGGTTGCGCCATTGTCTTTCAGCTTTTCCAGACGATGTTCAATGGCGGCGGTGGCCTGGGCTTGCTGCCGGTACTCCTGCAGCACATCCTGATTTTTTTGAATGATGTAAAGTCGCGCGAGATCGGAAAGCTCCCAGGCGCCGCTTTCTACTTCTTCGCTTAGCTGGTCAAACGCCTGGCGTTGTTCGACGGCGCGGCGTTCGGCATTATCCGCACTTGAGGCCATCAGCATGGCGATGCCTGAGGCGAGGGTCAGGGCGACGGTGATCCCGTAGGCCCAGTTAGTCATGGTGGCGATTCTCACCGGATATTCCTTGCGTGCAGATGAATTAATTATTTTTTATCGTCACACTCCGGCTTCACCGGAAAAAAAACGGTGATTACGGGTGTAGCGTGTGAGTAATAATAGCGTGCAGCGCTTCGGCATGGTGATGCAAAATGCGGTACACGTCTTTATCCAGCGCGCCATTTATAACATCACTCTCTATCAGCTGTAACGCTTGCTGACGGCTCATTCCGGGGCGATAGGGGCGGTCTTCGGTAAGCGCGGTGAAAATATCCGCGATGGCGATAATCCGATCCGGAAGCTGCAGGTAATGCTCATTGAGATGAAGCGGATAGCCGCTGCCATCCAGCTTTTCATGATGATTCGCGGCCCAGTTAATTATTTCGCCGAGTTCGCTGAAGGTGCTAAGAATTTCGCCGGTCATATAGCTATGTTCCCGCACCTGAAGCAGCTCTTCGTCATTCAGTTCGCCCTGTTTCTCCAGGATTTTCAGCGGAATGTGTACTTTGCCAATATCGTGTAAATAGCCGGCAATCTCAATTTTCTTACACTCCATCTCCGGCAGATTCATATAAGCGGCAAGGGTGCGCGAAATTCGCCCGACCTTCAGACTATGGCTGGCGGTGAAGCTGCTGTAGGTATCGACAATTTTGGCAATTAACAGGCAGATATCTTTCAGACCGTCGATATCGATATAAACATGGTTGATAGGGCCGATGATCTCCAGCATTCGCTGAATATGTCCGGGATTGAGGTGCAGCCAAAAATGCTCTTTTTGTGCGAGCTGGCACAAAGTCTGGCATAGCGGCGGATCTATCGCCTGGTAAAGCGCGCGAAATTTACCAATAATCATATCGGTTTGAAAGGTTGTCGCGTGCTTATCGCCAGCAAGCAGGCGTTCAAACACGTCGGCGAAATAGACGATATGCTGTTCGAGGCTGCCTTTGTGGTGTGGGCTAAAATGGTGATCGCGGATAATCGGCAGGATGGGGGCCAGGGTCGCTAACCCGGCCAGCATTTCTGCTCCCCGGTGCTGATGCGGGTCGTTAAGGTTATCGATGGCGTTCAGCGAGGAGAACACTCGTTTATCGCCCAGAACGCCAATGTCGTGCAGCAGCGCGGCGCAAAAGATCGTCTGCTGCTGCTGACGCGAGAGCCCTGACGCCTGCGCAAGCTCCAGCGCGATCAGCGCCGTTCGTTGCATATGCAGGTGTAATTCAGGGTTAATAATTTGTATGACGCGGGTGGTAAGCATCAATGCTGATTTTAAGGCGATATTATGCATCGTTTTTCTCCATCGCATTACCCGCACCGTTTTGCTCTATTTCGTTGATAGCGATGCCGACATGACAAAATAGATTGAATAAGTCCATTCGGGTTTCGCATTTTTATCCTGCCCATTTTTAGCGCGTCCCTGCACCAAAGTAGCGCTCCGGGCGAAGTAAAAATCCTTTTTTGTCCGATAGTTAATCATTTTTACCGAGTAAAATACATTAAATCCTGGCAAGCTGTTTGCATTCTCTCTGCGCGAATTTATTTAATATCTATTTTGGGATGAGTCATGATGAATTTTAGAGCATTACTGGCAATTACGTTACTGGCGATAAGCGCTTTCGCTTCGAGTGAGACGCGTCTGCCGCATATCGTAATCCTGGCGACCGGAGGGACGATTGCCGGTTCAGCGGCCAGCAATACCCAGACTACCGGGTACAAAGCCGGCGCGATTGGCGTACAGACGCTGATTAATGCCGTGCCTGAGATGAGCAAAGTCGCACGCGTTGACGGCGAGCAGGTCGCTAATATCGGCAGCGAAAATATGACCAGCGACATCATTCTCAAACTGTCAAAGCGCGTCAATGAACTGCTGGCACGCGATGATGTGGACGGCGTAGTGATTACCCATGGTACCGACACCCTGGACGAGACGCCTTATTTCCTCAACCTGACGGTAAAAAGCAATAAGCCGGTCGTTTTCACGGCGGCAATGCGTCCGGCCACGGCCATCAGCGCCGACGGTCCGATGAATCTGCTGGAAGCGGTGACCGTGGCGGCCGACCCGGAAGCGAAGGGCCGCGGCGTGATGGTGGTGCTTAATGACCGCATCGGCGCGGCGCGTTTTGTCACTAAGACCAACGCCACGACGCTGGATACCTTCAAGGCGCCGGAGGAGGGCTATCTGGGCGTTATCGTGAGCGGCAAACCGCAGTTCGAAACTCGCGTGGATAAAATTCACACCGTGCGTTCGGTTTTTGACGTCCGCAATCTTAACGCGCTACCGAAAGTGGTCATTATTTATGGCTACCAGGATGACCCTGAATATATGTATGACGCGGCGATCGCGCACCATGCCGACGGGATTATCTATGCGGGCACCGGCGCGGGGTCGGTCTCCGTACGCAGCGCGGCGGGGATCGAAAAGGCGGAAAAAGCCGGTATCGTGGTGGTTCGCGCCTCGCGTACCGGCAGCGGCGTCGTGCCTGTTGATGACGGCCAGCCTGGGCTGGTAGCCGATTCGCTCAACCCGGCAAAAGCGCGCATCCTGCTGATGACGGCGCTGACGCAAACTAAAAACCCGCAGGTGATCCAGCAGTACTTCCACACCTACTGATCAACTTCGGGTAGGGCGCAGCGCGCCTTACCCGGGTTATTTCACCACGCACATCGGGCGCTGCGACACCGGCTCCGGGTGGATCTCCGCCTCCAGGTGAAAAATCTCCCGCAGCATCTCCGGCGTCAGTACCGTTTCCGCCAGGCCCTGAGCCTGCACCCGGCCCCCTTCAAGCACCACCAGATGGTCGCAGTAGCGGCTGGCCTGGTTCAGGTCGTGCAGTACGGTGACCACGGTCTTGCCCATCGTCTGCAGCTCGCGCATCAGCGTCATCAGCGCCACCTGATGATGAATATCCAGCCAGGTCGTTGGCTCATCGAGCAGCACCAGCGGCGTATCCTGCGCCAGCAGCAGCGCCAGAAAAGCCCGCTGCCGCTGGCCGCCGGAAAGGGCGGTCAGCGGTCGTTCCGCCAGCGCAGCGATGCCGGTTCGTTGTAGCGCGCTGTCGACCTGCTGTCGATCCTGCGCGGAAAGCCGCCCCCACAGCGGTAGCCACGGACTCCGGCCGTAGCCGACCAGCTCGCGTACGGTGACGCCTTCCGGAACGTGATGCTGCTGCGGCAGCAGCGCCAGTCGCCGCGCCAGCTGACGGGCGGAGAGGCGGTTTAAGGGGACATCATTGAGCCAGACATCGCCGGCGATGGGCGTCAGGAGGCGAGAGAAACACTTCAGCAGCGTTGATTTACCGCAGCCGTTTGGCCCCAGCAGCGCGGTAATTTTCCCGCCCGGTAGCGTCAGATCGAGATTGTTGATAACGCGCTTGCCGCCATAGCCAGCGGTTAGCTTTTCTATTCGCAGTTCCATTTAACGCATTCTCACAAGAAGCCAGATAAACCAGGGGGCGCCGATAATCGCCGTCAGCACGCCTGCCGGCAGCTCAAGCGGCGGATGCAGCGTTCGCGCCAGCAGATCGGCGAGCAGCAGAACCAGTCCGCCCGTGAGCGCAGAGAGCGGCAATAAACGGCGATGGCGGCCGCCGAAGAGGCGACGCACAAGATGCGGCACCACAAGGCTGATAAAGGCGACAGGACCGCAGACCGCGACGCCGATCGACGCGAGGGCCACCGCCAACGTTAAGCCGTAGCCGTTAAGCCAGCGCACGTTGACGCCGAGCGTTCCCGCGCGCTCATGGCCTAGCGCCAGCAGGTCGAGATCGCGACTGAGGGCGAAGCTTAAGGGCAGCAAAATCGCCAGCAGGGGCAGGACGATGATGACGAATGCGCCGTCTCTGGCCCACAGGCTTCCGGTCAGCCACAGCAGCGCGTTATTGATCTCCTGCGGCCGCGACAGTAAGAGGTAGTCGGTCACGCTGGCCCAGCAGGCCGACAGCGCGATGCCGGTCAGCGCCAGGCGCATTGGTCGAGAAAAACCGGCAAGGGCGAGCGGTATTACCATCGCCACCATTCCGCCGATAAAGGCCAGCAGCGGCAGCCACGGCAGGGGCAGGGACGGTAAAAACCACAGTGCCGCCACCGAGGTCAGGCTCGCCCCGTGGTTAATGCCCAGAATGTCCGGCGAGGCCAGCGGATTATGCACAATACCCTGAACCAGCGCCCCGGAAACCGCCAGCGCGGCGCCGATAATCAGCGCCAGCACCACGCGCGGCAGGCGATATTGCATAAGGACGTAGTGATACTCGCTGTCCGTATGCCATCCGCTGAGCAGCGCTCGCCACGGCAGCGGGATCGCCCCCATCCGCAGCGAGAACAGGGTTAACAGCGTGAGCGCGAGCCATAAAAACACGATGCGTTGTTTCACCCGCGTCTCCTGACCAGCCAGACAAAACAGGGCCCGCCCGCCAGCGCCAGCACCGCGCCCGCGGGCAGTTCACCCGGCCAGGCCAACGCTCTGGCGAGCATATCCGCCAGCAGCATAAACAGGGCGCCCAGCAGGGCGCTGACCGGCAAAAAAGTACGATGATCGTGACCCGCCCAAAAACGCGCCAGATGCGGGACCAGCAGGCCAACAAAGGCAATCGGTCCGGCGACGCTGACGCTGGCGCCGGTAAGCAGCAACGCGGCCGCGTTGATAAGCAGGCGCAGGCGCGGCAAATTCACCCCCAGCGAATGGGCGGCGGTATCGCTGACGTTGAGCAGATTAAGCGCGTTGGCCAGCAGGAATACGCCGGGGGTGATCAGCGCGACAAAAGGGAAAAGCTGCCAGAACTCGGCCCAGCGTACGTGGGAAACGCCGCCCGCAAGCCAGGTAAGAATGCCCCAGGCGCGATCTTCCGCCAGCAGCAGGGTCATTCTGGTCAGCGCCATGCATAGCGCCGAGAGGGCAATACCGGCGAGGATCAACCGTTGGCGATCCTGCTGCTGACGCCAGCCGCCGCCGGCGCTCATCACCAGCAGCCAGCTTATTCCGCCGCCGCAGGCGGCAATCAGCGCCAGCGAAAAGCCCGCCAGCGGTGCCGGACTGAATGCGCTGGTCAGCGCCATCGCCAGCGCCGCGCCGCTATTAATGCCGAGCAGTGAAGGCGATGCCAGCGGGTTATGGGTAAGCGTTTGTAATAACGCCCCCGACATCGCCAGCGAGGCGCCGAGCATTACCGCCACCAGGCTGCGGGGCAGGCGCAGATTAAGCACCAGCGCCTCCGCAAGCGAAGGAGACTCAGGCGCCAGCAGGGCGTGAAGGGCGTTGAGCGGCGAAATCGGGATGGGCGAATAGCAGAACAGGCTCAGCCAGAACAGGCCGCTGAGGGCCAGCAGCGGCCATCCCCAGATAAAAAACGCGCGACGGAACGGTTTCATGGCGTGATATCAACCGCCCGGTGGTGGACAATTTTAACCATATCGCTGGCAATACGCTCGGCGGCGAAGATCCCGCGCATCCGCGCCCAGCTGTTGCTGTCGACGGCGGCGACCTGCCCTTTCTGCTCGGCCTGCAGCATTGGCCACAGGGAGTCCTGCTGCCATTTTTTCACGATACTTTCAGTACGGTAATGAGCGACCAGCAGCCATTGCGGATTCAGGGCCAGCAGCTGTTCGAAATTTATCGCCGCCATCGGCGCGCCGCCGATTGGCGGCGGAACCTTCAGGCCAAGCGCCGTCAGCACGCTACCGGTATAAGTTTGCGTTGAGTGAAGATTAAACTGCTGTTCGCGAGAGGTGCCAAACAGCACGCTGGCGCCAGCCGGCAGCTGTCGGGAAAACGCCGCCATTTTTTGCCGATGCAGCGCCAGACGCTGCTGCATCTCCTTATCCTTACCCACTACTTTGCCGATAATCGCCGCTGACTGCAGGTTCTCCTCCCAGGTTTCATTGCGCGATTTCAACAGCAGCACCGGGGCAATTTGCCTCAGGGCGGCGTAAATTCCGGCATGGCGACTGCTATCGGCGACGATCAGATCGGGATGCAGCGCGCTGATGGCCTCCAGTGAAGGCTGGGCGCGGGTGCCCACCGACTGCCAGGGCTTCAGACGTGCGCGTACGTCCGCCAGAATACGCGACGGATCGTTGTCATCGGCCACGCCTGTCGGGCTAACGTCAACCGCCGCCAGCGCGTCGACAAAGGAGAGTTCAAGCACGACGATGCGCTGCGGCGTTTTATCAAGCGTAAAGCGACCGCGCTCATCCTGTACGGTGGCGGCAAAGAGCGGGCCCGCCAGAAACAGCAGGCTGAAAATACACAGACGAACAAGGCTAAACATTATTCACTCCAGCTTGCCGGACAGGGCGCGAATAGCGCTGTCCGGCAACGCTCTATCATCAGAACTTCATTGATCCTTGCAGGTACAGCGTGCGCGGCTGACCGGCGTAAAGCCCTTTGTTGTTATCGTCGTACGAGCGGGTGTAATACGCATGGTCGAAGATGTTTTTCACCCCCAGCGCGAGGTTGAGATTGGCCATCTGCGGGCCAAAGTCATAGGCCACGCGAGCGCCCCACAGCATATAGCCGGGAATGCGGCCGGTGCTGCCATCGGCGCTTTCGGCAACGGTATTGGCGTTATCGGCAAACTGGCTCGACTGGAAGTCGCCGTTGAGGTTAAACGTCCAGCTGCCGGGCTTGTAATCGACGCCAAAGGTGCCTTTGTGCTTCGGCGAGAAGGGAACCTGGTTACCGTAGGTGTCGCCTTTCTCGCGGATTTCAGCATTGACGTACGCATAGCTGGCGTAGACAGAGAGATTATCAAGCGCGGGTGAAAGCTCGCCGAGGGCGTAACGGGTTTGCGCTTCCAGGCCGCTATGACGCGTTTTACCCCGGGCGGTGACCGTGTCATTGGTCTGGTTGGAATCGTACTGATTGTTGAAGTTAATCAGGAACAGCCCCATCTCTGCGGTCAGCGCGCCGTCATCGTAGCGGGTGCCGACTTCCCAGGTTCGCGCTTTTTCCGGTTCCACATTGCCGCTTTGCACAGCCTTGCCAATCTGGCTGTACTGTACGGTGCCGAATGAGCCTTCTGTGTTGGCATAAAGATTCCAGCTGTCGGTGAGGTGATAAAGAACATTCAGCGCCGGGAGCGGGGCGTTATAGCTGACCCGTTCGCGGGTGCCCAGCAGATTATTGTCCTGATAAGACTCAATGTGCTCAAAGCGCATACCTGGCGTAATCGTCCAGTTGCCGATATCCACGCGATCGTCGATATACCAGGCGTGGGCTTCGGTGCCGGAACGGGTATCGCGATCGTACGGACTGGCGGTGCTGGGCAGCTCGCCGCTGGTGGTCGCGGTGTAGTAACGCATCTCGTGGGTCGATTCGTTGACGTAGCGATAGCCGACGCCGACTTCGTGGGCGGATGGGCCGATCATAAAGCTTTGGCTGTAGCGCGGCTCGATGCCGCGGACCCAATATTCGCGCGGGGAGAGGGTAATGCGCTTACCCTGTTCCAGGTAGCCGCTGCGCAGGGTATGGGTATAGAACCCCTGAATATTAAATTTATGCTGCGCATCCGGCTGGTACTGGTAGCCGAGGCTGGCGAGCTGGCGGCGCCCCCAAAAGCGGTCATAAGGACGCGTGGACTGCCAGCGGTCGGCGTTGTAGTCGGCGCGGGAGAGGCCGCCGGGCATATCGGCTTCGCCGTCATAGTATTGCAGCAGGCTGTTAAAGGTATGGACTTCGTTGGGCGCGTATTTGCTTTTCAGCATCACATCATCAATCCGCGTGGCGCTGTGTTCGCGCCAGTCGCTGCCCCGGGTGCCGGAGTAAAGCAGGGCGGAACCGAAACCGTTGTCCGCCGTGCCGCCGATCGCGAGGTTATGCGTCTCTTTCGGGTTGTTTTGCGAAGAGGTGGGGCTGAGCTGCCCTTCAATGCCGCCCTGAATGCCAAAATCCTCGGGGATGGCGCGGGTGACGAAGTTCACCACGCCGCCGACGCTCTGCGGCCCGTAGCGCACCGCGCCGCCGCCGCGCACGACATCGATGGCGTCCATATTGCCGAGCGAGACCGGCGCCAGCGAAAGCTGCGGCTGGCCGTAGGGGGCAAAGGGAACCGGGATACCGTCCATCAGCACCGTGGAACGGCTGGCAAGCCGCGGGTTGAGGCCACGAATACCGAAGTTCATCGCCAGGTCGTGACTGCCGGTGCCGGTATTTTCCGGCGCGTTGACGCCGGGGATCCGGTTCAGCACTTCGCGCATCGTGGCGGCGCCGGTTTTGGCGAAATCCTCCCGACGGATCACGTCGCGGGCGCCGGCGTGCTCAAAGACATCGTTTTCGCGCGCGTCGCCAAGCCAGTCCCCGACGACGGTGAGGGTGGATTCTGCACTGACGGACGCGGGATCCAGCTCCAGGGTCCAGACGTTCTTGCCCAGCGGCTTGAGCCGTAATCCGCTGCCGTTCAGCAGCCTGCGTAAACCCTCTTCGGTTTCAAAGCTGCCGTGCAGGCCCGGACTATGCTTGCCGCGCGTCAGGCTGGCGTCGGCGGAAAGCGTGATACCGCTGCGGGCGGCATATTGGTTCAGGGCGTGATCTAACTCCCCGGCGGCAATATCATACTGCGCGGCGGCGAATACCGGCGCGGCAGCCAGCCCCGCTAGCGGCAGCAGGCTTAAACGGATTGCCATCACCAGAGGCATCGGTTTGCGTAAAACGCGTAAAGGCGTCATCTCTTCTCCACCATCGTTTTTGGTTATATTCATTAGATAAGTCGAACGAGCAGGGGAAAAGGGACAATAGAGAATGAGAATTTTTTCGATTTTTTTTCTCAGGCCGGAACGAGCGTGACCCAGTAGCGGGTGACAGACCGCAATGTAATCGGCAGCGTTTGCGCGATAACCTGCAGAATGGCATCAGGGTCGCCCAGCGGAAAGGTGCCGCTCAGGCGTAAATCGGCCACGGCGGGATCGCAGCGCAGCACCCCGGAGCGATAGCGGGCGAGGGTTTCGACCACTTCGCTCAGCGGGGCGTCGTGGAAGGTCAGCACGCCCCGGATCCAGCTATCCTCGCCGCCGTTGAGCTTAACCAGGGCGGCGAAGCGATCGCGGGTAAACCACAGGCTTTCCCCGGCGTTAACGCGTTGGGCGCTGCCGGACGGTAAAACCACTTCTACGGCATGCTGCTGTACCGCCAGCCGGGTGCCGCCGGCAAACTGACGGACGGTGAATTCGGTCCCGAACGCGGTGAGAGTGCCTTCCCGCGTTTGCACCCGAAAAGGCCGCTGCCGGCTGTCGTGAGCGGTCCTGATGGCGATTTCGCCGTAGCGTAAATGAACCATGCGCTGCCGCGCGTCAAAACGGACGTCGGCGGCACTTTCGCTATTCAGCGTCAGCAGCGAACCGTCGGCAAGCCGCTGCGGGCGCGGTATCCCTTTCGCCGTCCGGTAGTCGGCGCGGAGGCCCTCCGCCAGCTCGGACTCCCAGAGCCGCCAGCTACCTCCGGCCGCCAGCAAAAGCATCAGCCCTTTCAGCACGTGGCGACGCGCCAGACGGCTATCGTGAAGAGCACGGCTGGCCAGCCCGCCCGGCAGTTGCCCCATCTGCTGACGCAGGTTTTCTACCTGCTGCCACGCCCACTGATTTTCGTTGTTTTGCTCATACCACTGCTGCCAGCGGGCCTCCAGCTGCGGACTGACGCGCCCATCGCTGAGGACCGCGTACCAGTGCGAGGCGGAACGCAGCGCCTGACGACGGGATTCGCTTAGCGTCGGTTTCACAGGCCATTCTCCAGACGGAACAGCAGGCAGTGCTCGGTGGCTTTCGCGATATATTTCTTAACCGAACTGATGGAAACCGCCAGGCGGCTGGCGATATCGGCGTAGGTCAGCCCTTCAAGCTGCGAGAGCAAAAACGCTTCCCGGGCTTTTGCGTTAAGCCCGTCCAGCATGGCATCAATCTGCTGTAACAGTTCGAGCTGGCTCTGCCGTAGCTCCGGTGAGGGAGAGAGCTCTGGCGGTAGCTGAGAGAGCATGTCGAGCCAGGCGCGCTCCAGGGCGTTGCGGCGGAACAGGTCGATCATCACCCGTTTAGCAATCGTGCAGAGAAAAGATTTTGGATCGCGAATCGTCAACAGCGACTCGCCGGCCATAATTCGGACAAAGGTGTCCTGCGCTACGTCGTCGGCGTCATAAGCGGATTGCAACTTATGGGTAAGCCATTTTTTCAGCCAGCCATGATGGTCGCTATAGAGCGAGGCAAGCGTCAGCGGAGAGGCGATGGCGGAAGAAGGTGACATAGCCAGGTTCAGGAGAGTTAATCAATACGGCATATGTTAATATGAGAATGGTTATCATTTCAATAAAGCGCGGCAGGGATAAGGGCCATACAGCCCCATAGTAACGGTAAGTGATTGTTAAATATTGAATAGATTTTTCCCCTCATTGCATCATTTCTTTCCCTTTCTTCTTAATGAAAATAAAATTCATTATCATTATTCCCTCCTTAACCTTAATGTTGTATTTATAATGCATCTTATAGGGAGTGAGGAGAGACAAATGAACGCAAGCGAAAAAGCCGGACATACGTTTTTGGCAAGCCTGGGGAAAACCCGCTTACGCCCCGGCGGCATTGAAGCCACAGAGTGGCTATTTCAGCAGGCGGGTTTTACCGCCGACAGTAAAGTTCTGGAGGTAGCCTGTAATATGGGGACAACCTCTATTGAGCTGGCGCAGCGTTTTCACTGCAGCGTTTACGCCATCGATATGGATAAAGACGCGCTGGCGAAAGCCCGGCAAAATATCGTTCGCGAAGGTGTGGATCATCGGGTGATAGTGATGGAGGCGAATGCCGCTCGGCTGCCATTTGCCGATGCAACGTTTGATATGGTGATAAATGAAGCGATGCTCACCATGTATGCGGATAAAGCCAAAGAGAAACTGGTGGCGGAATATTTTCGCGTTCTTAAGCCCGGCGGTCGTTTGCTGACGCACGATATCATGTATACGCAGGATGCGCTGGGAGAGGACGCCCGGCGGCAGCTGCAGGGGGTGGTGAAATCCCACGTCAGCCCGCTGAGCGCCGCCGCCTGGCAGACGCTTTTCCAACGGACCGGCTTTGACGCCGTAAGCATTCATCATGGACCGATGTCGCTGATGTCGCCGCGAGGGTTGATGAAAGATGAAGGTTTTAAACAGGCGCTAAAAATTGTCGGCAATGGTTTGTTGAAGGGCGAGAATCGTCCGAGATTTTTATCTATGTTGCGTTTTTTTCAACGTCATAAAAGGCATTTGAACTTTATTGCCTGCTGTTCTGTTAAAGCAACGGAGGTAAAAAGTCTGAAATAGCCCACCGGCGATATGGATAATTGTCGATAAATATTAATTATTGTCAGGAAAGTAAAATAAGCTGATTCTTATTTTAGTCATTTCTCTGACACTCATTTTTAATATTGCTATTTTATGTCAGTGAGGCTTATGGAAGATAAAGGAATAGCCTGTCCGCAAACGTTGTGAAAAGGATAACAGAAAGCAGAGGCTACCCCGACCTCATCTGGATGCAGCCGTACCTCGACGCGGCTTCAGCTGCGGCCTGCGGGTTACCACAGCGACGTTCTGGTTGGAAAAGACGCATACTTTATGTTGAATGATTAGCGCGTTAATCATTCTTGCGGTGGATATTTGAGGTTTATTATTCACTTTTTTATTTACATTTTGTTACAAGTGTGCTGGTATTGTGTTTTTTTCTGTTGGCCTCTTTTTTTACTTGCCGGAGTGAATTTACCAGGATTATTATTGTCTGAACTGCTACACGTACCGCCTAATGACAGATGAAGGGACTCGTTTTTTCCTTAAGCGTTACCTCATGTTCTAATGTTTACAGGAAAAAACATGTCTTACGCTTTTAATAAAAAACTTCTTCATCCCCGTAATTGGGGGACCTGGTTTGGCCTGGGCGTGCTCTGGCTCATCGTCCAGCTTCCTTATCCCGTCTTGCATCTTATCGGTACCAGCGCCGGTCGCGCATCCCGGCGCTTCCTGAAACGCCGTGAGCATATCGCCAGACGCAATCTCGAACTTTGCTTTCCCACCATGTCGCCCGCGGCGCGCGAAAAGCTTATCGAACAGAACTTCATGTCGCTAGGGATGGGTCTGATTGAAACAGGGATGGCATGGTTCTGGAGCGATGAGCGTGTTAAGAAATGGTTTGACGTGGAAGGTATGGTCAATCTCAATAATGCTCTGAGCGAACAAAAAGGCGTGATGGTCGTTGGCGTCCACTTTATGTCGCTTGAACTGGGTGGCCGTACGATGGGGCTGTGTCGTCCGATGATGGCGACCTACCGTCCGCATAATAGCCCGTTAATGGAGTGGGTGCAGACGCGCGGTCGTTTGCGCTCGAACAAGGCGATGATTGACCGTCGTAATTTATCCGGTCTGGTACATGCCTTAAAGTCGGGTGAAGCGGTGTGGTTTGCGCCGGATCAGGACTACGGCCCGAAGGGGAGCGTATTTGCTCCGTTCTTCTCGGTACAGCAGGCAGCAACGACCAACGGTACCTACGTACTCTCTCGTTTGTCGGGCGCGAAAATGCTCACCATCAGCATGGTGCGTAAAGCGGACCGCAGAGGTTATAGCCTGCACATCAGCGACGTCATGAGCGACTATCCTGGCGAAGATAAACAGGATGCGGCAAGCTATATCAACAAGGTTATTGAGAAAGAGATCCTGCGCGCGCCGGAGCAATACCTGTGGGTTCACCGCCGCTTTAAAACCCGTCCGCTGGGCGAAACTTCGCTCTATTAAGCCCTCCGCACTCGCGGCGCTTTCAAAATGGTCCCGGTTGCGTTAACGTGCGCGGGATCATATTTTTTGTTGTAAGCGAAGGAGTGCGTTGTGTTCGCTGAGTTTGGTGTATTGAATTACCTGACCTATCTGGTCGGCGCTATCTTTATCATCCTGGTTCCCGGCCCGAATACCTTTTTTGTCCTCAAGACCGGCATCGCCCACGGCGTTAAAAAAGGGTATCTGGCGGCGGCAGGCGTGTTTATTGGCGATGCGGTGCTGATGTTTCTGGCTTTTGCCGGCGTCGCGACGCTCATCAAGACTACGCCGGTGCTGTTCAATATCGTGCGTTACCTGGGGGCGATTTATCTGCTGTGGATGGGCGGCAAGATGCTCTACGCGGTGTTAACCCAACGTGATGGTCATTCGTCTGCTGATTCCGAGCCGGGCAGCGCGATTCTCAAACGTTCGCTGACCCTTAGCCTGACGAATCCAAAAGCGATTCTTTTTTATGTCTCATTCTTCGTGCAGTTTATTGACGTCAGCGCCAAAACGCCCGGGCTGGCGTTCTTTATTCTGGCGCTGACCCTGGAGATAATCAGCTTCATCTATATGAGCTTTTTGATCCTCTCCGGCTCTTTCGTTACGCGTTACGTGAAGACGAAAAAGAAGCTGGCGAAAATCGGCAACAGTCTGATAGGCCTTGTGTTTGTCGGTTTTGCCGCCCGTCTGGCGACGCTCCAGTCGTAATCGTTGGGGGCCGGTACGCGGGACCGGCCCTATAGTGACTGTCACTGCCTCGTAACAAAATCCCTTCAATTTTGATTGCATTGGTGTTACATATACAGCCGATTATCGCTCAGAAAAAAGGGAACCCGGATGATTCTGCAGAAACTCACCAGCAATAAAAACAGCAAGAAGTTCTTTTTGTCGATCGCGGCGATCTTTGCCATCGCGCTTATCGTGGTTGGGCGCACCACCTTTGGCGGCGTGGTGAGTGAATACAATATGCCGTATTCAGAATGGACGACGTCAATGTTCTTCCTGCAGGGGGCGATGGTCACGGTTTACAGCATTGTGTTTACGCTGCTGTTTTCCATCCCGCTGGGTTTCCTCTTTTTAGGTTCCGACCGCCGGGACTAATTTCATGCAATAAGGCGAACTGAAGTTCGCCTTATTATGTTTCCACGGCTATCGCCAGTCTCTGTCGTCATGATGATGGTGGCGGTGTTGATGGTGATAGCCTGGGTCGACAATACATCCCGATAACAGCGTGCAAAGCGCGAGAATCAACGGCAACACGATCGGTTTTTTCATTTCTCACTTCTCCAGTTAAATCCGTGCGCAAAAACGGGCATGCGCCATCGGCTGATGAGGTGAGTGTATGCTTTTAACTTATTGAGTAGATGAGATAATTCTGCAATCCTTGCCGGAAAGACGCGCGAATAATCCTGGATTTACCACCAGCCCAATTGCGTACCCGCCACGGCGACGATGGCGACAATAAGCATAATTATGGTGCTTTTTTTCATTACGCTCCGCCTGGTGCCGCATAGCCGCCGACAAAAAACCAGCCCAGAAAAACCACGGCAACGATAAAAATAGCCACCGGAAATAGAATACCCAGTCTCATTATTGAGCCCCTGTAAGTGCGAGTCGTGTCGACTATGATACGGGATTTCACCGTAGATTAGTCAATATGAAAAAAACGCCCCTGACGGCGAGACTGCTTATCCTGATACATCGCCTCATCGGCGGCGCGCAGCGCCAGTTCTACGTCGATCTGCCAGGGGTCGGCTTCAATCACCCCAAAACTGGCGCCGGGGTAGTTAATCCGGTGTTCGCCAAGGAAATAGATCCCCGCCAGCGCTTGACGTAACGCGGCGATATACTCCTGCTGGTCGGCTGAATCGGGACCCGGACCGACAATTAAAAACTCATCGCCGCCGAGACGACCTACAATATCGCCGCTGCGCACGCGTGCGGCCAGGCGTTCTCCGATCTGAATCAAAAAGCTGTCGCCGCACGGGTGGCCGAATCGATCGTTGATTGCTTTGAAATCATCGAGATCGATAAAAATCAGCAGCACGCTGCGCTGCTGTTCCCGGGCCTGCGAAAACTGCGCGGCAAGATGCTTAAACAGCGAGCGGCGATTCGGCAAACCCGTAAGCTCGTCGGTATACGAATGCATCTCCAGCGCGACGTTAGCCGCCCGAAGCTGCTGTACCAGCGTCTCTTTCTCAACGTAATGGGAGATGAGGTTGGCAAACAGATTCATCACCTGCTCACCCTCAATGTTATAGGGCTGTCTTGCCCGGCTGGTGGCGCACAGCGTGCCGAATAATGAGCCGTCGGTCAGGCGCACGGGAATGCTGAAAAAGGTGGCGATCCCCAAATCCTGGGCGGCGAGACACGAACGCCAGCGCTCGGCGACATCGTTGCTAAAAATGCAGCGGTCGTCCAGCGCGCGTTTGCACAGCGAGTCGTTCCACGGGACGGAGAACCCTTCGGGGATCTGCATTTCGCTGCTGTTGTGCGCGTACATAATATGCTGGCGCTGCGCGTCGAAGTCGATACGAGTCAGGTAGGTAGATTCCATTCGGGTAACCAGCTCCAGCATCTCAAGCAGCTGTCGCACCAGGGTTTCGAGGGAGTGTTCATTAGCGAGCGTTTGCGACACGCGAGCGAGAATAAAATCGGACATGAGAAATACGGCTCCCGAATGCTAATCGTCACTACCAGCAAATGATGCTAAAAAACAATCAGCGCAGAATTAACAGAGATACACAAAATTTAACACATCTGGGGGGAGAATACCTGCATCCGCGGCGGGAAAAAAAGCCCCGTCGGGTGCGTTAGCCACCCCAGATTCTACGGCTTTCAACGGTGCAATGCGGGGTTGCGCGGCACGCAAGACCATTGAAAGCCATATTTACCTACCTAAGTGTGGACATAATGTGGACATTTTCCGCATCAGCGCCACCTCTCAGCGGGTTAAGCGAGATTGCGTCCTGGAGGTATTCGGGCGCAAAGTGAGCGTAGGCCATAGTTTGCTCAATTCGCGCATGCCCAAGGATCCTCTGTAACGTAATGATGCTTCCCCCATTAATCATAAAGTGCGTCGCGAAACTGTGGCGTAGTGCATGCGTCGCCTGGCCGGTCGGAAGATCAGGTTTTACCTCCCTGAGTATCTGCCTGAAGTCAGAATACGACGCCTTACCAAATAACAACCCTCGCTTACCATCTGCTATGAGTTTTGCCACTTCCGCTGATACTGGAACAGTCCTCTGCTTGTTACTCTTGGTTTTAACGAACGTCACACGGTTCTGTATGATGTTTTCTGCCTTGAGTCGAGCCGCTTCACCCCAACGAGCACCTGTACTTAAACAGAGAACGGCTATCTTCTTGTTGTCGCCATCCAGTCTAAAGAGCAAGTGCTTGATTTCGTCCTCTGTCAGATAGCCAGTTTCGGGGACTTCTTCTTTCAACTTCTTCCTGCCCCTGATCGGATGTTCACCCGAAAACAACTCGGCCTCGATAAGCGCTGTGAACATACCACTGATGCTGTTGAGGTCACGGTTAATGGTAGAAGCTTTAATGCCCTGACTTCTTCTTGCCGCGTAATACTGACTAATCAGCGCTTTCGTAATCTGAAAAGCACAAGGATCGTCGGTAATCCTGCAAAACACGTCTAACTTGTTGCGGTTTATCCGACCATGTTCCTCATGCTTACCTTTCAAATTCCACCAAAGCTGTATCAGTTCAGACAGATGCCGCTTATCCGTCGGTTTTGATAACCATTCTTTGGTGTGGTGGTTGAACTGCGTGTGCTTCTCGAACGCTACAGCTTCACTTTTCTTATCAAACTTCCTGCGGATACGCTTTCCATTGCGACCAGCAGGCCTGATGTCCACTTCATATCGACCATCATCAAGTTTCTTAATAGTCATAAGAAAACCCTCCGATGGGTGCGTTTACCTTTAGGTCTTAACGCGTTGCAATAATGTGATGAATACTTTTCGACCAATAATAGACATTTGAAATGTATGTAAGCCTGGTTAATTGTTAACCAGTCTTTTGGTCTGAGTGCTGCGAGGTTGTTAAGTCTTGCCCAAAGTGTGCGAGGGCCGGTGCGATTTGACCGGATTCAGGCGAAACCTGATCGGTCATAAACCACAGTGTGTATTTGATAAAGCGGGGGTGCTGAAGGATTTTCATAATTGGTTCTATCCCTGGCTTTTTATCTCCAGCCTCGTAGCTACAAAATGAACCATATACAAGGCCTGTTAAGTCGCTGAATTGCCTTCTGTTTAACCTTTCTGACTCTCGAATGAGCTTTATCTTTTCATGGATCGGTGTTGACATGAAATCACCTATAGTAGAATATTAAACCTATCGATGATATTTTTAATCGATAGATGAATAACCAATAGGAGCAACTATTGCCCATTAAGAGCAATTAATTACCCCAAAGGAGAATGTAACAGATGAGCAAACAGCTTGTAAGTAGCACGGATGCTGTGCCTTATCAGGAGTTCGCCAGACTCATCGGGAAAACCCCTGCTGCGGTGAAGGGCATGATCGAAAAAGGGAAGCTACCTGTAATCGAGATGACCGATCCTCAGTCAACTTCTGGCCGTGCGGGAGAGTACTGGGTTTACCTTCCAGCCTGGAACAACGGCATGAAACTGGCCTACGAAAGTCGTCCAAAGGAGATCAGGGAAGGGTGGTTGATGTGGCTTGGTCTCGGTGAGCCAGGTCGATAGCTGGTTTCAGGAGAGGAAACATGAAGAACGGTAGCCGCGGATCAGTATCACAGCTCAATAGCAAAACCAGCCTCTACTGTGGTTTTACTATTCTGAAACTCCCACGCAAAAAACCGTACAACCGCCAGCGCTATCAAATTACGCACACAGGCCATTATTACGGCATTGACTTTGCTTTATCCGAAGCATGCCGAACGATTGACAGAATCATGAGTAAAAAGCGGTTTATTGCTTTTTAATCTCTGGGGGCGAAAATGAAACTCGAATATGCAGACAAAATTAACTCGCTTTTACAATGCTTCCATTTCAATAAAGAGTTTCTGGAATGGAATCATGATTACTCTCTCCAGCTTTTACGCCACGGCGTATCCCACCTCTATCATTTCGCGATGCTTCAAGGCGAGAATGATGAATGCACTCTTGAAGAACTCCGCAACATCATTATTGCCGTGACCGATGGCGACATCCCTAAACCATACGACCTGCTATCCCTCGACGCTGAGCAACTGAAGAAGGCTATGGTGTTTGCCAAGACGCCGGCGGTAACCGTAGAAGTTACACCGGAGATCTTGCAACACCTGAAACTGGGAGCTAAAGCCTCCTGGCGGCTCGAGCCACCTCGCTTTAACTGATCATCGGAGTACGCCATGTTCACCGAAGAAAAAACATCTTGGGAACAGGAAATGCTGATCCGAGAGGCAATGGAAAGTGCAGAGCATGGGTTCACTGTACATCTAAAAAACGGTGCTCGTATCACCATTACTTCAAAAAGCCCGACTAAAGATTTAATAATTTTTGGGCTAGAAAAGGCAATTCGCGGTAATCACGAACGCGCTCGAATGACCTTTATTGATTTCATGTATTACTGGCATGAAAGAATATTTAAGCAGATTAAAAGAAAACCGCGTTCAAACAATTAACTAACCCGCCTTAAAAATAACGGCATTCACTTTGCCGGGGATTCGTTTTGCCTTAATCAGGAGGTTGCATGTCGGTTACGTCAATAAAGCCGGAAGGCGGAATAAGCGATCCAGAGTTTATGGGAATCAGCACCAATGCGCGCAAAGGCGAGCGCGCCCATTTACTCGGATTGCTGCGCATCCGTATGGGCCTGCTGAAAGAGCAAGGCCTTACCCCCGAAGAGATTTATTCAGCACTTGAGCAGTGGATAGCCAACCACGAAACAATCACCAGCGAGGGCAGTAGACCATGAATCACTTAATGATCGATTTGATTAACGTTAATAAGAAACCGTCATCACCTCTGTGTGCCATTGAAGCTGTGTTTTTTGAGCCCTCAACAGGGCAGATCGGAAAGGTTTTTTATTCTTCGATAGACATTCGTAAATCTGAAAGCTTGAAGGGCCGTATCAGCATTAGTACGGCATTCGATTGGATGAAAAAAGACTCTCACTGGCGCGCCGAAGTAATGAGCGCAACCGAAGCTGAAGAAGATGCACTTTGCAGCCTTGCTGCTTTCATCGCCGACAATACCTGTCCCCGGAACGCGGCGTTATTCGTATGGTTCAAAGATGCCCCGGAAAAACTGGTTTCACTTCGTTATGCCGTGGATCGCTCAGAGGTGTCTGGCATCTTTCCTGAAGGTACAAAATTCCGCTGCATTCGTTCACTTCTCGACCTTGCCGCTGCCACAGATTATGCACCTCACGCGAGGAGCGCACTTGCACGTTACACGCTCACTGACGCGCTCTATCAAGCGGAGCAAGTCTGCGAAATCTGGCAGCGCCTGACCTCACCACACATTGAATCACTCTGAGGGCTGCTATGCATTCGCATCTGTCAGTTGTTTGCAACGCGCCGCTGCCGGTTTGTAACAGGGCGCTTGCCGCCCTGAAATCCTTTTCTCGCGGCCAGCGTAATTACTCTCGCGTCAAGCCACACGCCTATCTCGTGATCCGTATTGGCCTCCGTTGGCGTTTGCTCAGTAAAAACGGCGGTAAGCAGTGGCGACTGATGACACATGAAACCTACAACCAGGAGTGTCGCAAATGATTAAGTCACCTTTGAAATGGGCGGGCGGCAAAACCCGAGTTATGCCGCAGTTGCTGAAGTACCTGCCGAAAGCTGATTGCCTGATTGAGCCATTTGTTGGCAGCGGTACTGTATTTATGAATACGGAATACCGCCGCTATGTGCTTTGTGATAGCAATCGAGCACTGATCAATTTCTTCCTCGCGCTCAGGGAAGACCCAGAAAGATTGATACTGATCGCCAGGAACGTATTCAGAAATGGCAATAACGAAGATAGCTATTACGAAGAGCGCAAGTTGTTCAACCACCTGTCGTGGGATGACGAGTGTGCAGATGATTACGTTGTACGGTGGGCGGCCTCATTTTTATACCTGAACCGCCACTGCTTTAACGGGCTTTATCGCACCAATAGGGATGGCGGTTTCAATGTCCCTTTTGGCAGCTATAAGGAGCCTTATTTTCCAGAAGCCGAAATGCGCTTGTTTGCCGAAAAGGCGCGGGATACTCACGCGCTCTTTCTTTGTAATGATTTTCGTACTTCTATTCCGTACGTTGCAAGGAACCGCTTGGACTCCGTGATTTACTGCGATCCGCCGTACATCCCGACTAGCAAAACAGCCAATTTTACCGCTTACGGCAAGCCATTTACCCTGGACGATCACCGCGCTTTGGTTACGGCGCTACTGGACGTTAATCGCCGGCATGGCATGCGCTCGGTCATCTCAAATAGCGACACACCAGAAACCCGCGAGATCTACTCCGCTTTCAATCTCCACGCTTTCAGGGTTCGCCGTTCCGTTAGCGCCAAAAGCCGCGATATGGCCGGTGAAGTGATTGGCGTACTTCGTGTGTGTGGTGGTTGCGGTCGTTCTGGTAGTGGAGGTTGTCCGGACTGTGGGGCGGTGATGGGTGATGCGACTTATGCCGAAGTGTTTGCTGCGCCAGCTTGTTGAGGCGTTGACCTGGCAAAATAAGATAACGACGGTGAGCTATGCCTGATTCCACAGCCCTGGCATGGAGCTGGAATGCCCCACGGCGGGTTATTAATCCAAGCGACGCCGAAGAGCCTGCAATTGAGTATCTCACCCCCAAAGGCGAGCGTAAGGCGCTTGCCTATAGCGAACTTGTTGATGTTGTTTATCGGGTACCGTTGCGCCCTCGTGATGAGGAGGCGCGCAGGGCATTTGATCGCGCAAGACTGGCGCGTCATCTGCGGCGCCGCGTCCAGGCTCTCCCTACGTTTATCCGCAAGCGTTTTTCAATGCACCTGGAAACTCTGGACCGTAGGGACCCGAAAGAGGCTGTACGCTGGTTATTCAACACGTTCGAGCGTCATGTATTGCGTCGTGTTGATGCGGTAAACGCACAATATCTGCCACAAAGTAATCTGCCTGCAATTCTCTTTCCGCTACGTGATGATTTTCATCTGCTGCCATGGGCAGATAAAAAGCGCCTGAAACGACTGGCCTATAGGCTCGCCAATCTGATGAAAAGCGAGTTTATGCGCGAGTTTGATTTTCGGTACGAGAAAACGGCAGATGTGGAGTTTTCCACGATCTACGCTTACGGCGCCATTGCCAGTAAAGCGACCTCACTCAACATTGCGATCCCTGGCTGGAAACAGTATTGCGATGAAGTACTGACAGCAGAAGATGCATTACGTGTCATTGCCAGACTTCAAAAGGAAAAGTGGTGGCTAGTTAAGCTCCGCAAAATTCATGACCGCTGGCGTGAGCACCTCATGATCGCCACTAGCTACGTCAGCAAAGTGGCATCCCCTTATTGCTCTGAACCTTGCCTCAGGGAGTGGGTAGCTCAAAAAAAAGCCAACTTTGAATACCTTCAGGCGATGGAACTGGAAGACCAGGACACTGGCGAGCGTACCTCCTTGCTCGATAAGGTCATGGGCAGCGTTTCCAACCCGAAGATCGCCCGTCATGAATTGATGGTGCGCATGCGCGGTTTTGAGGATATGGCTAACGAGATGGGACTGGTTGGCATGTTCTACACGTTGACCGCACCGTCACGTTATCACGCCACGCATGTGCATTCCGGCAAGCGCAACGATAAATACTGCAATGCCAGCCCACGCAAAACTCAAAAGTACCTTTGCAACGTCTGGTCACGTGTACGCGCCAAATGGGGAAGGGAAGGCATCCGCACATTTGGTTTTCGTGTAGCCGAACCACATCACGACGGAACGCCGCACTGGCACCTGCTGTTATTTCTCCACCCTGAAGAGGTGGCGCTTGCCACTGAAATTTTTCATGAGTACGCCCTCCAGGTGGATGGAAGCGAACCCGGCGCGGCTCAGTATCGTTTTACTGGCAAACCAATTGATGAAGAGTTTGGATCGGCAACGGGATACATCGCGAAGTACATCTCAAAAAATATCGACGGTTATGGCATGGATGGCGAGTTTGATCACGAGTCAGGCAAGCCCGTTAAAGAGATGGCAAAGCGTGTGCGGGCGTGGGCTTCGCGCTGGAGTATTCGCCAGTTCCAGCAGATTGGCGGCGCGCCTGTATCCACCTGGCGGGAGCTGCGGCGGCTAGGAAGTCGTGAGCTTGTCTTACACCCGGAACTTGAAGCTGCCCGCGCTGCTGCTGATGCGCCCGACTGGCCGGGATACATCAACGCCCAGGGCGGCCCGTTTGTAACCCGTGATTGCCTGCGCGTGCGCCTCAATTACGAATACACCGAAAACGGCAATGATTATGGTGACACGGTCGCCAAAATTACTGGCGTTTATTGTCCTTTTACGATCAGTGAATCGGTCATTTATACCCGTACCAACGATTACAAAATCGTACCGAAGCATAAGCCATCGCAGGTCGAGAATTTGACCTTAGAAGGCCGCGACGCGGCCCCTTGGAGTTCTGTCAATAACTGTACGGGCCGCTCAGAATCGGATGAAAAGCCTCCGTCAGAAAGGACAGAAATTCCGCAGAATATCGAAGAGTTAAGACGATATTCACGCCTGCAAAGGCAGGAGATCACCGACAGATTGAGGAAAGAGCCCCGCGACAGCTCAGATAAAGCATTTGTGCGCGTCTCACGAGAGTTGCGCACGTCGGTTTATGACGGATCCGCACTATCGTGGGGACCGAAGGTTACCGCTGGTAAAGACATGAGTATGGCACCGGAAGAAGCAGATCAGCGCTGGCGTGAGCAGCTACAACTTGAAGCGAAACAGCGGGCAGAAAACTATACCGCCGCGGCTGCTGAATATCTGAGGAAAAAGGCAGCAGCAGATTTGCAGTCGCCAAGACAGAGAGATACGGAGCTAAATGACAAAATCACCGAAGAAGCAATCGTCAGCGTTGGCGACCAGCTGCGCAACTGCCGGATCTTCATCAGCGATAAAGTGGTAAGGTCGATTGCTGACGGCGCTCGCATTCGCCACGGCGGCAAAGTTTACGCTATCAGCAACGGGATTCTGCGGCAGACAACAGTGGATGACGCTGGTAATAAAGACCGAGCAACAACTGAACATATGGCAGCGCATGATCTGGTCACGCGTTGGAAGAAAGCGGCTAGACAAAAAACTGAAGCAAGGGGGAAAGAATGAAACCAGGATGAATCAGCTACTTCGAAGGGTAAGACGCAGCATAACACTATATCTACAACGGAAATGGAGCGGTAACCGCAGAGCACGGTAATGATGAGTGTATCGATCCATCAGAGCTAACAGATCAGCATCGCGACTTTTTTCTGAAAAAGGCTAAAGAGACCAATAGTCTCGTTACCTGGAGTGTCATCAAAAAAATATGAAATTGTGACATGGTGGCCAGTACTGCAAATTTTGACGGTGCTGATCATTTAATCGGGTATGATCAGCCAGCTAAGTGCTTGGCGATCATAGTGGCATTAAGTGCGGTCAAGCGTAAATTATGACCCTGTTAGGTGGCTGCTGCATGTAATGACCGTCCCAAATGTCACGAAATCTTTAGTAAAACAGAATAGTGATGGTATAATGTTTGGTCATCAGTTTAAAATTTAGCATGGTTATTCGAAAATGAATGTGGTTGATTTATACTCAGGGGTTGGCGGTTTGAGTTTAGGTGCTTCAAGGGCGGGTTTTAATATAGCTGGAGCTGTTGAGCTAGATGCGCATGCTATTTTTTCACATTCACTGAATTTCCCAAAATCTAATCATATACATAAAGATGTCAGTAAACTTTCAGCCCAGGATATTTTATCAGCATGTAACATAAATGAAATAGATTGTGTAATAGGTGGTCCTCCTTGCCAGGGATTCAGTTCTATTGGCAAAGGAAATGCTGATGATAGCCGTAATGAGTTATACATCCATTTTTTTAGGCTTGTCAGCGAACTAACCCCAATTTGTTTTTTGGCTGAAAATGTGCCTGGTATCATGAGTGAGAAGTATAATTCAGTAAGAGCTAAAGCATTTTCGCTGGTAAATGACCGTTATTTTTTGTTACATCCAATTAAAGTTAATGCCTCTAATTATGGTGCACCAACTACAAGAACACGTATTTTCTTTATAGGCATTAGAAAAGACTTTTCGCAGCAATTAAAAGAATCGGATTTTTTCCCAAAACATACAGTAGAACAAACATTAGTTAAAGAAGCATTGTATGGTTTACCTCGTGTAATAAAAAAGGAATGGCAGGAAGAAAGTCAGGGTTGGCGCAGTGTGAAAATGGATAAGACGGGATACTTTTTCGATCGCCTTTGGGGGCATATTCCTAAAAATGTGGGAGATATTGAATCACTTAATAATTTGAGTAAAGGATTGGTTTCTGGTTTTCTTGGCACAGTGCATAGTGAACAAATCATTGAAAGATATGGAAACCTTTCATTCGGAGAAACCGACAAAATCTCACGATCTCAGAGATTAAATCCTAATGGCTTTTGCCCAACGCTTAGGGCAGGTACTGGTAGCGACAAGGGAAGTTTCCAAGCTGTACGACCAATTCATCCAACTCAACCGAGAGTTATAACCCCACGGGAAGCCGCTAGATTACAAGGGTTTCCGGACTGGTTTCGATTTCACGCAACTAAATGGCATAGTTTTAGGCAGATAGGTAATAGCGTTAGTCCACTAGTTGCCGAGGCAATGCTATTACCCTTATATCATTTCTGCGCCAATGTCAAAAGAGAACCTTCGAATACCATGGAACAACCTTGTAGTATTCGATGAAATTACTTAGATCTACATTGGCTCCTGAAGAGTTAGAGCCAATGTAGTAACCAAGATTTTCATGGATATTATCTACAGAAGCTTCAGGTAATAGTGATTCGATATGAATCCTTTCTTTTAACGACATTGCCGGAACATTGATATTTTTCGGTGCTCTCCATTCACCAGCATAGAAGGGCCAATTTTTTATTCGGGATGAATTTAAAAAAATGGCCTCTTCTTCATTTGAGTTTTCAAGAACAATCGCTGTTAAAGTGACCATTTGCTGCCCATCTTTATAAACAAATGATGTTAAGGGATGAATTCTTATATCAGGTCGTCCTTTCAGACCATTCTCGACCGCTCGTTTCATCGCTTTTACAAGTAATGCTGGATACTTTTTAAAAGATACATCTCCTTCTTCCATATTTGTTGGGGTGAAGTTTTCTGTAAGAATATCAGAAATTCTACGATATCTATGGGGTCTTGGATCGAGTTCTTCAGGATTTTTACCTAAAAATTCCGGATTTGCATTTAAAGTAACTTTAAAAATATCTTTTGGCTTAAGCTTAGTTATCAGATTAACCAGTTCATTTAATTGCGAATTAAGCTCTGAGGGCATTGCATAGTCGAGCCAAATGATGGTTTTATCATCAAAGTTATAGCGGTTAATAAAGTCGCCACTCATCTCGGGAGCATTGCCTAAGTCAATACAGGATAGTGGTTTATTGAATTCTTGTCGGCGATGAACATTTTCATCACCCTCAATGGAAATCATCTTATTTACTTTTAGCAGGTTATGAACTTGTTTGAAATCCTCAAGAAATGGTCCACCAAAACCTATATAAACGTATTCGGAAATATTTGTGTAATTATTCAATCTCCTTAATGATTCCATAAAGAGATTCCTTTCTATGGCTTTGTTCTGCCTTAAATGATATGGAATGCTTCCGCCACTACTCATTTTTTTGCCTTTTTCAGAAATGCATCGAAACAGAACTGGCCAACTTCAGTCGGCGGCTGAGTTGCATCATCAAAAAGAAATTCTGATACTAATTTTATTTCGCTATGACGACGGCTAAATTTTATCTGACGTACTGGGTCTGTATCACGCGGTAATGGTAGTTTTGGTTTGAATACTTCTCCACCAATAGATCGGCGTACAGTACTCCATTTTTCCTTCGGAATGGATTTTGTAAAATCAGTTTCCGTTGTAGAAACCATATTAGATGCCGTGCTTACGATCTGTTTTCTTTCATCAGAGTTGCTTTTCCACTTATTTGTGAAATCTGTAAAGAATTTAAGCCCCTCTCTCATAAAATCTTTAGTCGAGAGATATATTTCAGAGTTGCCATCAACACCACGTTTAGTTGTTGTAATAGGGAGCAATTCGGCATTTGAAGATGTGAAAATTACTACTCCGGAAATACCAATGAACTGTGTATGGTATTGAGGTACACCAGCTTCTCCCCATCCGGTAAGCTTTGATTTATCAGCATGAAGTACAACACGGTCATTACATATAATGGTCCAACCAGCTTTTTCGGTTGTTGAACGTCCAGATAATAAATTATCCTCTTCCTCTTCACTTGGTAAATTACGATAAAAACCTACAGCGACTTTAATAGATACGCCATTAGTCGTATTTTTATAAACGTATGGAGCGATACCGTCAGTGTTATTTTTTATTGAATCTTCATCAAGTATTAAACTTGTGCTGTTTGCTTTTACGATTATACCGTTAACTTTAACTTCAAACCCTTTTTTTATTATTAAGCTATAGTGGTTTGCTATGATGTTAATTAATTCCGCTTCGAATCCACGATCTTTTGAAAGTGAAGCTTTAATATCTTTCCTTAAATTTTGTATATTAATGCTTACACCTGATTCATCAAGATTCACTTCGTTTCTTTCTAATTCTAAAGACCAATTGTTATCATCAGACATCCATTCTGGCGTGATATTAACCGAAAATTGCTCACTATCTGTTTTACTCAGTATTTGTGCAGAGGTTCCTATTTTAAAAATTGCGCGCTTCATTCCTATGCCATAGACTCCAATTGTTGGTAACTCTTCAGCTTCTCTTTCTGAAGGTCTTCCTAGTCTAAATGCATAATTTTCAGCAAGTTTCCCTGGGATACCACCGCAGTTATCAGTTATTTTGAAACTATTCTCATCGAATTCAATATGAGCATAATACCCATCGTAAACATTTGATTTTCCGAATGTTTGTTCTGGGGTGAAGTTATTTTTCCTCAAAACTCCATCCAAACAGTTATCCAGTAAATCTAAGATAGAGTCAGATAACTCTATATCCCTGGTAAGCATCTCAACAAAAAATCGTTTTGCCGGGAATGCTGTGATTGTAACGTTTGGTGAAACCATAAGTTATCCTTTTATACTATAACTCTAATATCCATCAACACGGCTTTGTACAACAGTTTGAAGTGATGGTGCTATGCTAAAAGCTGCTTAATTGTGCAACAAAACACATACAAAAAAAAGAAGTTTATGTGCAAAATTTTTCTGCATAACGAGTTGATATAATGGGATATTATGACGGCTGTTATATCTGGGTTGTATGCTAAATGTGCTGATTGGATAGTTAATGTGTCCTGTAATTGTCGATTTTAGCCAACAAGTGTAACCTTATACGGGAAGCGCCTTGATTGATCATAGTATGCGCATGCATAGATAATCCATACGGTTTCTTTTGAGCTCATCATAAAGCGTCAGTAAGAAATGTTGTATAACCGCTGTATTGAAAAAATCCGTGAGAAACTTAACATTTTTAACTATACATTTTCCCTTCTTAGCTCCTTACTAAATTTCTGAACGAAAGAGCCCAATAGTGAACATTTTTTTTTAGTTTATATCCCCCTTCATATCTGGTTGTACGGCGTATTAGACAGATATTGTGCATGCACGAAAAATGAAAGGATTGTTGCGCGCAGGTGACGGGGGGCAAGCCCCCGCAAACGGGTCTGGGTAGGGAAGGCGGCAGAATACGCATTTTCACGGTTTCTGCGTCACGGTGAGTGGTCGTTTTGGGGGGAGGCATGCCCCTTGTGCAGGGAAAAAGCAGCGACGTGCAGAGAGGCGCTGATGCGGGATTCTTTAAGCAGAAAAGATGAGGCCAGCGAAAACGCTGGCCTGTTATAAATGGCTGATGTTGTTTAAAGAAACTGAATTTTCTGGCGGTTATTTCTCAGGGGTAAGCAACGCGTAAGGGTTAAAGCGGATCACTTCTTCTCCGATCCACTCGTTCACCACCTTCAGCGCCTCCATCACGGGTGTCAGTTCGTTGATAGCGTACACCCGGGCGGCTTTCTCGATATCCCCAAATGATCCGTTTCCCTCTGGCATGGCGCCCATCAACTGCGGCGGGATACGGTGCGCTGCGAGTATGTCGTCACGTGTGGCATTCTTGATATTAATAAACTCATCTTTCGCCGTGATCTGCTGGAAGGGGAGGATTTGCACGCCGTCTTTGCCGCCGCCTGGCGCATGCAGCAGCAGGTTTTTAAATGCGCCTTTACCGCGCGCACCGGTCAACGTTTCTTTGACTGCTTTCATGCTTTTATCGTCAACCTGTCCCGCGCCGATATAGACAATGCATCCAGCATGCGATCCGTTGTCGTAGTATAGCTTACGGAACATGTCAGCGGAGTGGGCCAGGCTGGCGGCCAGCAGTGCTGCCATATATTCCGGCATACCGTAGACCTCCTGATTAATATCAGGGTTCAGAACGTGACAAACCGTTCCTGATTTGAACGCGTGCTCTTCTTTCCAGCGCCGGATAAACCAGTATTGATCGAGATCTGTGCTCCCACGCCGGGTGTACTTCGCAAGAGAGTGTTTGAAGGGAAGCGGGCCGCCCAGGCGATTACGCGGCAATTCGAGATAGGCATTGCCAAACGTGAACCAGTCCAGCGCAAACGCGGAAAAGGTCTGGCGATTGAGCAGTCTGTGCGGGATAAAACAGCCGGTGAGCACATTACGTTTGAAGTACAGGGCTGACTCATGCCAGGCGCTCTGGCGCGGAGCTTTAGCCAGCCCATAAAAATCTACCGGTGTTTCATAGTATCGCCCGTTATCCAGGCAATAGAGATTGTCCAGCAGGTCGGCCATATCACGTACCGGATAAGGCCCGTCAAAGCTGAATGCAGTTAACTCAGGATCGGCCTTCAGTGACTCCGCAATGTCAGAACCGGCGGTGCTGGTTATCGGCTTTTTACCGTATTTCTTTTTCACAGTTACCATCCCATTGCGAAACCACCGCCGCCACTTTCCTGGCCCAACGGTTCATTAATTATCGAAAGCATGGTTGCCCACGCCATATCACCATGGCTTACGCCGCGCGATCGGTCCGTTTCGTAAGTGATGAAACCGCCGGGCGTAACAACTTTACGAACAGCGTTAAAGGCTCTGACCAGGCCCTGCTCGCTGCGGTCATATTCCCAGCGGCCGGCGCGGATGACCTGTAACATTTTGAGGACAAGGGCGCGCTTGGAAGAGAGGCTCATCTGGTAGCAAATAGCCGCCGGGAACCAATTTTTAACAATCTGCCAGACCGCCTCCCCGACGCCTTGTCCATCGATGGCGATGTGAGTGACGTTGTAGCGCTCGGCTGCCTCTTTGATGACCGCCGCCTGCTGCTCAAACTCCAGCCCTCGCAGCTGCTTCAATTCAACCGTGCGAAACCGGCCGCCAGCTACAAGGGGAGGGACCGTCACGGACAGAGCACCGGCATCACCATTGCCGCTGCCGCCGTTGGCGTCGTAGCCCAGCCACACCTCACGTTGGCCCATAGGGCGACTTGCAAACGGTTTCCAGTCTGGCCAGTCGTCATACCCGTCAGCGCCGCACCCCAGTAACTGGCTAAGATTGAACGCGCTCTCGCCGTCTTTGACGAACTCGCACATGTACAGATTTTCAAATTCATCAGGACTGTTTTCGTCCCTGATTTCATCAATGTCGGTGTAATCCCAGCCGTTGTTGATAGCATCCTGAATAGTGACGATCTGCCGCCATGTCTTGTCCGGGTATAGCAAGCCGCTATGGGTTTTCTTCCAGGACACATCAAATTCAACGCGCTGTGCTTTAGGTCGCTTCGCGTTCCACCGATCGCCGGTCCAGAACTGATAGGCTTCATGGCTTTCGCTCGATGGCGTGGAGAAGTACGTACGCGTTAAGCCTTTTAGCGTTGCCATGGCGCCGGCAACCTTACGCAGATTGATAAAGTTTCCGGTCCAGAAAAACTCATCAAATCGCAGGTGGCCGGTGTAAGACTGTGCTGTCGCCGCGGATGTCCCAAGAAAATGCAGCTCTGCGCCGTTCGATAGCGTGATCTGCTCGCCGCCTTTAAGTTCGACGTCCACCTCTTCAGCCGCTTTGCGGATAAAGTTTCGGAACTGGAGCGCCTGCTTTCGTGATGCTGAAAGAAAGATTTGGTTGCGCTGGTAGTCGTGCTTAACGTCTGTCCTCAGCGCTCCCAGCAATGCCTCGCGGGCAAAGTACCAGGTTGCTCCAATCTGCCGTGATTTGAGGATCATCCGGTTACGCTGATCTTGTTGTTCGTACCAGCCGCGCTGATGCCAGGCGAGGGAGTCGAGAATTTTTAAGCGCAGCGCCTCGATCTGCTCCTCGGAGAAGTGATTTTTCTTCTTGCGACGACTAGATGTTTTAACCCCGGCAGTAATGGAGGCCTGCCCGGTATCCAGCTTTTTCAACTGGCGGGTTAACAGATCAATCTCTTTGAAATCGCCACTGGTTTTGTTGTCTTTCGCACTCAGTTGGCAGAGGCGGGTATCAATGGATTGCGTCACCCGTTTGATAGGCGTTGTGTCGTCCCATTCGTCGCGTTTTTTCCACGAATAAACCGTGTTTGAGTTGATACCCATTAACCGCGAAATTTCGGCAGGTGGATATCCCTGCCAGTAGAGCTGCTTTGCTCGTAATCGAATAAACGCATCCTGAATCATCACTTCCCCCTTTTGAGCAGGGAGATTACCCGCGCGCGATCACGGCGGCGCGGGGTTTCAGGTCTGGGCGTTCTCCGACAACAAAACCGCGTGGCGCGGGGCTTTTACGCTCTGCGATGATGCTGCGACTGACATAAACCAACAGGATAAAACGACATGGCCAGCACCACTAAACCAGCCCGTAAAAAATTCCGTGTAGCGGTTTCTGGCGCGACCGTTGATGGGCGTGAGATACGCCCGGAACACCTTCGCGACGCTGCGGCTAATTACAATCCCGACGTTTACGGCGCCCGTGTGAATGTTGAGCACTACCTTTCCCCTTATCCGGGAAGTGACTTTGGCGCCATGGGGGATGTAGCTGCGCTGAGCGCCGAAGATATCACCGAAGGACCGCTCTCGGGCCGTACCGCGCTCTATGCCGAGATTGATGCATCTACCCGCATGAAGCAGCTCACTGATGACGGGAAAAAAGTTTATTCCAGTATTGAGCTGCACCCGCAATTTGCCCTTAACGGTAAGGCGTACGTGGTCGGCCTGGCGATGACAGACACGCCGGCGAGTCTGGGAACAGAGCGCCTCAAGTTTGCCGCACAGCAACGCGCGCAGGTGATGGCCTTCAACAACCAGCAGGTTGAGGCGCCACTGTTCTCTGATGCGCTTGAAGCTGAAGTGATTGAACTGGCAGCCCAGCGCAGTGAAGAGGGTACCAACTGGTTTAACCGCATGATGGGCATTCTCAATAAAGGCCAGAAAACGGACGATCAGCGATTCAGCCAGCTGCATCAGGTTGTTGAAGCAGTAGCGCAATCTCAGGCCGATCAGATTGACCGATTCAGTGCCCTGGAGCAGGAGCGCCAGCAGGACAAAACCATCATTCAGCAACTGACCAGCGAACTTAACGAGCTGCGCGGTCAACTTCAGCTCCAGCCAGCAGAAAATTACAGCGCACGACCGGCGGCGACCGGTAACAGCAGCGCGCAGCTTGCAGACTTCTAAGAGGTAACCATGGAAAACCAGACCCGCGAACTATTTGATCATTACATTGCGCGACAGGCGCAGTTGAACGGCGTCTCACCTTCAGCCGTTGCTAACCGCTTTAGCGTCGATCCGACTATCCAGCAAAAACTGGAACAGGCCGCCATGGAGTCGGATGACTTCATGAAGCTGGTTAACCACTTCGGGGTTAAAGAGCAAGAAGGGCAGAAAGTAAAAATCGGCAGTAAAGGACCGATGGCGAGCACCAATAACAGCTCGGACGGCACCAACCGCCGAAATCCGGCACCGAACCATAACAAAGAGCCGCAGAACTACCACTGCCGCAAAACCAACTATGACTATGCGCTTTCGTATGCGGAGCTGGACGCGTGGGCCGGTCATCCTGAATTTCAGTCATTAATCAGTAATGCGATGGCTCGTCAGCTGGGGTTGGATCGCCAGATGATTGGCTTTAATGGCACGCATTACTCTGAAAACTCCGACCGCACAACCTATCCGTTATTGCAGGATTGCGGCGTTGGCTGGCTGCAAAAAATCCGCAATGAGGCGCCGCAGCGCATTATGCCGGGTATCACGCTGACCTCCCGCGATGAGAATAACGCAGTGATTGCGTCAGGCACCTACGGCAATATTGATGCCGCCGTGCTCGATGCACGTCACAGCCTTATGGATCCCTGGTTCCGCCGCGCTCCCGGTCTGGTGACTGTGCTCTCGTCCGATCTGCTGCTGAAAGTGAACCTGCCAAAAGTGAACGCGCTCAGCCAGACCAATCCGAATACCGAACTACTGGCCGCGCAGCTCATTGTCAGCCAGGAAAAGATCGGCGGCCTGCCGACGGTCTTTGTGCCGGGCATTCCTGAAGACGTGGTGTTAATCACCAACCTGAAAAACCTCTCTGTGTACTACCAGAAAGGCTCCCTGCGTCGCTCGATCCGGGAAGAGCCGCACTACAACCGTATTGCGACTTACCAGTCCAGCAATGACGACTATGTCATTGAAGAGTACGGCATGATTGCCATGATCGACGGCGTGACATTCGCCTGATAACAACCCCTACCAGGCGGGCAGCAAGCCCGCCCAGGAGAATGAACGCATGCTGACACCGGCACAAAGACACTTCCAGCAGGTCATGGCAGAGCGGCGAGGCGGCAGCGATCAGCGTGATGCAGAAACACGCACCGCGCATGAGCAGATCCTCTTTCGCCTGCATATGCATAAATCCTCGCTGAGCCAGATCCAGTCCCGACAGGCGAAGGCCGCCGTAAAAGCCAGCATCCTGCCGGAATTTGAGGGATGGATTGACGGAACTATCGAGGGCGACAGCGGGCGCGCGGATCCGGTTATCACCACGCTGATGGTTTGGGCGGTGGACTGCTCCGATTATGCGCTGGCGCTGCGTATCGGGCGCTACGTGGTGAAGCATGGCCTGAGTATGCCGGAGGACAACTATCGCCGCCCGGCGCCCACGGTGCTGACCGAAGAAATCTGTAACCCCATTCTGAACATCGCCACCACGGATGCCGGGGCCGAGCTGGCAGGTTATATCGCCATGCTGGACGAACTTGCCGAAATTGTGGCTGACAGTGATATGCCGGATGAGGTCCGCGCGAAGCTGTGCAAGGTGAGGGCATTTTGCCGCCGCGACACGGAAGACGCGGAAACCAAAGGCGAAGCGCTGAAACTCTTCCGGGAAGCCATGAGCCTGAACCCGGGAGCTGGTGTGAAACGGGAGATCGCCTCTCTGGTCAGTGCTTTGAAGAAGGCACCGCAGACCAGCGCGGCGGGGAGCGATGCGGAAGATGAGACTTCATCCAGTGATGCAGCGGCAATCGAAACACCCGTAGCAGAAAAAGCAACACGAACACGCAAGCAGACGAAAACGGCGGCCGGCACCCAAAAAGCCACCCGCAAAACGGCGGTAAAAAAGACAACGAAAACCGCCGCCAGAGAAAACGCCTGACTGTAACGACTTGGCCCTGCGCCGCAGGCGGCGCGCTCGGCGATCTGCCCGTAATGCGGTCTTTTTACCGGACGCCCACCGCCTGACCTACCGGAGAAACGACGATGAGTTTTATCGCACAGCGCCCCGTCAGGTCCGCAGAGAGTGATGTGACGGATGTGGACGACGGCGGCGCACAGATTGCCGTCGGCACTTTCTGGCCGACAGTGAAGCTCCACGATCTGCGCCTCGCGGCCCGCATCGCCGGTGACATTACAACATCCCGGTTAATGCATATGGCAACGGAGGCCGCGCTGCATGTCGCGGATCAGCTGAAGGACTGGCGCAAGCAAAGGGAAGCTGAAGGCGCGGAATCGCTGGCTTCTGTACTGCTGACTTCCACCGGTGAATCTGTCGAGCAGATTAACGGAGAAAGCGCAAAAGTCTATCGCTTCCGGCGTGCGGTCTACTCCTTCACGCGCGCCAGCGTACTGGAAGGTTACAGGGACGTTGGCACCACGCCTAAGGGCGACAAGGATGCGGAGGCTCTGGACAGGCAGATCGATGATCTCTGGCGGGACGGGCGCTGGAGTATCGCGGACATTCGGGAAGAAGCCCGTATTTATGCGGAGCTGTTCTGATGAAAGTCAGGGCGCTGCAAAACGACACGGTTGATCAGCTCTGCTGGCGTCATTACGGCAAAACCGCAGGTGTCACGGAGAAGGTGCTCGAAGCTAATCCGGGACTGAGCAACCAGATTTTTTTGAATGCCGGGCAGGAGATCGAAATGCCCGTGATAACCAGCGAGGTGGAACGGGTAACCGTCCAGTTATGGGAATGACTCTGGATCGTATTAACGAATATTTTGCGTTTGCAACATCCGCCCTGGTGACCGGCGTGGGCGTCATGACCGTCAGCGAAAAGCTGGCGCTGGCTGGCCTTCTTCTGGGGATTGTTTCCGCCGTCCGGCTGGCGATTCACCGCCGCCGCATTGAGCAGGCCAGCCAGCGCCGTAACGATTTGATAGAGCAGATTCTCCGCCAGGCGGAAACCCGCAACCTGTCGGACCGCGAACGGCAGTTGCTGGAGCAACTGCACGGGGATAACTCGACATGAAGAACATCATCAAAAAATGTTCGATTGCGGTGATTGTGGCCCTGGGCATTTCACTGGCACCCGGAAGCGTCAGAACGACGAAAGTAGGGCAGCAGAAAATTGCCGGTTGGGAAGACTGCCGCAACACGCCTTATTACTGCACGGCGGGTGCTCTGACCATTGGTATCGGTTCCACGGGCGGCGTGGAAAACCGCGAATACAGCAACCAGGAAATAGCGCGGCGCTGGATCAACGATCTGCAACGGGCAGAAAACTGCATCAATAACAATTTCCACGGCGCCGACATGCCGCAGCTCACCTTTGAGGCCATGACGGATGCCGCCCTGAATCTGGGCTGCACCGGGCTGATGTGGTTCACCGATAAAAACGGACGCAAGCAGAGAACCACGATCTGGAAACATGCTCAGGCCAGGCAATGGCCGCAGATGTGCAACAGGCTGACTGATTTTGTCAATGCGGGCGGTAAGCGCTCCCCCGGACTGGTTAATCGGCGCAACGATTTTAAAGCCTGGTGCCTGTTGGGCCTGAGTACGCCGTCATGAGGGCGGGCAGCGTGATTGTGATGCTTGTCCTTTTGGCTGCTGTCTGGTGGCAGACCGACCAACTGAGCGAGGCCCGGACCCGCAACAAGCTGCTGACCGAAACGGCGACCGGCTACGACCAGGTTATCCAGGAAGTGAAGGCGACCGCCATACAAACCCATAAGTTACTGGCAGAGGTGAAAGTCCGTGAGCAACAGCGTAATGCAGAAGGGGAGCGTCGACGTGAAGCAATGCAGGCCGCGTTCAATGGTGACACGTGCGCTGTTACTGCTGTGCCTGACGCTGTCAGCCGCCGCCTGCAAAAACACACCGCCCGCGCCGATCATTCAACTGGTCCGTGAACCCGTCCCGGAGAGCCTGCTCGAAGAGACGCCACGCCCGGCGCTGGATAAGCCAGTGACCTGGGGCGCGGTGGCGATATTCAGCGACAGGCTGATGGATGCGCTTGATGCCTGCAATGCTGACAAAGCGGCGATCCGCCAGTGGGACAGTCTACGCCAGAACACCCGAAAGGAGCCATAAATGCTGAAGATAAACACACTCCGCGCCGCCATAGAGAAAGCAAACACCTGGTGCCGGGCGAACCCGGAAGCCTGGACGGTGTTTGTTGAAGAGGGTGGCATTGAAACGACCGGTGAAACGCCGTCTTTCATGTACCGCTATTCTCTGGTGCTGTTCGTCATGAACTACGCCGGGAGCATTGACGACTTCACGCTGCCGCTGATGGCCTGGCTCTGGTTTAATCAGCCCGATCTGCTGCTGAACCCGGATAAAAACCAGCAGATTAAATTCACCACGTTGATTAACAGCGATGACACCGCCGATCTTATGTTTGAGCTGCCGGTGCGTCAGCGGGTACTGGTGCAGCTGGATGAAAACGGGGTGCCGTATGCCGAGCATTTGCCGGAGCCGCGCCCGCGCGTGCTGGCACCCCACGCCGCAGGCTGGGGGCTGGTATTTGAAGGCATGCTTCAGGAGGCCGGAGCGTGAGCGATCGCATGTTCAGCGAGCTGGATCAAGTCTTTCAGGACATCCTCGACGGCGTCAGCCCGGCGGGGCGCACCCGTACCGCGCGCAAAATTGGCCTGGCAGTGCGCCGCAGTCAGCAGCGCCGCATCGCCTCACAGAAAAACCCGGACGGTAGCGGCTATGCCGTGCGCCGTCGTAAAGTTTACCGCACCCAGCAGGGGATCAAGTTCTTCTGGAATAACGAGGTGCGGGCGCTGAAAAACTGGCGGGGCGGGCGCGGTAAATATGGCCGGACGATCACGGGATTTGATGAGAAGCGCCGTGATATACGTACCTTCTACCGGGCCGATATCGAGCGCTATCTGGAAATCAAAACACAATCAGCGACGCATTCAGAGACAAAAAAAGCGCCGATGTTTACCCGCCTGCGCACCCTGCGTTTTATGAAGGTCAGACCGGACGCGGGCGGCGTCACTGTTGGATTTGACGGCATCGCTGCGCGCATTGCCCGTATTCACCAGTACGGCCTCAAAGACGAAGTTGGTCCGGGCGCTTACGCACAGTACCCGGTGCGCGAACTGCTGGGCATGACTCCGGCAGACCTGATCGCTACGGAAAACGCCGCTATCAGCAGTCTGGGCGGCGCGTCATGAATGCCGAGCTGATGCGCCTGCTGGAAAACATTCTGCGCCAGGGTGTGGTGGAGCAAATCAGCGCTGACAAGAAAGCGGTGCGCGTTCGCTCCGGCAGGCTGCTGACCACTTGGATCCGCTGGAATGTCACCCGCGCCGGGGCGTTCAGCATCTGGCTGCCGCCCTCCATAGGGGAGCAGGTCTGGATCGGTTGCCCGGGCGGCAACCCTGAAAACGCGTTTGTGATTGGCTCTGCATACAGCGCAGATAATCCGCCAACGGGCAGCAGCCTGCTGGAAATCATCATCACCGCACCGGATGGCGCTCGCCTGCATTACGACGCAGCCGACGATGCCGGAGCGCTGGCCGTGACCGGCATTAAAACCGCGCATATCCAGGCAGAAACCCGCGTCACGCTGGACGCGCCCGAGGTGGTATGCACAGAAAAACTTAAAGCGCGCACTTTCGAACTGACCCACGGCGGCACGATGGCCGGTGATGTAACTCACAGCAACGGTGCGTTAACGTCCAACGGTGTCCAGGTTGACAGCCACGGTCATGGCAGGGTTCAGACCGGCGGAAGCTGGACGGAGGGCACGCGATGACAGCCAGTTACACCGGGATGAACCCGGAAGGCACCGGCGCGCTGACCGATCACGATCAGCTCTGGCAGTCCGTGACAAAAATCCTCACCACGCCAACAGGCTCGCGTGTGATGCGCCGGGAGTTTGGCAGCGCGATCCCTGATTTGCTCGATGCGCCGCAGAACGCCGTCACCCGCATGCAGCTGATGGGCGCCGCCGCTATCGCGCTGGCGCAGTGGGAGCCGCGGATCAGCCTGACCACCGTCAACGTGGTGTTTTCAGAAACAGGCGCAGTGACCGCCGAGCTGAGCGGGACCATCACGGAAACCATGACAGAAACCAGCAACACCATCAGGTTAAGGAGCTAGTGTGCAAACGTCCGTCGATTTATCTCAGATCCCGCAGCCTGATATCGTCGAGGTGCCCGATTTTGAAACGGTGCTGGCTGATATCCGGGCGCTTATCGTGGCGGCCATGCCTGCGGAACTTCAGGCTTCTGTGTCTGCTGCGCTGTTGCTGGAATCTGAACCGATGGCGGCACTGGCTCAGGCCTTCACCTATCGCGAGATCCATCTGCTGCAACGCATCAATGAAGCCGTTCGCGCGGTACTGCTTTCCAGCGCCCTGGGGGCGGATCTCGATCAGGTCTCGGGTAATTTTGACACTGAACGTCTGCTGATTACTGAAGCCACCGACGAGGCGGACGCCGTATACGAAAGCGACGAAGAGCTGCGCGCCCGCACGCTGCTCTCATGGGCGCGCCTGAGCACGGCGGGCGCCCGTAATGCCTATCACTATTTTGCGCGAGGCGCAGATGCGGATGTGCTCGACGTGCGCGCCTATGGTCCTGAAACTCATAATCAGGAAGGCCGCGTTTTCCTCTACGTGCTGTCACGCACCGGGGATGGATCCGCCCCGCAGGCGCTGCTCGATAAAGTCCTTGCGGCGGTAAACCCTGAAGACGTGCGCCCGATTACGGATTATGTGGCTGATTACGTCCGTTCCGCTGTGATAGTGAATTATCAGGTGGTTGCTGACATTTACGTCCCTTACGGCGTGGACACCGCCACGGTGCTGGAAAAAGCCACCGCAGCACTGAACGAATACACCGCCTCAGTGCATCTTATCAACGCCACCGCTGCACGGTCGGGCATAGACGGGGCTTTGCATCAGGACGGCGTTGTCACCGTCGATTTGCATTCACCAGCCGCCGACGTCGTTGCGACGATGGGCGAAGCACCTCATTGCACCTCTGTGAAAATCAATCTTGTGGTGATGGACTATGACCGCTAATTATCCCGCCAGCATTCTGCCACCCAACGCAACCGCCGTGGAGCGGGCCATCGACAGGGCCAGCGCCGCCGCACTGGAGAGGTTGCCGGTATATCTGATCCGTTGGGTGAAGGATCCTGACAGCTGCCCGCTGGCGCTTCTGCCGTGGCTGGCGTGGGAATACCAGGTTGATACCTGGAATATTAACTGGTCAGAACAAAAGAAACGCGATGCGATCAAGCGCGCCCACTATATCCACCGCCATCGCGGGACGGTCGCCGCCGTCCGTCATGCCCTGGTAGACAGTCCTTTTGGGACGGATATTGTTGAATGGTTCAATCAGAACCCGAAAGGGGATCCGTATACCTTTCGCCTGAACGTTTATCAGAACGATTTGCCGGTGACGGAATACGACCAGCAGGATCTGAAACTGGCGGTGCTGCGCGCCAGGAACCTGCGCAGCTGGTTTTCCGTTCATGTATTTGGCCGACTTCAGGGAACCTCATATGCGGCCGGTTACATGTACGCCACGGAGAAAATCACGCCGCGCTTTGTCCCGTTGCAGGTGATTTTATCCCGCTACGAGCTGAATCTGGCCCCTGGTGACGCGGAAACGGTCACGGTGACCATCCTCCCTGAATACGCGGAAGATAAAACCTTTACGGTAACCACGTCGGATAAAACAATCGCGACTGCCCGAATTGTCAACGGCGCTATTCTGGTTACGGGCGTGAAGCGGGGCACCTGTTCGGTCACCGTCACGACGACTAACGGCGTCAGCGCGGTGATCAACGTGAAAGTGGTCGCGGTGATGAAGTTCATCACCCGCATCGACAATGCAAGCCGTCCGTTGTTCTACGTGCGCATGGATGAGGATTTCACTATTGATTATGGCGACGGAACAGACAGCCGGGAATACCGTTTTGATGCAGCCAGTGCTTTATACGGCTGGGTTATTCCGACGCGTGACGTTGTGGAGGGAGAAGAGTACACAGTAACGGTCAAGAACACAGAAACCGCCAGTTTCCAGCGCACGTCGGGTAACGTTTCAGTGACGTTGAACCCTGTGCAGGAAATCATTCTTCTGACGGGAGAAAGGGACAATCTTGTTTCTTTCGCGAGCGGTGCAACCGGTCTTTACAAGGTTCATTCCGGGGCTTTTGACGATCTGCCGAATATTCAGAATTGTAACTCTGTTTTCCGGGGCTGCTCGTCGCTGACTGAACTGCCAGAGGGTTTATTCGCGCGGATTACTGGTGCCACAAATTTCTCGTCGGCTTTTTATGGCTGCACGGCACTGGCTGCTGTTCCTGATGGGCTGTTCAGCGAATTATCTCAGGTGACGCTATTCACCTCAGTGTTTGAGAACTGCACGCGGCTGCTGAGTGCTGGCAAAAACACATTCCGGAGCTGTGCTGCTGCGACGAATTTCACCAGTGCGTTTTCGGGATGTATATCCCTTATCGATACCGGGACGGGCATTTTTGACGGGTGTGTCAGTGGAAATGGCTTCGGTTATACCTTCGATGGATGCCGCGCGCTGACAACATTGTCACCAGATTTATTCAGCGATGTGCCTGGTGGCGTCTTTACGGCGATTTTCAGGAGCTGCACGGCGCTGACGCAGCTACCGCCGCGCCTGTTCCGCAACTGCCTGAAAGCCACGCATTTCGGCGGGGCATTCAGTGGATGCACACAACTGCTTTCTGTGCCCGATGAGTTCTTTAAGGATTTACCTCTGGCTAACTATTTTGGAACGGTTTTTTCCGGCTGCTCTTCACTGGTAAAAGCGGGAAAAGCCGTGTTTTCTGGCTGTGCACTTGCGCAGACATTTTCCTCCGCTTTTTACTATTGCCGTGTTCTGGAAGAAGTGGGCGATGATATTTTTGAGGGGTGTGTCAGTGCAACTACCTTTGCCAGCGTCTTCCATAGTTGCACAGCATTAAAAGCGCTACCGTCGTTTGTGGACTGCAACAAGGTAACGAGCTTTGACCGGGCTTTTTATGCCTGCTCTTCCCTGACGACCGTCAGAGCAGAGGCCTTTGCAGGTAAATCACTGGTCACGACGTTCTATTATGCATTCACCCAATGTACATCCCTGAAAAGCATCGGGGCCGGGGCATTCCGTGACTGTAGTTCACTGACTAACCTGACCTATACATTTACGGGCTGTACGGCGCTGGTATCGCTGGCCGGGGATATGTTTGCAGGATGCAGCAAAGTGACGAATGTCACCGGCCTGTTTAACCAGTGCTCCAGCCTTGCCGTACTACCTGAAAAGCTGTTCAGCGATCTGACTGCTCTGACGGCAATGGGGAGCACCTTCCAGGACTGCACCGCGCTGGCCGCGCTGCCGTCCGATCTGTTTGCGGGTTGTGTCAACCTGACTTCCCTGACGCTGACGTTCTCCGGCTGTACTGCGCTGGCGGTATTGCCTGCTGATTTACTGAAACATAACACCCTGCTGATCAGTGCCGGTTCTACGTTCTACGGCTGCGCGGCGCTGGTGAGCATTCCGCCGTCGTTGTTTGCATCGTGCCCGCTTATCACCGCATTCGGCGCAACGTTCCAGAATACCGGCGTGGTGGAAATACCGGAAAATCTGTTCAGTGGTAACCCGCTGGTGACGGCCTACGGCCAGACCTTCAGGGGATGTAAAAACCTGCGCTCAGTGCCTGCCGGTCTTTTTGTCGCCAGTATCAACGCCACGACATTCACTAATGTGTTTGCCGAGTGCGTCGCACTGGAAGAGGTCGGGCCCGGTCTGCTGAATAACTTACCGGCCACGACAATCGGCTACCTGTTTGACGGCTGCGTGCAACTGAGAACTAACGTCAGCACGATATTCAATCTCGACAGTTATTCGACGATTGTCACCACGACGGCCACATTCAGGGGATGCTCTGCCATCACGGGTAAGGGCCTGGAATTTATGGGCAAGGTGCCAAACGTCACGGCGCATTATTACGCGTTCTACAACTGCACAAGCCTGGACGATTTCGCAGATTTACCCGGTAACTGGATAACGAATAAATTATGAAAACATTCAATCAAATTAAAAGCCTGATCGGATTTTGCCAGACCGATGAATTTTTCCTTGAATACCTGCAAATGCTCCAAGCTGCGGGGGTTATTCATCCCGGTGAAAGCGATATTGATGCCGACAGCAAAACTGTCAGTGAAGATTTTTATGATCGTCTTGCCAGTGTGTATGGCATTGAAGCAGAGGAAACACTATGGCAACAGGACTGACACTAACCACGGCAGGCGCCGCCGAAATTGAAGCTGCATATCAGGCGGGAGAAGTCGTGGATATTACCGCCGTGCTGATCGGTGATGGTGGCGGCGTGACTTTACCAAACGATCCCGACGACCTGGCGGCGGTGACGGCGCTTTTTGGTCAGTTTGGCCGTGAAACCTTTGATTCTGATTCAAGCTATGAGGGGTTTATCAGCGGTCAGATTGTTATCAACTGCCGGGATTATCCGGGTAAGACGCTCAGAGAGGCGGGGCTGGTCAGTGCGAAGGGAACGCTCATTGCTTACGGCGCTTATCCGGCGACATACCTCCCGGCGCAATCGGATTCAATCATCAAAGAGATCATTTTGACGCTGGTGCTGACACTGACGCACAGCTCAAGTGTGCAGCTCATTATCGATCCGGCGCTTGCCACACTCACGCAGGAAACGGGTGATAAACGCTATCTGCGGCGAGCACAAAATCTTTCTGATTTAAACGATACCGAAGAGGCCCGGGATAATCTTGAACTGGGTAACTCAGCCACGCGGGACGTGGGCACCGAGGCGGGAACGGTAGCTGCGGGGGATGACTCACGCATTACCGGCGCACTGCAAAAAGAGAGTAACCTATCTGATTTAACCGACGTTGAAAATGCGCGCGAGAATCTGGGGATGAACTGTGACGGTGAGGGGTTTAAGGATATCGTCGATGCCATTCTTTATCCTGGAATCATTATCCCTGGTGAAAAAAGCCCGGCTGAGCGCTTCCCGTGGCAGACGTGGGAGAGTTTAAGCGATACCTTTGCCGACAGGGTAGTGCGCATTGGTTCCGGGCACGGTGCGACCGGTGGCAGCAATAAGGTAAAAATTGCAGCCAGCAACCTCCCTCCACACTGGCACAAATCGGGTGACAGATCACCCGGTGAGACCTGGGATCCGACCACGACACATGGCACGGACAACCAGAAGAGCGGGCCGCTCAATATGACAGCAGGAACCTATAGCGACGCGGCGGGCGAACGAGAAACCGCAAACGATGCGATCGATGTGACAAACGAATATGTCACCCTCTGCCTGTGGAAACGTATAGCATAAAAAGACACGGTCAAGAATGACAGTGGTTGCCGGTATCGAGTAAGTGTATTGGCTCAAACTTGACCTGACAGTTTCACCTTCAGTACACAATCAAATTTGATAGTCTGCTACGAGCGAGAACCAGACCTTACGACATCATTAATCAGTGAAGGTTCTTTTGCCTTACTAACTCAGAAAATTGTAAACGGGTATAGACAAATATGTTAGTGTCACAAAGCAAAAATCAAATAGTTTTCATGTAATGTTTGGGAGATAAAAATGGCAAGAAATATAATGATGGATTATCCAATCCCCGCCTACTGGCAGGACTTTGAAAGACTGACATGCGAATTATGCCGTGAGCTATGGAAAGATCCAAACACTCATCGGCATGGAAGAGCTGGGCAGGCTCAGGGAGGAATTGATATATCTGGCCGTGATAATACCTATAATGGTCAAAGAGTTGTAGTCCAGTGTAAAAAAAGAGTGTGGAAAACTACAGCTTCAAAGGAAACACCTGCTAGTTCTCTTTCAATTCAAGAAATCGATGATGAAATAAGAGAGTTCATTGACTCAGGAAAAAAAGTTGATCGTTATATTATTGCAATTACTGGAATGCGGGATAAGGTGCTTCAGAATTACATTGACTCTATAAATGACTCTAACATTTATACTTTTGAAGTAAGTATTTGGTTCTGGGATGAATATTGTGAATGGTTAAGTGAAAATCCAAAGATAGAAGCAAGTTATTATTACGATATTGTTAAGTTTCGTGATGCATATAGTGTTGAAGAATTGTTTTGCGATATGCTCTATTCTGCTTTTGATCGACCGGCCTTTCATACGAAATTCTGTTTTGAAAACAGTATAGACAAATTTTTGCAGTCGCTTGAGGCTATTCAACAAGCATTAACTACAGGTAATCTTGTAAACAGAGAGGGGCATGTACAAAAGCAGGTACGCATCCCTGAAAGGAAAAGCTTACCTCCTGAATATAAAGAATTGAAGAAGAAAATTCAATATTTAAGAGATTACACAACACAGGAGGTACGTGCAGGAAAAATCACGCAGCAGAATGAATGGTTAATCATAAGTGATAATGTCACTGAAAGAAAAATGAATGAATTTAGAGTTGAAATCATAAATTTATTAAACAATATTCTCGACCATTATGGTTTTGAAAAATTTTCATTGGAAAACTATTAATTTGTGAATAGTTTTTACATTAGGCAGGCCTCAGTAATAGCAGCTTCAGGTGCAGAGCTTCCTGTCAAATTAGGTTTGGCTCTGGGCGATAGATATGTCAGGACAAATCTAAGCTAATAGCAGTATCTTCATTGATGACTGTGTTGCAGCTCAGGAAGTCATATCGCCGAGTGTCTCCTGAGCTGTATTTAATGCAGTCTCTGCACCTTGTTTTAGTGTTGCCAACAGATCGCTGGCAGAGGTGCTTTGCAGCCGTTCCCGGATATCTTCATCAACCCGCTGCAACGAGAGCGTGAACTCAATTTTTTTCGCCTTACCGTAGCGATCAAACTCCTGATGCGTTTCCTGCAAACCCGTGATGACATACGTCCCGTAAATAGAGCCGACGCCATCAATCAGCGGCCAGGCCAGCCCGGTGTAGGCCATTGTCGAGACAGCACTCAGCGACAGGTTGCCGCCAGTGATTTCAGGATACAGCAATCCACCTAGCGTCAGTTGGTTCTCGCCTGCGCCGACGTACTGCCATTTTGCGCTCCGGCCCACACGGTCATTCTTAACGTGCCGCCAGTTACGGGACAGCTGCAATTGCTGATAGGGCAGTGTCCTGAGTTCAAATACAAAGAGCCCGAATACCATCATCATAGTTATTACTCCAAATTAATCGTTATCCCGGAACGAACCCCGGGCAGCGCGTTGCTGTTTGTCAATTTCCGCGCGGACAGCCTCGCCAACAAGTCGCGCCAGTTCGCGCGGATTGCTGCTCTGAATGCCATGCAGATGGATGTGAATATCACCGGAAAAGCTATTATCTGAAGCCGCAGCCGCCGTGTGGGTGTTTTGATTTCGGCGTACCGGTTGCCATGCCTGCGTCTGTTTTATCAATGGTTCGCCAGCGGCAATAACCGGGCGAGCGCTGACGGACTGGCGGACAAGCCTCGACTCCTGCCATTCACCACGCACTGCAAAGGCTGGAGGGAGGTTTTTAAATACAATGTCACCCGGCCCGATACGTTTGCGCTTTTCCTCATCTAAAAGGCCTTTGGTGTTATCCGCGATTTGGCCCAACCGCCGCTCTGTTCCAGAGTTGCCCCCGAGCACATTGGGCGGCGGTGCGCTGCCTTTGCTTGCAGGCTTTTCAGACGACCATTGCCACTCCCTTTTAACCATGCGTCCGGATTTTTCATCCCATTCCCACATAACCGGAATAGCCCTGAGTCTGGCTGCTTCTAGCCTGGCTCTTTCAATGCCATCGGGGATGAGATCGAGCTTCTCCAGTAACCAGCCAACACCTTCCATTAACTTCTGAAGCGGCCAAAGCAGTACGCTAAGTGCAGTCCCCAGGACCTCTCCAAATGTCTGCCCGGCGCTGGCGCATTTGTTTAGCGCCTCGCGACTCTCCTCGACGGGGGTTAATACTTTTTTAAACCAGTTCCAGACGTTTTTAACGCCATCCCCAATGGCACCGAAAACGGGCGCCAGCCGGGAAAATGCGTTATAAACAGGCGCTAACCCCTGGATGACGCCTGTAAAAAAACCGCTAAAGAAGGCCTTAATTGGTCCCCAGTATTTCCAGAACAGTACCCCAGCAGCTACAAACGCAGCACCCACTAAACCGATTGGGCTCAAGAGCAATGATAATCCGCCGCCCAGTGTCGTAATTCCACCTTTCACAATACCGAGCAGAGCAGGGATCCCGGTTAGCCGCAGCGCCAGCCCGCCAACGCCTTTTGACAGGGCGCTTATCGCCGTCCCCGGAGAGGAAAAGGCGCCAAGTAACGCGCCGCGCAGGGTTACCATCAACCTGGTTAATACGCTGGCGCGTCCAGCCAGACCGCCGAGTAAGGCACGCCATCCGCTGATTTTTGCCAGTGAACTGCCGCCCACAGCACTCAATATGCGGAACGCTGATACCGTACCTCCGATGCCGCTCCCGCCGGACAGCAGTGCAAACCCCAGCCTGAGCTTTGCAAGCGGCCCTAAAAGTAGACCAGCAGCTAATGACATACCGCCAATTACTGCGGTTAATGCCAGTGCAGTACCACCGGCGAGTAACAACGTTCGTGAAAGTCTGGGGTTTTCTTCTATCCAGCTTTGAATAGTGCCAATAACCCGGCTAAGCCCCTGTGTCAGCCTGCGTAATGGGCCGTCTACTGTCTCAGCCACAGAAATGCGGAACGCCTCCCACGCGCTGTCCAGCTCCTTCAAATCGCCGCCCAGGTTGTCTTTCTTCTTGTTAGCGACGGCGAAGGCCTCCTGATTTTTATGTGCTTCTGCAATTTGTTCATAGAGTGACTGGAGGTAGCCATCACCTGCGCCGTTGACCAAAGACTGGAGGCTCGTAAAACCCTCTTCTCCGGCGATATCTTTGAAAAATGAAACCTGATCCACCTCGCCAAAGCGGGAAACGCGTTTTTGTAGATCGAGAAGAATATCGAACGGACGTCTCATCTTTCCGCTCGCGTCGGCAGTTTCCACTCCCAGCTCTTTGAGCGCCTTTTTGGCTGCCGTAGTGGGGGAGGCCAGGCGGGAGAGGGAGCGACGCATTGCCGTACCGGCCTCGCTACCGCGAATACCCACGCGCGCCAGCGTGCCAGTCATGGCTGCGGCTTCTTCCAGGCTAATCCCAAGTCCCGCCGCTACCGGCCCGACAACTTTCATTGTCTCGCCGAGGCTGCTAAGCGTGGTGTTGGTACGGGTAAATGTACCTGTCAGCACATCGCTGACGCGGTCCATTTCTCCGGCGTCGAGGGCGAACTGTGAAAGAATATTTGAGCCGATGTCTGCCGTTTCACCCAATTCCATACTGCCCGCTAGTGCCATATTGAGCACGCCGGGCAGTGCGGCACGGATAGCATCTGGCGTGAAGCCCGCCATTGCCAGAAAGGCCTGGCCGCTGGCGGCGTCACGTGTGGTGAAGGCGGTTTCAGCACCGAGTTTTTTTGCCTGAGTGCGCAAGGCGGCCAGCTGCGAATCGCTTTTATCGAGCCGCGTCAGCGCCTGGACGTTTGACATTTCCTCATCAAAACCAACCGCAGGCGACATGAAGCGTCCGGCGCCATACCCGGCAGCGGTTGCTGTACCTAATGCTATGGCACCGCCAGAGCGCAACTTCCCGGCCATCTGCTGCGCACCCTCGTAACGTTTACGAGCTTGAGTGACCGCAGCAAGTTGCCGTTTTTCCCGTTCAAGGGATTGGTTGTATTGTTCTGTGCGGCGTATCGCGTTACCGATGGTGGCACTACTACCGGAAAGCATGACGCCATGCTGACGCAGGGCTGATGCACTCTCACGAAGGCGGGCCACTTCCGTCACACGTTTTGCGGTCAACCGATCAAGCCGCTCACCCAATCGGGACATCAGTATTTGCTGTTTTTCTGTCAGCGTCCCGTTTTTACGTTGCGCTTCTGACAAGCCATCAAAGCGGGCGCGGGCACGTGAGATGGAACGATCGGTTTTGCCGACGGCCGCGGTCATTCGCTGAAAAGTGGCACTGCTCTTATCGAGCCCTTTCAGGGTGGATTGTGTTTTTCCGAGGGAGTCGGAAAGGCCGCCCGCACTCTGGCGGGCAGCATTAACGGGGCGGGTAAATCTGTCGATAGCGCTGAAAGCAACGCGTATATCAAGACTCTTCATCACTGGCACCACTTCGAAGCGCCGCCCGCTTGCGCCAGGCTATCACCTCGCCAAGAGCCATGCCGAAAACTTCAGAGGGCGGCCAGTTAAAAATAACGGCAATATCAGCAACCAGATCATCGATCTGGTCAAACGCAACGGTGATTACTCGCTCTCCGTCTCCGCCACGTTCGACGCTCCAGGCTCCGGCGGATTCAAGAAAGGGACCAGAAGCTCTGCCAGCCCGATAAAGTCCAGAGTGTGCATTTCGTTGATTTCTTTTTGCGTCAGCGCAGGCGCGGTCACCCGCGTCAACAGCGTGGCAATTGAGTCTGCATCCATATTGGCAACGCGGATAAGATTCAGGCCGCGCAACGATCCGGCCTGACTGATGGCGCCGGTGATTTCCACCTGACCGATCTCACTGTCTTTACGAACTACCGGCTGCATCAGCGTGAACAGGTTTTTAGTTTTTTTAGCCATGTTAAAAATCTCCGGGTGGCATCTTTGCCACCCTCTGAAAGGTTATTAATTGCCCATGCCAAGGGCGGAGGTGATGCGGTCCGGGAACATGTTCTGACCGTTCTTTTTGTAGATGAAATTCAGCAGATCGATTTCGATAATGGGCTGATCATCAATGGAGAATTTGTAGTAGGTGGATTTAAAGGTGTAGCTTTCCTCCGTGTCTTCTCCCTGTTTTGAGTCTCCACCGTCGAGTTCAGTAAATCGCCCGCGCAGCTCTACCTCGACAAGCTGGCTTTCGCCATCAGTGAAATATTCACCCGCAAAGCGCAGCCGCGTGCCGTCAATTTCTGCTCCGTATTCGAGAAACAGTGCTTTGATGACACCACCAAATACAATGGTGGAATCCAGCGCGCCAGCCTCAAGGCCGAGATCAACACCGACCGCACCCAGCATGCCACCGCCCTGATAGTCCTCTATCTTTCGTGACAGTTTGGGGCGAGTGAATGAGGTCACTTTTCCCAGATAGTTGTCGCCGTTAACAAAGCAGCTAAAAAGCCGCAGTTTGTGAGGAACAGCCATTATTCACCCCCGAGCGACGCGAACGCCGGTTCGTAAAAATCATCAGTAAAGGTCTGGTATAGCGTCAGATCTTCAAGCGGCGGGACCGGGCTGTAGCTATAGCGCACAATCAGTTTTCCCTGGCGCAAATCCGTGGTGCCGTTGTCCAGCGTGTCATACCAGCAGTCAGCGCCGATAAGCTGGCCGGCAGTGACTTTTTTGCTGAGCGCAGAGCGGATGCCGCTTACCACATCTTTCACGTTGGCCGGAGTGAGCGGGCTGTCAACAGAGGCAAATTGCGCCTCCGCGATACTGTCCGCCAGGATCTGCGCGGTACGGGTGAACACCTCGAAAGTGTAGGTTTCGGTATCCGTGGTGCGGTTGCCCCAGAAGTGGAAACCGTCACGCTTGATAAGCGTCGTGATTTCGTTGTTGTTAAGCTCGTTCGCGTCGCTGTCTTCTGCCTGTAATGCCCAGAAAACATCCTTCGAAATACCGAGAACGTTATTCACCACAACATTCGACAGCGATTTGTGCCAGCCTTGGCTGTTATCGATAGCGGCGCGCAGGCCGCAGGCGTAAGCCGGGGCGGGAAACGTTTCGTTAACATCCGTCAGGGGGTTGTAAGCGATAAAGTCAGGCCAGATCAGCATCAGCTCGCGGTAAGCGAAGGTTTTGCGATAAGCAATAGCCTCCGCCATGGTCGTGCAGCCGTTACAACCGGCATAAACAAAAGCCCGAAGATTCTGGGCAATCACGCAAAGCTGTGACGTTACCTCCTCGGTGTCGTAGTCCGGTACCGCCAGGATGCGCGGACGATAGCCGGTTTTGGCTTCCGCTGTCAGCAGGGCATACATTCCCGTATAGCTGTCGCCATCTGTTCCGCCAATAACGGCCTGGGACTGGCTGGCGCCGTTACCGGAAGCCTCTTTAACCCGGACAATCACAACGTGCGGGCTGCACTGATCGGAAATGGCTTTGAGGGTTTTGTAAAGTGACCCGGTTTTACCTGCCTTGCCGAGGACGTTACGCACCCGTGTCAGCAGAACCGGCGTATTTAGCGGGAAAGTTTCCGGATCGGCGTCATCAGCAACTGCAACAATACCGATCACGCTGGAATCAATGTCATTGATTGCCTGCTGTAGGTCGGTATTTTCGCGAGAGCGGACGCCGTGAAAACGAGTTTCAGACATAAGTTCACCATCATGTTTCTCTTTGAGTTCAGGGCAATATTCAACGTTAAGTCTGCTGGCGTCGCCTGGTTGCCGGTCTGCCCGTTCGCTGACAACAAAAAGGGATTCAGCCCCGCGCGCGGGCATGGAATCATCAGCAAAAAACGGGGGAGTTATGTCGATAGCAGACACGCTGACAACAGCAGCCGAAGCGTATGTAGAAAAATTAAGTGAGGTCGTAAAGACACCGGATTTTAGTATCACGTTGGGTGGGGTCGTCCTGACTGAACTGGCCGACCGAATCACCTCGCTATCTGTTACAGATAACAACGGTTTTGATGCTGACCAGCTAACTCTGTCAGTAGATGACTCTGACGGAGTAACGGATTTACCCCCACGCGGTGCGGAGCTGGCGGTGTCCATCGGCTGGCTGGGTGAGGCGTTGATCTACAAAGGCCTCTACACCGTTGACGAGGTGGGGCATAGCGGGCCGCCGGATGTTATTGACATCACCGCACACAGCGCTGATTTTCGCGAAGAGATGAACGTCAGGCGGGAGGTGTCCTGGCATGATGTGACGGTAGAGCGGGTGGTATCGGCCATAGCCCGGCGTTATGACCTGATGCCGATGATTAGCGAGGCCCTGATCGACATTGAGATCGACCATGCGGATCAGACCGAAGAGAGCGACATGTCGTTTTTAACGCGCATGGCGGAGATGTTGGGGGCTATTGCCACCGTGAAAAATGGCTGTCTGCTGTTTATCCTGCCTGGGGGCGGCCTCAGTGCATCCGGTAGGGCGCTGCCATCGGCTGAGATCACCCGTGCCAGCGGAGATCGTCACAGGTTCCGCATTGCCGATCGTGATGCTTACACTGGTGTGCGGGCGTACTGGCTGGATCTTAATTTCGGTAAGAAAAAACCGGTCAAGGTCACTAAGCGAAAAACAAATACTGCCAGAAAAAAGGCTGAGGAGAAAAGCAGCCGCCCGGAAGGGGATTACATGGAGGGCGCTGAAGGTAACGTGTATGTTTTGCGTAAAACCTATCAGAACGAAACGGCGGCCAGGCGCGCAGCTGCGGCAAAATGGATACAGCTCCAGAAAGGCGCGGCACAGTTTTCGATAACCCTGGCGCGCGGCCGCGCCGATTTATATCCTGGTATGCATCTGAACGTGTCGGGCTTTAAGCCTGAAATCGATAATCAGGATTGGATCATAGCCAGAGCGGAACATGTGATCGGTGATAATGGATTTACCACGAAAATGGAGCTTGAGGCGAAAATAAGCGACTGGATTGCAGAAACTGAACGGTAGCGGCCATAATAGGTGTGAGTTCAACTCCCTATGGGAGATCATCATGTTTGTTTGTCCCTACTGCGGCGCAAACGCCCGTACCCGCACCAGCCGCCGGTTAAGCGAGTTCACCATCCGGCAATATCATCAATGCCAGAATCTTGAATGCAGCGAGTCATTCACAACGCTGAACACCGTAGAGCGCAGAGTGACGAAGCGCTCAACCAGCGCAGATCCTTTGCCGCCAGGATTTATCCCCGGCGACGCTTTCCCGGCTTCTCATTACGGGAACAGTCAACTCAGTCTTGCAGTATAAAAATAGCCCCCTAGAAAGGGGGCTATTCTTGTCAATGTGGTCGATATGTGGACATTTTTGAAATAAATCCTTTTATTTCAATTTATTAAATCCCAAAAAAAAGCCCCGTCGGGGGCGACGGGGAAAACTCATTGATTATGGAATGATCTGTTCTCTGGTCAATTCGAGAACAGGGCTACTCTACGATGCAAAAGTGCAGCTAAAATGGAGAAACCGTGGAGATTCAGGGTGAAAGACCGTTTTAATCGATTAAGGAGGGGAAATGAAGGGGATGATAGTCATGCTACCTCTGGCGCTTGCCGGATGCGCGCAGAGTCAGCCAGCGCAGCAAGCACACCCGATAGGGATGGCTAACCCGGCTTCGGTATACTGCCAGCAGCTGGGAGGGAAACAGGTTCCTGTCCAAAGCCCGCAGGGCGTGCGCACCGAGTGCAAGCTACCCAGTGGTGAAACGTTAGATGAATGGGCGCTCTGGCGGCGCGATCATCCGGCTAAGTCATAGCGCTTTCAGCCAGTCAGCCAGCACCTGGGCATGGTTTTGCCGGGTATTTTTCGCCGCGTAGAGCAGCGTCAGCGGCTGCTGCCTGGCAAGCGCGGCCAGGCGCTCGCCTTCATCGCGGTGGGCTTCCAGCTCCTGGCGATAGCGCTGGCTAAAGTGGGCAAAATCAAGCGTCTCGCCGTGAAAAGCCTTACGCAAATCAGTCGATGGCGCCAGGATTTTGCACCACTCATCGTAATTCAGCGCCTCTTTTTTTATTCCGCGCGGCCACAGGCGGTCTACCAGTATCCGGTAGCCGTCGCTCGCTTCCTGCGGGTCATAAACCCGTTTACATTGAATCATCGTCACTCTCCCTCTGTTCCATCCAGGCAAGCAGCTGCGGCAACTGCTGCTCGGAAAATACCGTTATCCCGTATTCGCGAAGCAGGGCGGCGGCAACGCCGGCACCGGGCTTGCGCTGTCCGTTAAAGGTACCATCATAGATAAACTGACTGCCGCAGGTTGGGCTGCCGTCGGTGAGCAATGCTGCGGTACAGCCTTCCTCCTGCGCTGCTTTTAGCGCCAGCCAGGCGGCCAGCTGATAGCGCGCAGTGACGTCCTGGCCGTCACTTTCAACAATTTTCGCACGGTTTTGCATGACATCCCCTCCCTGCGCGCCAAGGATTTCCGCCGGTAGCCTGGGGATGGGCAATCCGGCAGCCAGCTCCGGGCAGTGGGTGACCAGCCGCCCCTCGCTCTGCCAGCGAGACAGCGCGTTAGCCAGCCGGGCTTTGTGACTACCGTTATAGCGAACCTGAAAGCCCATCAGGCAGGCGCTAACCAAAATTTTGTCCTTCATCATGCATCCATAGCGATTTGTCTGCCCTATACCATAGCGCCAGTCAGGCTAAATTACCCGCGTTCAGAAGCAGACAAAATAAGGATTGTGTTCTGCCGTTGAGATCGCTAACCTGAGGCTCCTTGTGTTGCCTGATATTCGCTCTGACATAAGGATCCTGCTATGAACTCCCCCCTGCGTATTGCCCTGGTTGGTGATTACAACCCTGATGTAGTTGCCCATAAAGCGATTCCCCTGGCAATTGATGATGCCGCCGCCGTACTGGAGCTGCCGCTGCGTTATGACTGGCTGGCCACCAGCGAAATAAAGTCCGCTGACGATCTCGCTGATTACGATGCTATCTGGGTGGTTCCCGCCAGCCCCTATAAAAACGCCGAAGGCGCGTTTATCGCTATACGCCACGCGCGGGAAAACAGCATTCCGTTCCTTGGCACCTGCGGAGGATTCCAGCACGCGATTATCGAATACGCGCGCAACGTTATGGGCTGGCGGGATGCCGCACATGCGGAAACCGATACCGAAGGCCGGATGGTTATCGCGCCGCTTAGCTGCTCGCTGGTAGAAAAGTCGGACAACATTGAACTGCGGGCCAATACGCTGATCTCTCGCGCCTATGGCCGCGACAGTATTGAAGAGGGTTACCACTGCAGCTACGGGATTGCCGCCGATTTTGCCCGCGAGCTGGAGCAGGGCGACCTGCGGGTTACGGGCTGGGATGATGACGGTGAGATTCGGGCGGTAGAACTGGTGACGCATCCGTTCTTTGTCGCCACGCTATTTCAGCACGAGCGCAATGCGCTGGAAGGCAGACCTGCGCCGCTGGTTCACGCGTTTTTACGCGCGGCAAGTCAGTGAGCGAACGCCCGGCGGCGGTTGCCGGGCGTCGATATCGCTAGCCGTTGATCTCCCGATCGCGACCGGCCAGCGCGCCAAATACCGCCATCGCAACGGAAATCAGCGCCACGGCGATCAGCGGGATATGCCAGTCGCCGTTGGCATCATGAATTTTTCCCATCACCGGCGGCCCGCAGGCGGCCAGCAGATAGCCCACCGCCTGCGCCATTCCCGACAGCGCGGCGGCCTGGTGCGCCGAGCTGGCGCGCAGCCCGATAAAGGTCAATCCCAGAATCATGGTCGCGCCGGAACCGAAGCCAAAGATAAGCGTCCACAGCACCGCCTGAGCGGGTAAAAACCATAAACCGAGCGCGCTGACTGCACACATCAGGGCGACCAGCACCGCAATGCCGCGCTGATCTTTCAGCCGATGCAGTATTAACGGGATCGCCAGCCCCGGCGCCGCGGTGGCCAACTGGAGCAGCCCGTGCAGGGAGCCCGCCTGCGCTTCGCTGTAGCCTATGCTTTGCAAAATGGCGGGCAGCCAGCCGATGATGACGTAGTAGACCAGCGAGTTAATCCCGAGAAACAGCGTCACCTGCCAGGCCAGCGCCGAGCGCCAGATCCCGCGGTTGTGGATGGCGCCCGACCCCGTCAGCGGCGCGGTGACTTGCCTGCGCGTCTGCGGTAGCCAGATAAACAGCGCCAGCAGCGGAAATGCCATCAGCATCAACAGCGCGCCGCGCCAGCCCAGTCCGGCGAGCGCCAGCGGAACGACCATTGCCGAACCCAGCGCCGCCGCGCCCCCCATGGTGAGAGAGTAAGCGCCGGTCATTTTGGCGACGTGCTGCGAGAAGTCACGTTTGATCAGTCCGGGCAGCAGAACGTTTCCCAGGGCGATGCCGCAGCCGATAATCGCGGTTCCGATAAACAGCAGCGAGACGAAGGGCAGGGAGCGCAGACCCACGCCGAGGCAAATCAGGATCATCGCCAGCAGCAGGCTACGTTCAATGCCGAATCGGCGGGCGACACCCGCCGCCAGCGGCGAGACCAGGCCAAAGGCCAGCAGCGGCAGGGTGGTTAACAGACCGGTTTGCGCGGTGGTGAGGCCATATTCGCTGCGAATGGCATCAAGCAGCGGCGCGGCGCCGGTAAAGGTGACCCGCAAGGTGGTGGCGATAAGCAGAATACCGGTAATCAATAGCAGATTACGGCGGCCGGCAGAAGGTGAAACAGAATTCATGGCTATCTCAAACAAGAATACGTGGCGCTTACCATAGCCTGTTTGCCGCCTGTTTAAATCAAGCTAAAATGACAGATTATCGCTAAAATCGGACAATATCATGATCGGACTCGGCCTGGACGGCTACGACCCGGACAGCGGCCACGAAGCGGCGGCGGCTTTTCGTATTCAGGTGGTCGCGGACGAGCAGTACATTCCGCGCCATCATCACCGTAAAGGTCAGCTCATCCTCGCGCTGCACGGGGCGCTGACCTGCGAAGTGGAGAACGCGATGTGGATGGTGCCCCCGCAGTACGCGGTGTGGGTACCGGGACAGGTGCCGCACAGCAATCGCGCGACGCCGGAGGCGCAGGTCTGCTTTTTATTTATTGAACCCCACGCGGCGCCGATGCCGGATTTCTGCTGCACGCTAAAGATTTCGCCGCTGGTGCGCGAGCTTATCCTCGTTATGGCCGAGCGCGGCAGGGCCGAACTCGCTAAACCGGCAATGAACCGCCTGGTGCAGGTGCTGTTCGATGAACTCCCGCAGCAGCCGCAGGAGCACCTGCAGCTCCCGGTCTCCGGGCATCCAAAAATTCGTCAGATGGTGGACATGATGGCCGTCGACCCGGCCCGCTGGCAAACGCTGGCGCAGTGGGCGGCGGAGTTTGCCATGAGCGAACGCAATCTGGCGCGGCTGGTGGTGCGTGAGACGGGCTTAAGCTTTCGCCGCTGGCGACATCAGCTGCAGCTGATCCTCTCCCTGCAGATGCTGATCCGCGGGCAGACGGTACAGCAGACGGCGCAGAGCCTGGGCTATGACTCGACCACCGCCTTTATTACTATGTTTAAAAAGGGCCTCGGGCAAACCCCGGGGCGCTATCTTGCCAGCCTGGCTACGACTTCCCAATAAACAGCGAAATGATCCCGGCGGCGATCAGCGGGCCGACCGGGACGCCGCGGAAGAGGGCGACGCCGAGCACGGTGCCGACTAGCAGTCCGGCTACCAGCTGCGGCTGCGAGCCCATCAGCGCCACGCCGCGCCCGCCGAGCCAGGAAACAAAAACCCCCACGGCAATCGCCAGCAACGATTTCCAGTTCACGAAGGAGTGCAGCAGCGTAGAGGGCGGTAGCGTGCCGCTGGCAATGGGCGCCATCACGCCGATGGTGAGAATAATAATACCGATGGTCAGCCCTTGCTTTTCAATCCACGGAAAGAAGGCGTTGAGCGGGGTGACGCGGACGATAATTAATACCAGGATTGAAATAGCTACGGTGGTGTTATGGCTAATAAAGCCGAGCGCCGCCAGGCCCAGCAGTATTAACAGGGTGGTGTCGAGCATGTGCAGAGGTCCTTGCCAGAATATAAAAAAGAACAGCCCGTTTACTCTACGCATAATCGCGTAAGTAAACAGGTTTTTTATCGCAGACTCGCGATTTGAGGCATCTGCACGATCGATTTTCCCCCGCGGCACAATGCGCGCCCTGGCGCAGGAGAGGGAACAATCAGGCTTCGCGATGAAACGCGATCAGTTCCGGACGGGCAATACGCAGATAGTCGGCGGTATCAAGGATGATGGACTTATCAAGCTGCCCGGCGTTGAAGGCGATTTCCGGGAAGCGCTCAAACAGCAGCGGGTCGGCGACCAGGCGTAAAGAGGGGTGGAAGCTGAAAGGGGGAATGGCGCCAAAGACGCAGGCGGTCAGGGCGTCAACTTCCGCCGGACTGGCCAGAGAGGCTTTGCTGCCGCCGACGTATTCGGCCAGCCGGGCTAAATCCGCCTGCAGATCGGCGGCAAGGATAGCCAGAACGTGCTGATTAACCCCATGTCCTTTAATTTTACATACCAGCGCTTTTGCTCCCTGACCCAGCGCGGTGCCGCGGATCTTCGACACGGCTTCACACTTTCCGACGGCTTCATGTTCCACGACCCGGTAACGGGCGTGGTCGCGGTTAAGCAGCGCCAACAGCTGCTGATGAATACTCACTTTTACCGGCGCGTTCATGTCGTTTTTTTCCTTAAAAATAAAACCTCAAGATTAATCCTCTCGCCCCGGGTAAGCGTGTTTTTTTTGCTTTTTATTTTCGTACAGCCGGGCATCCGCGATTTTCATGACGTCGGCCAGGCTATCCCCCGGCGCCATGCTGCAGGCCCCCCATGAGAAATTAACGCGCTGGTTAATGTCAATTTCCTTCAGGTGCTGGCGAATACGCTCGGGTATATTTTTCGCCTCCTGTTCCTCATAATCGATCAGTATCAGGAAGAACTCATCGCCGCCCAGCCGGATGCCGTAATCGCTTTTACGTATGGCGGCGGAAATGGACTGGGCGAGCAGCACGATGGCGCGGTCGCCTTCATCGTGTCCCCAGGTGTCATTAAGGTATTTTAGCCGGTCGCAGTCCAGCGCCATAAACACGATATTCACGCCTTGCTCGGTGAGCTTTTGCATACGCGATTCCAGCAGCGAGGAGAGAATTTTTCGGTTGTACAGACCGGTTAAAGAATCACTAATGTTTTCTTTAAAAACGTCGGTATACAGGCGAAAGTGCATGCGTACCAGGTGCAGCAGAACGCCGGTAGATATCAGGTAAAACAAAAATAGCTTCCAGGAGCTAAGCAGAAAATAGGACATATCCAGCGACAGCGAAATGTGCAGGTTTTCCGCCACCTGCTGGCTATGGTGGGCGTAGCTGAAAAAATGCGTGTTGCTGCGGTGAACGCGGATTTCAGACGTTGAGTCCGAGTCCGTTAAGGTGATGTCGAGATAGCGCCAGACCAGGGGGCGGTCGGTGGTATAGAGCAGCTTCTCAATATCGTGACGAGTGACGTCCACCATCACAATGCCCTTCAGCCGATCCCGATGATAGACCGGGGTTAAGAACGACAAAATATTCTGTCCGGTTAATGCGTCAGCATAGATGCTGGAAATTAGCGTACGCCCGCGAAGTAAACCGTTAAGACTGAACTGAGTGATGCCCAGTTTACTGTCGTGAAGAAAGTTCCAGTTATCAACGGGGCTGCTATCTATCTCAATCGGCGAATAGAAATACGCGTATTTATTGTCTAAATCGAGGTAATAGCGGAAGCGTTTATCGGATTTGAAGGTTGCCGAATTCAGCGCGGCGATAATATCGCTTTGGGCGATAGCGGCATCAAAAGCCTGCAGCGCCGGGAGATCGTTAATCCACGGCTCGCACGAAGGCTGGGTGGTGCTGAGCGTACCGTGAAGCCCGGGGAAGGTATGCCCGGCGATATTGAGCCCGTATACGTTGCCATTGGTCTGCACGCCAGCGCAGGCCTGTTGGGCCTTTTCGGCAGTGGGATGCGTATCCAGCTTTCGCGAGACCTGGGAGATAACCAGCTGATTTTGATATTTATCGTACAGAAAGGCGGATTCGCCCTTCTCGACGATGTAGCGCATGTATTCCGACATATCCCGATGGCTGGCGACTAATTCATACACCAGAAATGAAGATGTCAGGACAACCACCCCCGCAGAAATGAAATGACGGAGTAATTTATTCTGTAATTTCATGATGATAATTTCGCCAGCACAATTAAGACAATTCTACCATGTGCGGCGCAGGGACGCCACGTTCGGTGGCAGGCAGACTGTTTATCTATCCAGTGCCGGAATCGGGCACCACCGCGCGGCAATGAAAATAAATAGTTTATTAAATATGAGGGCGCTAATGAATATTGCTGTCGTAAATATCCTGCAAAATCCATTTTTCACTCATTTTATCCTCAATGAAATATGCTGCAATGACGCTGCTATGGCTATCCTGGTGCAGCTAAAAATGAAATAATGTTAATTATCAAGCGAACTTTTCTTATTTTTACCAGTCCTTAGCAGGGTTACAGGCAGTACTATTGAAAGCGGCAATGAGGTTATGATGATGGAAAACGCAGCGGTGCAGGGAACCCCTCGAAAGTTTAAAAAAATAAGGGCGCTAAACAGGCGTCGAAATTATTTTTTTAAGAAAATACGCAATGATCTGCGAGTCTATATCGCTAAAGCGTTCTGGGATAGTCGCGCGCGCCACGAAGCTGATTTAACCTCCGCGAAAACGGTGCTGTTAATGCGTAATGAAGGTGCGATCGGCGATGTAGTTGTTGATTCAGCGCTGGTTAAATGTCTTCACGAGGCGGGAATGACCGTTGACTTTCTGTTGACCAAATCCAATAGTCAGGTCATGCGCTATAATCCTCGTATTCGCCATATCTATGAGGCCGAGAATGTCGACTCGGCGGATTATTTGCACAAATTTACCCATAACGTTCCTCAGTCAGTTATTACTGAGCTTGCGAATAATAAGTACGATATTGTAATCGACCCGTCGTTGTTTGATATTCCGGTACACAGGATGCTGCTGTTACGACAGATAAAGCCCAGAGCGGTACTGGGTTTCAATAAGTGGCCTTCTATTAAACACTACAGCAAGTCTTTTGATTTTGACTGTGAAAACTGGCACGTCAGTAAGACATTTTCTTTTATCGCTGATTATCTGCAGCTGGATAAAAAATCTCTGCAATCTTATGATCTGCATATACCACAGGATATCTGCCAGCAGGTTCGTGATTATCTGGCGGCGCTCAACGGGCGTAACGTGGTGATTAATATTTTTGCCGGGCATCAGGACCGCAGCATGTCGCAGGCGCAGCTGGCAACGCTTCTGGTCAGACTGTGTGAGGATTATCCGGACGTCAATATCATATTGCTCGATCATCGCAATGAAATCCGGATCCCCCTGCCGGAGAAGGTCTGCGTGAATCCGTTTAAAACGCTGCACCACTGCATGGCGCTTATCGCCGAGGCCGACTTAGTTATCTCGCCGGATACCTCGGTGGTCCATATGGCGGCGGCGTGGAAAAAACCGCTTATCGCGGTCTACAAAGATGTGCGGATGAATAATCGACTCTGGGCTCCGGGGTACGACAACGCGCGGCAGATTATCGTTAAATGCGGCAAGGTATACCAGCTGGAGAGCTTGCCCGACCTGATAATGTCGGAGATTGATCCCGTCACCCTGCAACAGGCGCGAGCCGGGTAAGGTGGGGTAAAAAAACAGCCAGCGTCTGTGCTGGCTGTCCGGAAAGGCTTAACCGTCCGCTTTTGAGGTTTGCTTATGAAACAGTTCACGGAACACCGGATAAATATCTTCCGGGTCGCGAATATGCTGCATAGCAAAGTTTTCGAAGGTTGACTGCAGGTGTTCATATTCCCGCCACAGCGTCTGGTGCGCGCGCCGGGTTATCTCGATATAGCTATAGTAGCGCACCACGGGCAGGATTTTCTTCGCCAGCAGTTCGTGACACAGCGGTGAATCGTCCGCCCAGTTATCGCCATCCGAAGCCTGCGCGGCGTAGATATTCCACTGCGCCGGGTCATAGCGCTCTTTGACCACTTCATCCATCAGCTTCAGGGCGCTGGAGACAATGGTGCCGCCGGTTTCTTGCGAATAGAAGAATTCGTGTTCGTCGACCTCTTTCGCCTGCGTATGGTGGCGGATATAAACCACATCAACGTTTTTATAGGTCCGGCTGAGGAACAGATACAGCAGGATGTAAAAGCGTTTTGCCATGTCCTTTGTCGCCTGGTCCATGGAGCCGGAAACGTCCATCAGGCAGAACATCACCGCCTGACTTGACGGTTCTGGCCGTTTTTCGTAGTTCTTGTAACGCAGATCGAAAGTGTCAATGAACGGCACGCGGTCAATTTTCGCCCGCAGTTCGGCTATCTCTTTACGCAGCCGCTCCTCTTCCAGCAGCTGCGCCGGTTCGCTTTTGCTAATGGTGTCCAGGTCTTCTTCCAGCGCGTGCAGTTCCCGGCGTTTACCGGCGGTCATCGCCGTGCGGCGCGCCAGCGAGTTTTGCAGCGAGCGAACGACGCTGATGTTAGCGGGCACACCGTTAGCGGTATAGCCCGCGCGATGGGTTTTATACTCCGTCAGCTGACGCTGCTGGTTTTTCTTCAGGTTCGGCAGGGCGAGATCTTCAAAGAGCAGATCGAGATATTCGTCTTTCGAAATCTGAAAAACAAACTCATCCTGGCCTTCGCCGTCGGCGCTGGCCTGGCCCTGACCGCTGCCTCCACCGCCTCCGCCGCCCTGAGGGCGCTCAATGCGGTCATTCTGTACGAAGTGATCGTTACCCGGGTGTACGCGATTGCGCAGGCCGCCGCGCCCCTGATGAAACATCGGTTCGTTAATATCGTCCGTTGGGATGGAGACGGACTCTCCGCTCTGAATATCGGTCACCGAGCGCTTGTTTATGGCCTCGGAGATCGACTGTTTTATCTGCGCTTTATAGCGGCGCAGAAAGCGCTGCCGGTTGACGGCGCTTTTATTTTTCCCGTTCAGGCGTCGGTCTATGAACCAGGTCATATGCCCTCCTGTACTGCATTTGCCAACTTATGCCCCGGCCATTCAGGCGCAGAAATATGCCTGGCGCTGAATGTCATTGGGTCTTCGCAGTTATTATTAGCCCGGCAGCCGCTGCCTGCCGGGCTGGTCTATCAGGATGATTTACGTACCCGCAGATACCATTCGCACAGCAGGCGAACCTGCTTGCGGGTATAGCCTTTCTCCATCATGCGGTCGACAAAGTCATCGTGTTTTTTCTGCTCATCGGTTGACGTTTTGGTGTTGAAGGAAATCACCGGCAACAGCTCTTCGGTATTGGAGAACATTTTCTTCTCGATAACCGTGCGCAGTTTCTCGTAGCTGGTCCAGTTTGGATTACGCCCGCTGTTGTGCGCTCTGGCGCGCAGCACGAAGTTGACTATTTCATTACGGAAGTCTTTCGGGTTGCTGATCCCGGCGGGCTTCTCGATTTTCTCCAGTTCCGCATTCAGCGACTCGCGGTCAAACAGCTGGCCGGTATCCGGGTCGCGATACTCCTGATCCTGAATCCAGAAGTCAGCGTAGGTGACATAACGGTCAAAAATGTTCTGCCCGTACTCCGAGTAGGATTCAAGGTAGGCGGTCTGGATCTCTTTCCCGATAAACTCGGCGTATTTCGGGATCAGATAGCCTTTGAGGAACTCAAGGTAACGCTCTGACTGCTCCTGCGGGAACTGCTCGCGCTCGATCTGCTGCTCGAGGACGTAGAACAGATGCACCGGGTTGGCGGCGACCTCGGCATGGTCAAAGTTAAATACCCGCGACAGGATTTTGAACGCGAAGCGGGTAGACAGGCCGTTCATCCCTTCATCAACGCCGGCATAATCGCGATACTCCTGATAGGATTTCGCTTTCGGGTCGGTGTCTTTCAGGCTTTCGCCGTCATAGACGCGCATTTTTGAATAAATGCTTGAGTTTTCAGGCTCTTTCAGGCGCGACAGAATGGAGAAGCGCGACAGCGTTTCCAGCGTGCCCGGCGCGCACGGCGCATGGGTCAGCTCGCTGTTGTTAAGCAGTTTTTCATAGATACGGATCTCTTCCGAGATACGCAGGCAATAAGGCACCTTGACGATATACACGCGGTCGAGGAAGGCCTCATTGTTTTTGTTATTACGGAAGGTCACCCATTCCGATTCGTTGGAGTGGGCGAGGATAATCCCGTTGAACGGCAGGGCGGAGATCCCTTCGGTACCGTTATAGTTGCCTTCCTGCGTCGCGGTCAGCAGCGGATGCAGCACCTTGATAGGCGCTTTAAACATCTCGACGAACTCCATCAGCCCCTGGTTGGCGCGGCACAGAGCGCCGGAGTAGCCGTAGGCATCCGGGTCATTCTGCGCGTAGTGTTCCAGTTTACGGATATCGACTTTACCGACCAGCGCCGAGATGTCCTGGTTGTTTTCGTCACCGGGCTCGGTTTTGGCGATGGCAATCTGCGCCAGGATTGACGGCCACACTTTCACCACGCGGAATTTCGTGATGTCGCCGCCGAATTCATGCAGACGCTTGGCCGCCCACGGCGACATAATCGTCCCCAGATAGCGGTTTGGAATGCCGTACTCTTTTTCGAGGATTTGCGCATCCTCCTGCGGGTTAAACAGACACAGCGGATGGTCGTTGACCGGGCTGCGCTCACCGTTTGCGCTGAGCACATAGATAGGGACGCGCTGCATCAAGGACTTCAGGCGTTCGGCAAGCGATGATTTACCGCCGCCCACGGGGCCCAGCAGATACAGAATCTGTTTCTTCTCTTCCAGCCCCTGAGCGGCGTGTTTTAAGTAAGAAACAATTTGCTCGATGGCATCTTCCATACCGTAAAACTCTTCAAAGGCCGGGTAGCGCGCGACGACCCGGTTTGAAAAGAGACGGGATAGCCTGGGTTCGAGGGCCGTATCGACCATGACCGGCTCACCGATGGCCATCAGCAATCTTTCTGCTGCGTTAGCATAAGCACTGCGATCTTGCCGACAGATGGTAAGAAACTCCTGCAGTGTGAACTCTTCGTCCTTGGCAGCTTCATAGCGCTGGCGATAGTGATCGAATATATTCATGGCATGCCGTCCTTTCGTTTTTAGCACAGGTTGAGAGCCGTTCATATGAATAGTGGGAGCCCCCGGAAGAGGTAAGCTGCACAGCGCTCTCTGAATCTCCAGCAACCCTTATGCCAGGTTGGCGAAGTCTCGGGATAACGTGCCCCGCATTTACTTCTTCTAAATTAAAGCGTAGATGCATTTGGAAAACTTGCATGGCGCAGAAAATCAATTTCAATGACTTATCAACAACTCATCCTGAAAAGCAGCGTCTCATTCGCACTTCGGGTTTCGCCGCGTCATGACGCTGTCATTCAGCTGTCAGCAGGCGGTCATCTGATGATGAGAATCTGGTGAATTCAGTGTAATGACTGGTAAAGAATTTGAGGCATGACGTATACAACGTTAAACTGCCTGCGCTAATAATTTGACAACAGGAATATGGATCGTGACTAAAATCAAACTTCTGGCACTTGGTGTGTTGATTGCGACTTCAGCATCCGCCGTACACGCTGAAGGGAAGTTCACTTTAGGGGCGGGTGTAGGCGTCGTTGAACATCCGTACAAGCAATATGATGCTGATGTTTACCCGGTGCCGGTGATTAATTACGAGAGCGATAACTTCTGGTTCCGCGGCCTGGGCGGTGGCCTCTACCTGTGGAATGATACCAACGATAAGCTCTCCGTGACCGCCTACTGGTCGCCGATGTACTTTAAGCCAGGCGACAGCGATAGCGAGCAGATGCGCCGTCTGGATAAACGTAAGTCCACGGTGATGGCAGGGCTTTCCTACGAACACTATACGCAGTACGGTTTCCTGCGCACCGCGCTGTCGGGGGACACCCTCGATAACAGCAATGGTATCGTGTGGGATCTGGCCTGGCTGTATCGCTATACCAACGGCAACCTGACGCTTACGCCGGGTATTGGCGTGGAGTGGAACAGCGACAACCAGAACGAGTACTACTACGGTGTTTCGAAGCATGAATCGAATCGCAGCGGCATGCGCAGCTACGATCCGGACAGCAGCTGGAACCCGTACCTTGAGCTGTCGGCTAACTATCGTTTCCTCGGCGACTGGAGCGTATACGGCGTGGCGCGCTATACCCGCCTGTCTGACGAAATTACCGATAGCCCGATGGTGGACAAATCCTGGAGCGGGCTGATTTCAACCGGGATCACTTACTCCTTCTGATAGTGCATTATTACAGTGCGATTTGTGCATCAAAACAGGGCGTAAAGCCCTGTTTTGCATTGCGGTGGTGCAATCAAACACAGGAGCATGTCATGGCAGAAAGGACCATCCGTTTTGGCGAGCATTCAGCGGTTCCGCTCATAGGGCAGGGGACCTGGTTCATGGGCGAAAACCCGGCTCTGCGCGCGCAGGAGTCTGCTGCACTACGCGCGGGCATCGATCTTGGCCTGACGGTGATCGATACGGCGGAAATGTACGCCGACGGCGGCGCCGAAGAGGTTGTCGGCGAGGCCATTCGCGGGCAGCGCGAGCGCGTGGTGCTGGTGTCTAAAGTCTATCCGTGGAATGCTGGCGGTCGCAAAATAGCCAGCGCCTGCGAGGAGAGCCTGCGCCGCCTCAATACCGACTATCTGGATCTCTACCTGCTGCATTGGCGCGGGGACTATTCATTGCAGGAGACGGTTGCGGGCATGGACGCGCTCGTTGCGCAGGGAAAAATTCGCCGCTGGGGCGTATCAAACCTCGATTACGATGATATGCAGGAACTCTGGCAGGCGGACGGCGGCGAACAGTGCGCGACCAATCAGGTGCTCTACCATCTGGCCTCCCGCGGTATTGAACATGACCTGCTGCCGTGGTGCCAGCAGCAGCGGCTGCCGGTGATGGCATATTGTCCGCTGGCTCAGGCCGGTCGACTGCGCAATGGACTTTTAAATCATACCGTTGTGAAAAATATTGCGCAGGCGCGGGGCGTAACCGCGGCGCAGATTCTGCTGGCGTGGGTGATTAGCCACCGGGGCGTAATGGCGATCCCGAAAGCGTCAAGCATTGAGCATGTCAGGCAAAATGCCGCGGTGCTGGATATTGTGCTGAACGATGAGGAGCTTGCGCTTCTGGATAACGCCTACCCGGCGCCGGCCAGAAAAACGCCGCTGGATATGGTCTGAACAAGCGTTAAAGAAAAGCCCCGACTTCGCGGGGCTTCAGCCGTCATCCGGCAGATATGGCGCACACGCGGTTAACCCGTGGGCCAACCTTCCTGGAGTTAGCGTTTCACCACGCGAAGGGTTTGCGTCAGGCGCGAAGGTTTCTCTTCGCTGGCCTTCTGCGTTTCGGTCACGCAGCAGGTTTCTACACAAACGAAGGTCTTGTAACCATCATCCGGCATGTCGCCCATGCTGACGGAAAGCGCCGGGCCCGGGTTCCAGGCCACTACGTTGCTGTTGTGATGATGCGTAACGTCGATGTTGCGGTTCAGCGCATCGTCATGAATCACGCTGCAGGTTTCGGCATTCAGATAGACGCGGTCGGTACGATCGGGAAAAGTCTCTGTGCCGTTGCTTAATACGCCTTCTTCCGCATTTTTCACTTTATCAATATAACGGTCGCCCAGACCGCTGACCTTCACTGCCGCAATGTCGCCGACGTTGAAATAGGTATGCAGGGCTGACGTGGTTTCAAATTCGCCGTGCGCCTCCAGCTCAATTTCGCAGGTTTTGCCCAGCTTAAAGCGCGCCAGCAGGGTGAACTCGTGCGGCCAGTACTGGCGGGTGGCGTCGCTGCTTTTCAGTGCAAAGGTCAGCACCACGCCGTTGTCGTCTTCATCGTGCCCTTTCAGGGCCCACGGCAGGTTGCGGGCGAAGCCGTGGGAGGGCAGGCCCTGCTGAGCAGAAGGACCAAACCACGGCCAGCAAATCGGCACGCCGCCGCGCAGGGCAACGCCGTTTTTAAATGGAGTGTTGCCGCTGAGCCACAGGACTTCTTCTTCGCCAGCGGGCTTCCAGGAGAGCAGGTGAGCGCCCTGGAAAGCCACGGACGCTTTCACCTGCGGATGGTCAACGACGATCAGCTCCAGGTCATCAAGCTGGCGGCGGGAAAGTACAGGGGTAAGCTGTTCGATAACCGGGAGGGCAAAAATTTTATTAATCATTACGCAATCCTTTATCTTCAGACAAAAAAAAGAGCGACCGAAGTCGCTCTTACAGATTACTGTCTCATCTCAACTTATTTGGAGATGTGAGCAATCAGGTCCAGAACCTTGTTGGAGTAACCAGTTTCGTTATCGTACCAGGAAACCAGTTTCACAAAGTTGTCGTTCAGAGCGATACCCGCTTTGGCGTCGAATACGGAAGTGCAGATTTCACCGTTGAAATCGGTGGATACCACGTCGTCTTCGGTGTAGCCCAGAACGCCTTTCATTGCGCCTTCGGAAGCAGCTTTGATTGCTTTCTTAATTTCTTCATAAGAAGCAGCTTTTTCCAGACGAACGGTCAGGTCAACAACGGATACGTTCGGAGTCGGAACGCGGAACGCCATACCGGTCAGTTTGCCATTCAGTTCTGGCAGAACTTTACCTACAGCTTTAGCAGCGCCGGTAGAGGACGGGATGATGTTCTGAGCTGCGCCGCGGCCGCCGCGCCAGTCTTTGTGAGACGGGCCATCAACGGTTTTCTGAGTCGCGGTGGTTGCGTGAACGGTAGTCATCAGACCTTCGATGATGCCGAAGTTGTCGTTGATAACTTTTGCCAGCGGAGCCAGGCAGTTGGTGGTGCAGGATGCGTTGGAAACGATGTCCTGGCCTTCGTATTTGTCAAAGTTAGCGCCTTTAACAAACATCGGAGTGTTGTCTTTGGACGGGCCAGTCAGTACGACTTTTTTCGCGCCAGCGGTGATGTGTTTACGAGCGGTTTCGTCGGTCAGGAAGATACCGGTTGCTTCAGCAACAACGTCAACACCCACTTCGTCCCACTTCAGGTTAGCCGGGTCACGCTCAGCGGTAACACGGATTTTTTTACCGTTAACGATCAGATGACCGTCTTTCACTTCAACGGTACCGTTGAAACGGCCGTGAGTGGAGTCATACTTCAGCATGTAAGCCATGTAGTCAGCGTCTAACAGGTCGTTGATTGCAACGATCTCGATGTCAGAACGTTCCTGAGCAGCACGGAAAACAATGCGACCGATACGGCCAAAACCGTTGATACCTACTTTGATAGTCATATATTCCACCAGCTATTTGTTAGTGAATAAAAGGTTGCCTGTAAAATTACAAAAACCTTACGCAGCGTCAAGCGGAATCGTGTCAATCATTGCGACAAATCAATCCAGAGCATGCCTTTGCGCGGTCGATTTATCCCACTTTCCCTTTGAGCCCAATTCCATATGGGGGCTGCGCCCGGAATTTTAAAGGTCACTGAAGATAAAAATGTGATATTCATCACAATTGTGTGGCTGCCTTTTGGCGTCGCCTAAGTTTAGAACAAAAGTGCACGCTTCATTGTTAATATTTTGTTAGAATTGACGTGAAAAGTTGTCCTTTCACAGCGAGAAGCAAGCCAATGTCGAATAAACCCTCTTCGGACGAGCTCAAAAAAAATTTGAGCGAGATGCAGTTTTACGTGACGCAGAATCACGGTACTGAACCGCCGTTCACCGGGCGGTTGCTCCACAACAAACGCGATGGCGTCTACCACTGCCTGGTGTGCGATGCCGCGCTGTTTCACTCGCAAACCAAGTATGATTCCGGCTGCGGCTGGCCAAGCTTTTATGAGCCCGTCAGCGATGACGCTATCCGCTACCTTAATGATTACTCCCACGGTATGCAGCGCACGGAAATTCGCTGCGGAAACTGCGATGCTCACCTTGGGCACGTATTCCCGGATGGTCCACAGCCTACCGGAGAGCGTTTTTGTGTTAATTCGGCCTCATTAAGCTTCACCAATGATGAAAACGGTGAGCAAATTAAGGGTTGAAAAAACGATTCAGCAAATTATTCCAAACGGGGTTGGCGGAAGATGGAAATTGAGCGGATTATTGACGGTATGACGCCGGAAGTTTATCAGCGCCTGGCGACGGCGGTTGAGCTGGGTAAATGGCCGGACGGCGTGGCGTTGACTGACGAACAGAAAGAGAACTGTCTGCAGCTGGTGATGCTCTGGCAGGCGCGATACAACGTTGACGCGCAGCATATGACCATCGATACCAACGGGCAGATGGTGATGAAGAGTAAACAGCAGCTGAAAGTTGACTTTGGCATTACGCCGCAGCCTATCGCAACCTTTAAATCCTGAGACTGCAAAGGCCTGCGTCAGCCCGGCTAACTGCGCGCCGGGCTCTGAGGCATTACAACGTTACTTCTTGTTCATCATCGCTTTAAGATCGGCGAAGGGGTTATATTTCGCTTCGCCGACGCTTTTCTGCGCATCTTCGCCAGCGACCACCGTCGAGCCATACAGATCGGCTTCGGTGTATTTTGAGTGCTCATGATCGTGACAGTACAGGCACAGCATCTCCCAGTTGCTACCATCTTCCGGGTTATTGGAGTGGTCGTGGTCAATATGGTGTACCGTCAGTTCACGCAGGTTTGAATAGACAAACTCTCGCGAGCAGCGTCCGCAGACCCAGGGGAAGAGCTTCAGCGCTTTTTCGCGGTAACCGACTTCCAGACGGGCGTAGTTTTTCGGGATATAAGCCATAATACCCATGCCTTTTGTTGCAAATGAAAAGCTGCGCCGGAGCCGGCGCAGCGGAATGGGGTTATCATAACCTATTGTGCTGGCGCTGACACCGCGCAGATCAGCGTTTGATCCCCAATGACTCGGCCAGCTGTTTCGCTAACTGATTCTGGTCATCGGCGCCGTACTCCCAGAACATCGCGCCACCCAGCCCCTTGCTCTTGATGTAGTCAGCCTTGATGGCCACCGAGCGCGGGTTCTCATACGAAAGCGCAAAGAGGGCTTGACCGTCGGCGGACTGCACCGACAGCCACGGTACCTTCGCTTCATCATCCCAATGCTGAGTAAAGCGCTTCTGCGGATCGTTGATTAACTTCGCCACGATATCGTTATATTTCACATAGGTATCTTTGGTCAGATCGACGCCCAGCGATTCAAACAGTTCAATCTGTTGAGCCGCAAAATAGGGGCGGGTGGCCGGGTTTTTCTGCGCGTCCGGCTTGCTCCAGTCAATACCCGGCTCGACGGCGCGTTTGGGTATCCGGCCATAGAAACCAATCCCCAGGTTCATCTGGCTCGGCTTTAGACCGGCGGCAAGGTAATTGTTCACTATAAAGTCCGCGCTGTACTTATCCGCTTCTGCGACCGTCGGCCAGCGGGTTGAATTATACAGGTTGGAATTGAAGTACTGGGTACCGTAGGCCAGGTCGTAGGTCATCAGGTTGATGTAGTCGAGCGATGGCGCAATGGCTTTGACGTCCACCCAGCTTTTTGGGCTCTCCGCGTTGGCGCCTACGGCGATGGTCACCAGTTTTTTATTACCGACCGCCGCGCGCAGTTCTTTCAGCAGGGCGGTAAAATTATCGCGATCGGCCGGTTGGCTGGCGACCAGCCCCCACGCGCCGTTGACCGGATACTCCCAGTCCAGATCGATCCCATCGAGACCGTATTTTTCAATAATCGCCTGAGCGGACTGAATAAACACCGCCCGGGTTTCCTTCGTCGCCGCCGCGCCGGAGAATCCGCGCGCTCCCCAGCCGCCTACGGAAAGCAAGACTTTCAGGTTCGGGTTCTGCTGGCGCAAGCTGGGGATTTTCTGTAAATCAGCCTGCACTTTCGGCGACAGCCAAATTTGATGCAGCTTGCTCGGATCTTTCAGGGCGGCGTTGGTTTCGTCTTTTTCATCGTTGTAAACCAGACCAAACGAGTAGTTGAGATGGGTAATCTGGCGTACGTCCAGTTTATCAATATCGCCGCCTGGACCGGCAGTGACGTCGCCGCCGCCGTTAAAGTAGCCGACGGACATCAGTGAGTTAGCGGAAACAACGCTTGCGCAGAGCAGGGGTAAAGCTGCCAGTAAAGGCAAAAGTTTCATAGCGGATCCTCTTTGACTTAAAAGTGACATTGAAAAGCAAACACGCCACGGAAATGGCGTGGCGAAAAAAACAGCTCGTGCAGCCTAGCATCTTCCGCTGCGCAAAAATGCGAAGCGGTTCACGGCTGCATTAGCGAAGCGGTAGTGCGACGACGTCCTTTTCTTCACTTCAATCATCTCCCTCGACGAATTTTGCCGTATTTGTGATCTGAGTTGTGAAATGCAGATCAATATCTGTGTTTTAAAGATTTAATATTGACCTTAAAGATTCTGTGGTTAAGTATGGCCTTCACTGATGCAAAATCATTAAACAAAGGAAAACGCAATGAAAGCACTGGCAAGATTTGGTAAGGCCTTTGGCGGCTATAAGATGATTGATGTTCCGGAGCCGGCGTGCGGACCAGATGACGTGGTGATTGAAATCAAAGCCGCCGCCATCTGCGGCGCGGATATGAAACACTACAACGTGGACAGCGGCTCTGATGAATTTAACTCCATTCGCGGTCACGAATTTGCCGGTGCAATTGTCCGGGTTGGCGAAAAGGTCAAGGACTGGAAGGTCGGCCAGCGGGTGGTTTCTGACAACAGCGGGCACGTCTGCGGCGTGTGTCCGGCCTGCGAACAGGGCGATTTTCTGTGTTGTACAGAAAAAGTGAATTTAGGCCTGGACAACAATACCTGGGGCGGCGGATTTTCGAAATACTGCCTGGTGCCGGGGGAGATCCTCAAAATTCATCGCCACGCGCTGTGGGAAATCCCGCCGGGCGTTGATTACGAAGAAGCTGCGGTGCTGGATCCTATCTGTAATGCCTATAAATCGCTCGCCCAACAATCCAGGTTTCTTCCCGGTCAGGACGTGGTGGTTTTCGGTACCGGTCCATTAGGGCTATTTGCCGTACAGATGGCGCGCATTATGGGGGCCGTTAATATTGTGATGGTCGGTCTGGAAGAGGACGTCGCGGTGCGTTTCCCTGTTGCCAAAGCGCTCGGGGCAACGGCGGTCGTCAACGGTTCATCCGAAGATGTGGTCGCCCGCTGCCAGGCAATCTGCGGCAAAGATAATCTGGGGCTGGTTATCGAATGTTCCGGCGCCAATATCGCTCTCAAACAATCCATCGAAATGCTGCGCCCCAACGGTGAAGTGGTGCGCGTGGGTATGGGCTTCAAACCGCTGGACTTCTCCATCAACGATATCACCGCGTGGAACAAAAGCATCATCGGGCATATGGCCTATGACTCTACGTCCTGGCGCAACGCCATTCGCCTGCTCGCCAGCGGCGCTATCAAAGTCAAACCAATGATCACGCACCGCATTGGCCTGTCGCAATGGCGCGAAGGGTTTGACGCCATGGTCGATAAAACCGCCATCAAAGTCATCATGACTTACGACTTTGATGAATAACCCCCGTGATAAAAGGAACGTTATCCGATGGAACAGATAGCAAAACCGCACTGCGGCGCCAGGCTGGATCGCCTGCCTGACTGCCGCTGGCACTCTTCAATGTTTGCCATGGTCGCTTTCGGATTACTGGTCTGCTGGAGTAATGCCGTTGGTGGATTAATTCTCGCGCAGTTAAAAGAGCTCGGCTGGACCGACAATTCGACTACCGCCACGTTCTCCGCCATTACCACGGCAGGTATGTTTCTCGGCGCGCTCGGCGGCGGCATCATCGGCGATAAAATTGGGCGTAAAAACGCGTTTATTTTGTATGAAGCGATTCATATTATCGCCATGGTCATTGGGGCGTTTTCCCCGAATATGAGCTTCCTTATTGCCTGTCGTTTTGTCATGGGCGTGGGATTAGGCGCGCTGCTGGTAACCTTATTTGCCGGTTTCACCGAATATATGCCCGGCAGAAATCGCGGAACCTGGTCCAGTCGGGTCTCGTTTATCGGTAACTGGTCTTATCCGCTCTGTTCGCTAATCGCGATGGCATTAACGCCGCTAATTAGCGCGGAATGGAACTGGCGCGTGCAGCTGTTGATCCCGGCCGCGTTGTCGCTGATAGCTACCGTGATTGCCTGGCGCAGTTTCCCTGAATCCCCCCGCTGGCTGGAGTCGCGCGGGCGCTATGCGGAAGCTGAGGAGATAATGCGGGCCATTGAAGGGCGGGTGGCTCGGCAGACGGGCAAGCCGCTGCCGCCGGTAGTTATCGATGATGACGGCAAACCGCCGCGCGCCGTTCCTTATTCGGCCTTATTAACGGGCGCATTGCTGAAACGGGTTATTTTAGGCTCCTTCGTGCTGATAGCCATGAACGTCGTCCAGTACACCTTAATTAACTGGCTACCGACGATATTTATGACCCAGGGTATTAATCTGAAAGACTCAATTGTCTTAAATACCATGAGTATGTTCGGCGCGCCGTTCGGAATTTTTATCGCCATGCTGGTGATGGATAAAATTCCCAGAAAGACGATGGGTGTAGGCCTGTTAGTGTTAATTGCCGCGCTGGGATATATCTATTCGCTGCAAACCAGCATGCTGCTGATTACGTTAATTGGCTTCTTCCTGATTACGTTTGTCTATATGTACGTCTGTTACGCCTCGGCGGTTTATGTTCCGGAAATATGGCCGACTGAAGCGAAGCTTCGCGGGTCGGGTCTCGCGAACGCGGTGGGGCGAATCAGCGGTATCGCCGCGCCTTATGCGGTGGCGGTACTGCTTAACGGCTATGGCGTAACTGGTGTGTTTGTGCTGCTGGGGGCCGTCTCTATTATTGTCGCTATCGCTATTGCAACCATCGGAATTGAAACCAAAGGCGTCTCTGTCGAAAGTCTCGGTATTGATGCAGTTACCAGCAAATAATATTGACGGGAAATAAAATGAAAAATTCAAAAGCGATATTAAAAACACCGGGCACGATGAAAATTATCGCTGCCGATATCCCGGTACCCAAAGAACATGAAGTGCTGATCAAAATTGAATACGTCGGAATTTGCGGTTCAGATGTCCACGGTTTTGAGTCGGGGCCCTTTATTCCGCCGAAAGACCCTAATCAGGAAATTGGTCTGGGACACGAATGCGCCGGTACGGTGGTGGCCGTAGGCAAAAGCGTGAGCAAATTTAAGCCGGGCGACCGGGTGAATATTGAACCCGGCGTGCCGTGCGGCCACTGCCGCTACTGCCTGGAAGGAAAATACAATATCTGTCCCGACGTCGACTTTATGGCCACGCAGCCAAATTATCGCGGCGCGCTAACCCACTATTTATGCCATCCGGAGAGCTTCACTTACAAACTGCCCGATAACATGGACACCCTTGAAGGCGCTTTGGTGGAGCCTGCGGCGGTTGGCATGCATGCCGCAATGCTGGCGAACGTCAAGCCGGGCAAGAAAATCGTCATACTTGGCGCAGGCTGTATTGGCTTAATGACCCTGCAGGCATGCCTTTGCCTGGGGGCAAGCGACATCGCGGTGGTTGATGTGCTGGAAAAACGCCTTGCCATGGCCGAACAGCTCGGAGCCAAAGTCGTTATCAACGGCGCGAAAGAGGACACCGTTGGGCGTTGCCAGCAGTTCTCCGGCGATATGGGGGCCGATGTTGTTTTTGAAACGGCCGGGTCTGCCATCACCGTTAAGCAGGCTCCTTACCTGGTGATGCGCGGAGGAAAAATCATGATCGTCGGTACGGTTCCCGGTGATTCAGCCATCAATTTCCTCAAAATTAACCGTGAGGTCTCGATTCAGACCGTCTTCCGCTATGCCAACCGCTATCCGGTCACCATAGAAGCGATCTCCTCCGGGCGTTTCGATGTGAAATCGATGGTGACGCATATTTATGATTTTGAGGATGTTCAGCGCGCGTTTGATGAATCCGTTAATAACAAACGCGAGATTATTAAAGGTGTTATTAAAGTTAACCATTAATGTATTGCAAAGGGAGAAACAACCATGCTGGCAGATATTAAATATTGGGAAATTGATGCCCAGAATAAACATTATGCGATTGCCCACTTTAACGTGTGGAATGCGGAAATGCTGATGGGAGTTATTGATGCAGCGGAAGAGGCTAAGTCGCCGGTGATTATCTCTTTCGGTACCGGATTTGTGGGCAATACCTCGTTTGAAGATTTTTCGCATATGATGGTTTCGATGGCCAAAAAGGCGTCGGTTCCGGTGATTGCTCACTGGGACCACGGGCGCAGCATGGAGATAATCCACAACGCCTGGGTCCACGGCATGAATTCGCTGATGCGCGACGCTTCAGCCTTTGATTTTGAAGAGAACATTCGCCTGACCAAAGAGGCGGTGGATTTCTTCCATCCGCTGGGTATTCCGGTTGAGGCGGAGCTGGGGCATGTGGGGAATGAAACGGTCTACGAAGAAGCGCTGGCGGACTATCACTATACCGACCCGGATCAGGCGGCGGAGTTCGTCGAGCGTACCGGATGCGATTCGCTGGCGGTGGCGATTGGCAACCAGCACGGCGTCTATACCTCAGAACCGAAATTGAATTTTGATGTAGTGAAACGCGTGCGCGAGGCGGTATCCGTTCCGCTGGTGCTACACGGCGCGTCCGGCATTAGCGACGCGGATATTAAGCAGGCCATTTCGTTAGGTATTTCGAAGATTAACATCCATACCGAACTGTGCCAGGCGGCGATGGCGGCGGTACAGGAGAACCACAATCAGCCGTTCCTGCACGTAGAACGTGAAGTTCGCAAAGCGGTGAAAGCGCGCGCGCTGGAGAAGATCAAACTGTTTGGTTCTGACGGGAAAGCGGAATGACAATATGGATAATATCGAGGTTATTTGTCTGGGTGCGGCTATCGTAGATATTCCTCTGCAGCCGGTGAGTAAAAATATCTTTGATGTCGACTCTTATCCGTTAGAACGCATCGCCATGACCACCGGGGGAGATGCCATTAATGAGGCCACTATTATTTCCCGACTCGGTCACCGAACAGCATTAATTAGCCGGATAGGGAACGACGCAGCAGGACATTTTATTCTTGAACACTGCCGCCGGGAGAATATTGATATCCATAGCCTGAAGCAGGATAGCGAAATCGATACCTCAATTAACGTGGGCTTAGTCACCGCCGATGGCGAGCGTACTTTTGTGACTAACCGCAACGGGAGCCTGTGGAAGCTGAATATTAACGATGTTGATTTTGACCGCTTCTCTCAGGCAACGCTGCTGTCGCTGGCGAGCATTTTTAATAGCCCGCTGCTCGACGGCAAAGCGTTAACGGAGATCTTCATTCAGGCCAAAGCGCATGGGTTAATTATTTGCGCCGATATGATTAAGCCGCGGCTTAACGAAACCCTTGAGGATATTCGTGAGGCGCTGAGCTACGTCGATTATCTGTTTCCCAATTTTGCCGAGGCAAAACTGCTCACCGGCAAAGAGACGCTGGATGAGATTGCCGACTGTTTCCTGAGCTGCGGCGTAAAAACGGTCGTCATCAAGACCGGTAAGAGAGGCTGCTTTATTAAGCGTGCCGATATGAAAATGGAGGTTCCGGCGGTTTCTGGCATTACCGCCATCGACACCATTGGCGCGGGCGACAATTTTGCCTCGGGATTTATCTCCGCGCTGCTGGAAGGCAAGCCGCTGCGCGACTGCGCGCTGTTTGCTAACGCAACGGCCGCGATCTCGGTGCTTAGCGTAGGCGCCACCACGGGCGTGAAGAACAGAAAGCTGGTTGAACAACTTCTCGACGAATACGAAGGGTAATAGCAGCAGATGAAAATGATTCCTTTAGGCAGTACGGATATGACGCTTTCCCGCATGGGATTAGGCACATGGGCCATTGGCGGCGGCCCGGCATGGAACGGCGATCTCGACCTGCAGATATGTATCGATACCATTGTTGAGGCGCATCGCTGTGGGATCAATCTGATTGATACCGCGCCGGGCTACAACTTCGGCAACAGCGAAGTGATTGTCGGCCAGGCGCTTAAACAGCTTCCGCGCCGTGAAGTCGTCGTCGAAACCAAATGCGGTATCGTCTGGGAGCGGACGGGTAGCCTGTTTAACAAGGTCGGCGATCGCCAGCTGTACAAAAACCTGACGCCCGAGTCGATTCGCGAAGAGGTGGAGGCCAGCCTGCAAAGGCTGGGTATCGACACCATTGATATCTATATGACCCACTGGCAGTCGGTGGAGCCCTGCTTTACGCCAATTGCGGAGACCGTCGCCACGCTGAACGCGCTAAAGAAAGAGGGCAAGATTCGCGCCATCGGCGCGGCGAACGTCGATGTCGGGCATATCAGGGAGTACCTCAAACACGGCGAGCTGGATATCGTGCAGGCCAAGTACAGCATTCTTGACCGGGCGCTGGAAGCCGAGCTGCTGCCGCTCTGTCAGCAGAACGGTATTGTGGTGCAGGTCTACTCGCCGCTTGAACAGGGGCTACTGACCGGCACTATCGGCCGTGATTATGTTCCCGGCGGCGCGCGTGCTAATAAGGTCTGGTTCCAGCGGGAAAATATGCTGCGCGTGATTGATATGCTTGAGCAGTGGCAGCCGCTGTGCGAAAAATACCGCTGCACCATCCCCGCGCTGGCGCTGGCGTGGATTTTAAAGCAAAGCGATTTAATCACCTTACTCAGCGGCGCCACGGCGCCCGAACAGGTGCGTGAAAATATTGCCGCGCTGACCATCGCTTTGACGGATGATGATTCATTATTGATGATACGAATGGCGGAAGCGGTGGAGACAAAATAAGAGCGGCATCATTGACCTCTGTTTCTGTGTAAAAGAATATTGGAATCTGCTATTCGGACATGTTATTTTGAAAACAAACATGTCCTGGCAGAGGCCAGGGGGTTATTACTTTGCGGGAAACAGAGGTGTTATCGTGGCGGCAAAAGACAGGATTCAGGCCATTAAGCAAATGGTGACTAACGATAAGAAAGTGGCGGTTTCTAATTTAAGCGCAATTTTTCAGGTCACTGAGGAAACCATACGCCGCGATCTGGAAAAGCTCGAAGATGAAGGTTTTTTGACCCGAACGTACGGCGGCGCGGTATTAAATACCAGTGCTTTATCCGACAATATTCATTTTTATAAACGGGCAAAGTCTCATTTTGAAGAGAAGCAAATTATTGCCCGTAATGCCTTGCCGTTTATTAAAAATAAAACCACCATGGCTGCCGATTCCAGCAGTACGGCGATGGAGTTATTAAAGCTGCTAAAGGAGAGAAACGATCTCACGCTGTTAACCAACTCGGCGGAAGCATTTCATGAGCTGGCGCAGTCGGAAATAAACGTTGTTTCTACCGGCGGAGAACTGAATAAGAACACGCTGTCGCTGCAGGGGCGAATCACCAAGGAAATTATCAGTCGTTATCATGTAGATATTATGGTAATGAGCTGCAAAGGCCTCGATATGCAGAGCGGGGCGCTTGACTCGAACGAAGCGGAAGCGGAAATCAAGAAAACCATGATTCGCCAGGCAGCCGAAGTAGCTCTGCTGGTCGATCACTCCAAATTCGATCGTAAAGCGTTCGTCCAGCTGGTGGATTTTAGCCATATTAATTACCTTATCACTAATAAGGCGCCGGGTGCACAGTGGATTGCATTCTGTAAAGAAAATAATATTCAACTGGTTTATTAACTTCGCCGTTGGTGGTGTCGATATTGTTTTCGTTTGCACTTGGGTAATGCCATAAAAATTTAATGATGACGGACGGCGCGGCAAAAGTGACCCTGCCGCCAACGCCATACTTTATAATTTAGCTGAATTTGAGGCATCCAGATGGAACAATGTGACCCTATCGGCGCAAGATTAGACCGCTTACCCTTGTCGCGATTTCATTTTCGTATTTTTGGCATTATTAGTTTTAGTTTATTAATCACCGGTTTCCTCAGCTATTCCGGTAACGTGGTGCTGGCAAAATTAGTCAGCAACGGCTGGTCAAATAATTATCTCAATGCGGCATTTACCTCGGCGCTGATGTTTGGCTACTTTATCGGCTCGCTGACCGGCGGTTTTATTGGGGACTATCTCGGACGACGCAAAGCTTTTCGCGTCAATTTACTGATCGTCGGGATCTCTGCCTGTGCGGCAACCTTTGTGCCCAATATATACTGGCTTATCTTATTCCGCTGTCTGATGGGCTGCGGGATGGGCGCGCTGATTATGGTGGGCTATGCCTCATTTACCGAATTTATTCCGCCCGCGGTACGCGGCAAATGGTCCGCCCGACTGTCGTTTGTCGGCAACTGGTCGCCCATGCTGTCGGCGGCCATCGGCGTTGTAGTGATCGCTTTTTTAAGCTGGCGGATGATGTTTCTGCTCGGCGGTGCGGCTATGCTGTTGGCCTGGTATCTGTCGGGGATGTATTTTATTGAATCCCCACGCTGGCTGGCCGGCAAGGGACAACGACATGCGGCTGAAGAACACCTCCGGCAGGTGGAGTCGCAAATCGAGAAAGAGAAAAACATCACATTACCGTCCTGGCAGAGTACTGCCCCGGTTGCGGAGCCGTGCGCGGAAAGCGGCTCTTTCTGGCTGCTGTTTAAAGGTCAGATGCTGCGGCGAACGCTGGTGGCGATCACGGTACTGATCGCCATGAACATTTCGCTCTATACCATCACGGTGTGGATCCCAACGATTTTCGTCAATTCGGGGATCGACGTGACGAAATCTATCTTGATGACCGCGATAATGATGGTTGGGGCACCGGTGGGGATATTTATCGCCGCGCTGATTATCGACCGTTTTCCGCGGCGATTATTTGGCTCATTTCTACTGATAATTATTGCGGTGCTCGGCTACTTCTATTCGATTCAAACCGCAGAGTGGGCCATCTTAAGCTATGGTCTGGTGATGATATTTTTCCTGTACATGTACGTCTGCTTTGCTTCAGCGGTATATGTGCCGGAGCTGTGGCCAACGCATCTCCGTCTGCGCGGTTCAGGTTTTGTTAACGCGGTAGGCAGAATTGTCGCCGTATTTACCCCTTACGGCGTCGCTATCCTGCTGACCCGCTACGGCGCGATTACCGTATTTATGGTTCTTGGTTTATTGCTGGCGCTTTGCGCGCTGATTCTGTTTTGTTTTGGCATCGAAACGCGCAACGCGTCGCTGGAAGAGATTTCCGCTCTGGCCTGAGATAACGCGCCGACAGGACAATGCCTGTCGGCGTATTTCATGCGTGGGTTTCCAGCCAGTCGTCAAGGGTATAGAGAGTTGCGCCCGCGGCGGCCATCTCCATAAACGCCAGATTGCTATCCTGCGGCTGAATATTCACCCCGCGGCAGCCGTCGGTAATCACGTTGACGGTGTAGCCCAGATTGAGGGCGTCAAGCACGGTAAACTTGACGCAGTAGTCGGTGGCGAGCCCCAGCACCGTTAGCTCGCTAATGCCGCGCTCGCGCAGCCATGCATCGAGCTGCGTTTTCTGCCGGTGGCCGTTGTCGAAAAAGGCGCTGTAGCTGTCAATGGCCGGATTTTCCCCTTTGTGGAACACGGCGGCAATATCCTGCTGTTTGAGCAGCGGATGCAGCGCCGCGCCTTCGCTATTCTGCACGCAGTGATCCGGCCAGAACGTCTGCGCCAGGCCATCAAGCTCACCCTGGGCATAGGGTTCGACCTGATGCTGACTGGCAAAGCTGCCGTGGTTCGCCGGGTGCCAGTCCTGGCTGGCAACTACCGTTTCTCCCCGCGCCAGGCTCCAGTCTATAAGCTGGTTGGCGACGTCCACCGTGCTGTCGCCCTGCGGGACGGCTAGCGCGCCGCCGGCGCAGAAATCATTTTGTAAATCGACCAGTAGCAGCGCGCGCTGGGTCATGTGCTTCTCCTTACTCATCGGGTGTCAGTTCGCCGCGCAGATTCTCCTGCATGGCGTGACGGATAGCCGCCACGTCCAGATCCTGGCTCAGCAAATAGTGTAGCTTGGTCAGCGTGGCCTCGACGGTCATATCAAATCCGCTAATCACGCCAGCCTGCGCCAGCGCGTTGCCGGTGGCGTAGCCGCCCATGTTGACCTTGCCGGACATACACTGGGTCAAATTAATCACCACGATACCGCGCTGGCTGGCTTCGGCCAGGACCTGAATAAACTCGCCGTTCTGCGGCGCGTTACCGACGCCATAGGAGCGCAGGATCAGCGCTTTGACCGGCTGGCGCAGGAAGTTGCGCACCACGTCGGCGGAAATGCCGGGATAAATCGTCACCACGCCAATCGGCTGCGGCGTGATAGGGTGCACCACCAGCTCGCCGCTGCCGTGCGGCGCGGGAGGCGTGCCGAGCCGGCGAATATGGATACCGGCTTCCAGCAGCGGCGCCAGGTTGGGCGAGGCGAAGGCGTTAAAGCCGTCGGCATGGGCCTTCGTCGTGCGGTTGCCGCGGTAGAGGCGATTATTGAAGAACAGCGACACTTCGTTAATCGGATAGTTGGCGGCGACGTACAGCGCGTTGAGCAGGTTAATCTGGCCATCAGAGCGCAGTTCGGCAAGCGGGATTTGTGACCCTGTCACAATGACCGGTTTTCCCAGATTCTCCAGCATGAAGGAGAGCGCAGAGGCGGTAAACGCCATGGTGTCCGTGCCGTGGAGGATCACGAAACCATCGTACTGGTCATAATGGTCGCGAATATCGTCGGCGATATGCTGCCAGTCTTCCGGCGTCATATCGGAAGAGTCCATTAACGGGGCGTATTCATGAATGGTGAAGTCCGGCATCTCCGGGCGGTGAAACTCGGGCATCAACGCCAGCTGGCGCTGTAAATGGCCGGAAACGGGGATATAGCCGTGTTCAGAACGCTGCATACCAATGGTGCCGCCGGTATAGGCAACGTAAATAGATTTCTTCTGCATAGCATCGCTTAGGTTAAACGTAGACAGGCGCAGTATAGAGGGGCGGAAGAAAAAATAAAGTAAATGCCGCCCCACGGGATGGGGCGGCAGAGGATTAACGAATATTGGCGCAGGTTAAGCAGAACGCGTAGCGGTTCTGCGGATCGTTGAATGCCGCCAGCTTATCGCTCTCGGTTTTCACCGCATTGGCCGCCGCGGCGACCGGTGCGGGCAGATACGCCTGGACCGCTGCCGGCAGCGCCGCGCGAACGGAACCCGTCAGGCTATCCACCACCATCGAAAAGAAGGTCGGTTCTTCCTGATAGTAGTTGATATGCCACTGTTTCAGCTTCGCCAGCTCGGCGGCTTTTGCCACAGCGTCGTCAAAGTCGCCAAGGCTATCGACCAGGCCGTTCGCTTTTGCATCTTCACCGGTCCAGACGTGGCCCTGAGCGATTTGGTCAATTTTCTCCGGCGTGCTCTTACGCGCGTTCGCCACCAGGGTGATAAAACGCTTGTAGCCGTTTTCGATGCTGAGCTGCATCAGCTGTTGTACTTCCGGAGGCAGCGCTTTGGTGGTTGAGACATCAGCCAGCGGCGAGGTGGCCACGCCGTCGGTATGGACGCCAATTGAGCCGAGGGTATCTTCGACGGTATTGATCACCCCAAAGATACCGATAGAGCCGGTAAGGGTGCTGGGGTTGGCGACGATATAATCCGCCGGGGTGGAGATCCAGTAGCCGCCGGATGCTGCCATGCCGCCCATTGAGACCACCACTGGTTTACCGGCCGCTTTTGCCGCCGCCAGCTCTTCGCGAATCATCTCGGAGGCGCTGACGCTGCCGCCCGGGCTGTTAACCCGCAGCACGATCGCTTTCACTTTCGGATCGAGGCGCGCGTCGCGGATCTGCGCGGCGGTGGTGTCGCCGCCGACGTTACCCGGCGTTTCTTCGCCATCCATAATCGCGCCGTTAGCAAAGATAACCGCTATTGCGGAACCCTGGTCGGCAGGCGTTTTCAGCGTGTAATCGTAGTAGCTGATTGCGCTGTAGTTGTTGTCCTCCTTACTCCAGCCAAACTGTTTAGTCAGCGCTTTTTCCACCTCGGTAGAGGTGCCCAGCGCATCAACCAGCTTGTTATCCAGCGCGTATTTTGCCGTGTCGCCATCGACTTTACGCAGGCCGTCAATCACGCCCTGAGCGCCGGGGAACAGCTGCTGAGCGGTGATCTGGCGGTTGGCGGCAATGGTATTGAGATAGTTTTGCCACAGCTCGCCAATCCAGCGGCTGTCCGCCTCGCGCGCCGCCGGGGACATATCATCGCGGATAAACGGCTCTACCGCTGACTTATAGGTGCCGACGCGGAAAACGTGGGTCGACACTTTGAGCTTGTCGAGCAGCGATTTGTAGTACAGGCCGTTGGTCGCGAAGCCGTGCAGGTCCACTTCGCCCTGCGGCGAGAGCCAGATCTTATTGGCGAAGCTGGCCAGATAGTACTGACCCTGGCTGTAGCTGCTGCCGATGGCATATACCGGCTTGCCGCTATCGCGGAATTCGCGCAGCGCTTTACCGATATACTGCATTGACGGCTGATCGCCGCCGGCAAAGTCCTTCAGATCCAGCACGATACCGGTGATATTGCGGTCGTCTTTCGCCTGGCGAATTGTCTGCACAATGTCGAACAGCGAGTTTTCCTGCAGGCGATCGGAACTGGCGCCAAACAGCTGGCGGCCAATCACGCCAAGCTTGCTGCTGGCCGAGGGTTTATCGACCACCACGCCGGTGATATCCAGCAGCAGCGCGCCGCGGGTAGCGTGCTCTGTCGTTGTACTGCTGAACTGGGCCCAGATGCCGACGCAGGCCAGCACCAGCACCAGGAAAACCACGTTCAGTGCGAGCTGGCGAATGAAATTGAGCACGCGCCATGTCCATTTAAAAAATCCGGCGAGCAGTCGCCAAAGAGTTCGCATGTATTCTCCCTAACCATAATCAAAAATGGGCGAGCCGCAGGGGCTGCCGCGTCTGGCTATCCTAATGAGAGTGCCGTCGGTTGTCAGCAGGAATCACCCGTTGGGCTGTAACAAAATCCTTGCGCATGTTAATTTTATGAAAAATCACATCACAGGAGTTATACAGATGGATGCTCTCGAACTACTGGTTAATCGCCGCAGCGCTTCACGTCTGACCGACCCGGCTCCGGCGGGCGAACAGCTGGAAAACATCCTTCGCGCTGGCCTGCGCGCGCCGGACCACGGGACGCTGCAGCCGTGGCGCTTCTTCATTATTGCCGATGAAGGGCGCGAGCGCTTCAGCCAGCTGCTGGAAAAAGGCGCGGTGGCGGCAGGGGGAGATGAAAAAGCGATTGAAAAAGCGCGCAGCGCGCCGTTTCGCGCGCCGCTGATCATTGCGGTGGTGGCGCACTGTGAAGATCATCCGAAGGTGCCAAAGTGGGAGCAAGAGATGTCGGCGGGCTGTGCGGTGATGGCCATGCAGATGGCGGCCGTGGCGCAGGGGTTTAACGGCATCTGGCGCAGCGGCGCGTTAACCGAAAGCCCGGTTGTACGCGAAGGGTTTGCCTGCCGCGAGCAGGATAAGATCGTGGGCTTTCTCTATCTGGGGACCCCGCAGCTCAAAGCGTCAACCACCATCGCTTTGCCGGATACCGCGCCGTTCGTGACGCGCTTCTGAGTCCGTTCTCGTTATGCCGGGCGGGCCCGGCTCACCGCCTCCTCGGGGGAAGTAGCCCGGCTAAGCGCAGCGCGAGCCGGGTGGAAGCAGTGTCAGTGTATCAGACTTGACACCTTTCCCGGAGGCGGTGCTGGCGCACCAGTCCGGACTACCAAACCGCGGACGGCTGGGAACCCGTAGCCGAGGCAGAGCGTTTCAGACGCCGCCTCCGGGCATTCAACGGCGACGATGTTACTTCTGTCGTTTCGCGAATTCGTCTTTCGCTTTCTGAAGCTGCTGCTGGAAGGCCGGATTGGTATGCAGCGTGGCGACGACCGCCGAACCGACGATACGCGCCGCGTCTACGTCGCTCTGCCAGTGATAGCCGCAGATCACCCGGCTCTCGCCGAGCTCAAAGCCGCGCTTAAGGATTTCATTTTGCCGCTGGGGATTAATCTCAGCCAGCACCAGCGCGGTGGCCCAGCCGATAGAGGTGTGGCCGGAGGGGTAGGAGCCGTTTTTCGACAGCGTATCCTGTTCCTTGGTGTTACAGGTGGCGACGCCATAAAACGCAAATGGGCGAATGCGCATGTACTTCTCCTTCGCTCCTCGCGTCGCCAGGTCGCCGGCATCTTCAATCATGTTGGTGAGCAGCTTGTGCAGCTCCGGCGCATCTTTGGCGGTAATGGGCGAGCCGAAGGCGCCGGAGAAGGCGTTGGCGACGCCGCCGCCGCTCAGGTTGGCGTCTTCAACCGCCAGCTTACCGCGCTCGGTGCCGCGCAGCAGACGGCCTTTCTCATACATCGCCTGATCGTTTAAAAACGCGATACTGCCCACTTCCGGCGGCGGCGGCAGCAGCGTCAGGCTGTCGATGGCCTGGGCGTTGGTCAGGTAGTAGAGATCGGGTTTTGTGGTGACGTCGTTACCGGCGGGAACCAGGGCGAAAGCGTTAAGGGAGAAGAGACTGGCCAGGCAAACGGCGAGAACACGCTTTTTCATGAAAACTTCCTTACGTTGTTATATGTCCAGAGAAAACAGAATTTATGCTTGTCATATTTCTGTCATTTTTTAGTAAAGGGTAAAATCACGTTGAAAAAGCGGGGCCGCATCGCAAAATCGGTTTTTTGTCTGCTTAATGAGCAACCATACGCGATTTCGGACTGTCGCACTTACCACTCCGCCATTTGGGCGCTACCATATCGGGATTGCAATGACAGGAGATGTCCATGAGCGAGCAAGCCATTCGTTTAACGCAATACAGCCACGGAGCCGGTTGCGGGTGTAAAATTTCCCCTAAGGTGCTGGAAACTATCCTGCAAAGCGACCAGGCCAAATTTATCGACCCGAATCTGCTGGTGGGCAACGAAACCAGCGATGATGCCGCGGTCTACGATCTCGGTAACGGCACGTCGATCGTCAGCACTACCGATTTTTTTATGCCGATCGTCGACAACCCGTTCGACTTTGGGCGCATTGCGGCGACCAACGCCATCAGCGATATTTTCGCCATGGGCGGTAAGCCGATTATGGCGATCGCTATTCTCGGCTGGCCCATCAATACCCTGGCGCCGGAAATTGCTCGTCAGGTGGTTGAGGGCGGGCGCTTTGCCTGCCAGCAGGCGGGGATCGCGCTTGCCGGCGGCCACTCCATTGACGCTCCGGAACCCATCTTCGGGCTTGCCGTGACCGGCGTCGTCCCGACCGAGCGGGTGAAGAAAAACAGCACCGCGCAGGCCGGCTGCAAGCTGTATCTCACTAAACCGCTGGGTATTGGCGTGCTGACCACCGCGGAGAAAAAGTCGCTGCTGAAGCCTGAGCACCAGGGGCTGGCGACGGAAACCATGTGCCAGATGAACCTCGTCGGCTCGGCGTTCGCCAACATTGACGGCGTGAAAGCGATGACCGACGTCACCGGCTTCGGGCTTCTGGGCCACCTGAGCGAAGTGTGCCGCGGCGCGGGCGTACAGGCGCAGCTTACCTATGCGGATATCCCGAAATTGCCCGGCGTCGAAGCCTACATCGCGGCGGGCGCGGTGCCGGGCGGTACCGGGCGTAACTTTGCCAGCTACGGCCATTTGATGGGCGACATGCCGCCAGCGTGGCGCGATCTGCTGTGCGATCCGCAAACCTCCGGCGGTCTGCTGCTGGCGGTAACGCCGGAAGCCGAGGCTGAGGTGCAGGCAGCCGCCGCTGAGTTTGGTATCACGCTTACCGCTATCGGCGAGCTGGTGACCGCCCGCGGCGGACGCCCTATGATCGAGATCCGTTGATTTCATGCGGCTGTTTATTGCAGAAAAACCGAGTCTCGGCCGCGCCATCGCCGATGTGCTGCCAAAACCGCATCGCAAAGGCGACGGCTACATTGAGTGCGGTAACGGGCAGGTGGTCACGTGGTGCATCGGCCACCTGCTGGAGCAGGCCCAGCCCGACGTCTACGATGCGCGCTATGCGCGCTGGAACCTGCTCGACTTGCCTATCGTGCCGGAAAAGTGGCAGCTCCAGCCTAAACCGTCGGTGACCAAACAGCTTAACGTGATTAAGCGTCTGCTCGGCGATGCGCAGGAAGTCATTCATGCGGGTGACCCGGACAGAGAGGGGCAACTGCTGGTGGATGAGGTACTTGACTACCTGCAGCTGGCGCCGGAAAAGCGTCAGCAGGTGCAGCGCTGTCTGATTAACGATCTTAACCCGCAGGCGGTGGAGCGGGCGATTAACCGCCTGCGCGCCAACAGCGAATTTGTTCCGCTGTGCGTCTCCGCGCTGGCCCGCGCCCGCGCCGACTGGCTATACGGGATCAATATGACCCGCGCATACACCATCCTTGGCCGTAACGCGGGTTACCAGGGGGTACTCTCGGTCGGGCGCGTGCAAACGCCGGTGCTTGGCCTGGTGGTACGCCGCGATGAAGAGATTGAAAACTTCGTCGCTAAAGACTTCTTCGACGTCAAGGCGCATATCGTTACCCCCAAGGATGAGCGTTTTGTCGCCACCTGGGTGCCCAGCGAGGCCTGCGAACCGTACCAGGATGAAGAGGGGCGACTGCTGCATCGCTCGCTTGCCGAGCACGTCGTCAAGCGCATTGAGGGGCAGCCGGCGACGGTCACCGCTTATAACGATAAGCGGGACTCTGAGCCAGCGCCGCTGCCGTTCTCCCTCTCGGCGCTGCAGATTGAAGCCGCGAAGCGCTTCGGCTTTAGCGCGCAGAACGTGCTGGATATCTGCCAGAAGCTGTACGAAACCCATAAGCTGATTACCTATCCGCGTTCGGATAGCCGCTACCTGCCGGAGGAGCATTTTGCCGGGCGCCATGCGGTGCTGAACGCGATCGGCGTGCACGCGGCGGATCTGCTGCCGCAGCCGGTGGTGGATCCGGAGATCCGTAACCGCTGCTGGGACGATAAAAAGGTCGATGCCCACCACGCGATTATTCCGACCGCCCGCAGTTCGCAGGTAAAACTCAGCGACAACGAAGAAAAGGTTTACGGCCTGATTGCCCGCCAGTATCTGATGCAGTTCTGCCCGGATGCGGTGTTCCGCAAATGCCAGATCGATCTCGATATCGCCAACGGCAAGTTCGTTGCCAAAGCGCGTTTTCTGGCGGAAGCGGGCTGGCGAACCCTGCTGGGCAATAAAGAGCGCGATGAAGAGAATGACGGCATGCCGCTGCCGGTGGTGGCAAAGGATGACGAGCTGCTATGCGAAAAAGGCGAAGTGGTGGAGCGTCAGACCCAGCCGCCGCGTCATTTTACCGATGCGACGCTGCTATCGGCGATGACCGGTATTGCCCGCTTTGTGCAGGATAAAGACCTGAAGAAGATCCTGCGCGCAACGGACGGCCTCGGTACGGAGGCAACCCGCGCCGGGATTATCGAACTGTTGTTCAAACGCGGCTTCTTAACCAAGAAAGGGCGCTATATCCACTCCACCGACGCCGGGAAGGCTCTGTTCCACTCTTTGCCTGAAATGGCGACGCGCCCGGATATGACCGCCCACTGGGAATCTATTCTGACGCAAATCAGCGAGAAACAGTGCCGCTATCAGGACTTTATGCAGCCGCTGGTCGGTACCCTGTTCCAGCTTATCGACCAGGCCAGGAGCACGCCGGTACGCCGCTTCCGCGGAATTGTGGCCCCGGGCGATGGCAAGAAGAGCTTTAGCAAGGGGAAAGGCAGAGCCAAAGTGAAAGATAAAAAAAGCGCCGCCGGCCCTGCGGCGGAAAGCCCGCAATAAAAAACCCCGGGAAACCGGGGTTTTTCAATTATGCTCCGAACCCATATACAGGGGTTCAGTCAGCGAGTGGACTTAAATAACACCCTGCGCCAGCATTGCGTCGGCGACCTTCACGAAACCGGCGATATTCGCGCCGCGTACGTAGTTGGTCTGCTTCGCTTCACCGCCGTATTCAACGCAGGCGTGGTGGATATCCAGCATGATATGGTGCAGACGGGCATCCACTTTCTCCGCTTTCCAGCCCATACGCGCGGCGTTCTGCGCCATTTCCAGTCCTGAAGTAGCGACGCCGCCGGCGTTGGCCGCTTTACCCGGCGCGAACAGCACGCCCGCTTCGAGGAACAGATCGGTCGCCGCGATAGTGGTTGGCATGTTGGCGCCTTCCGCGACGGCCTTCACGCCGTTGGCAATCAGCTGGCGGGCAGCGTCGACGTCCAGCTCGTTCTGCGTGGCGCACGGCAGAGCGATATCCACCGGCACGGACCACGGCTGCTTACCTTCAAGGTAGGTCAGGCCGAACTCGCGCGCGTAATCCGCCACGCGGCCGTGGCTGCGCTCTTTAATGTCGATCAGGCGCGCCAGTTTTTCTTTGGTAAAGCCAGACTCGTCAACCACGGTACCGTTGGAGTCGGAAGCCGTAATCACCCGCGCGCCGAGCTCCATGGCTTTCTCAATCGCGTACTGCGCCACGTTGCCCGACCCGGACACCGCGACGCGAGCCCCTTCAAAGCCCAAACCGTGGCGCTTAAGCATCGCTTCGGTGAAGTAAATCAGTCCGTAACCGGTGGCTTCCGGACGAATCAGGCTGCCGCCGAAGGAGAGGCCTTTACCGGTGAAGACGCAGGCGCTGTTGTTGGAGAGCTTACGCATCATTCCGGCCATAAAGCCCACTTCACGACCGCCCACGCCGATATCACCGGCCGGCACGTCGGTATCCGGACCGAGGTGGCGATACAGCTCAGTCATCAGCGACTGGCAGAAACGCATCACTTCGCCATCGCTTTTTCCTTTAGGATCGAAGTCGCTGCCGCCTTTACCGCCGCCCATAGGCAGGGTGGTGAGGGCGTTTTTGAAGGTTTGTTCAAAGCCGAGGAATTTCAGAATCGACAGGTTTACAGAGGGATGGAAACGCATACCGCCCTTATACGGGCCGATGGCGGAGTTGAACTGCACGCGCCAGGCGCGGTTAACCTGAACCTGATTGCGGTCATCAACCCAAACGACGCGGAACTGGATAGCACGCTCCGGTTCAACCAGACGTTCCAGCAAATTCATCTGACGATAGCGCGGATTTTCCTCAAGGAATGGCCACAGGGTGGTCATCACCTCGCGGACCGCCTGAGCAAATTCAGTTTGATTTGGATCGCGCTGTTGAACGCGGGCGAGAAAACCTTCCAGAGTGCACGTCTGATCCATAGATATAAGTTCCCCTTATGGTTGTGGTTGCGTCTATTTATTATGATTCGGCCCTTGAAAAAGCCGATTTTCCGACTATACCATCGGAAATCGTTAGTTAAGCAAGGAAAAATTGTTCAGAAAGCAAAATTTATAATCAGGCGGTGGTCATAATCAAAAACGATGACAACCACCCGATAAAATTAGCGGGAATGGAGAGCGGCGCGCTGGGCGATAAAGGCTTCGAGCAGGGGAATATCGGCTGGCGCAAGAGGGAAGGTTAACGCCTCCTGCGGTGAACACCAGCGCAGCTGGCTGTGGTAGCGGGCGATGGGTTCGCCGTTAAAATGCGGAACCCACCAGGCGTGAAGATGTATCAGGCGGGCGGACACTTCGCGCTGGTGGCTGGCGATGTAGCATTCCGGCCGGGCGTCGATCGCCAGCTCCTCCTGGAGCTCGCGCGCCAGCGCCTGGGCCTGGGTTTCGCCGGGTTCTACTTTACCGCCGGCCAGCTCCCACATTCCCGGCTGATCCGCGTGGGGCGGCCGCTGCGCCAGCAGAATTTGCCCGTTGCGTTCGATAATGGCGGCAACAACATCAAGGGTTTTTAGCATGTGAATCATCGTTCTGTACGGGATAATGGCCTATTATCACCGTCCTTGTCCCCGTCAAACAACCCTGAATTCGCTGGAGAGACTTTGTGCTTGACCGTCATTTGCATCCCCGCCTGAAACCTGTCCTCAACGCCGCCGTCGCCCTGCTGGATCGTCCGGCTATCTCTCCCGATGGCCTGACGCTCTTTGGCTTTGCGATTGGCGTGCTGGCGCTGCCGTTTTTAGCCCTGGGCTGGTATCCGGCGGCGCTGGCGGCGATCGTGCTCAACCGACTGCTGGATGGCCTGGACGGCGCGCTGGCCCGGCGACGCGGATTAACCGATGCGGGCGGTTTTCTCGATATTTCGCTCGATTTCCTGTTTTATGCCCTGGTGCCGTTTGGCTTTATTCTTGCCGATCCGGCGCACAACGCGCTAGCGGGCGGCTGGCTGCTGTTCGCGTTTATCGGCACCGGCAGCAGCTTTCTCGCCTTTGCCGCGCTGGCGGCTAAGCATCAAATCGATAATCCGGGCTACGCCCACAAATCGTTTTATTATCTCGGCGGGCTGACGGAAGGGACGGAAACTATCGCGCTGTTTGTGCTGAGCTGCCTGTTCCCGGCGTGGTTTGCGTGGCTGGCGTGGATGTTTGGCGCACTGTGCTGGCTGACGACCTTTACGCGGGTGTGGAGCGGATACCTTACCCTGAAGCAGGTAAGAGATTGATGGGCGGGTTTTTCCCGGCTCGGGCTGCGCTTAGCCGGGCTACGGGGCCGCAGTCGTCAGCGGTCCGGTGCGCCAGCGCCGTCTTCGGGAATGCGCCGGGAAGGATGCTTCCCGGCGGTGCATATGGCCAACAGGCGAATTACATACTGCTTTCCGGGCCGCGTTCCCCGCGCGAGACCGGGTTTTTCGGGTTGCTGCTCCACTCGTACCAGCCGCCGTCGTAGACCGAGACGTTGTTCCAGCCCATCGCCCGGGCGTACATAAAGGTTTCTGAGGCGCGCCAGCCAGTACCGCAGTAAAAAGAGACCTGCTGGTTCGGCAGAATATTCCATGATTTCCACATCGCGGCGATATCATCTGCGCTACGCATGGTGCCGTCCGGATTATGGAAATCCTCCATATGGGTGGAGTCGCTTCCGGCATGGCCCCAGCGGGCCCCGGCAATCTCCCCCATCGGCTTGATATAGCTGTAGCCGCTGGTGGTGCCGATAAACTCCGGCCAGGAACGAATGCTCACCAGCGAGGCGTCCTGACGGTGCAGCAGGGCGCGAGCCTGCTCGGTATTGAGCATCAGCTGCGGCTGACCCGGGATCGGCGCGCCGAACTCCGGCTCGGGCTTCTGCTTCGGCGGCGTTCCGCGCTCGACCGGCAGCCCGGCGTCGGACCAGGTTTTCCAGCCGCCGTCGAGCAGGCGCACATCCTTCACCCCGGCGTAGAGCATGATCTGCGCCACGCGGGCGGCGGCATACACGTCGCGACCGTACAAAATCACCGTGGTGTCATGGCGAATACCGTGTTTTGCCAGCATCGCTTTAAGCTGCGCGTCGGAGACTTTGTTCCATAGCGGCTCGCTCTCCACCTCGTTGGTATCGATATACCCGGCGCCCGGAATATGGCTCAGCAGATAAAACTTCGGCGCGCCCCAGGCGGCCTCGAACACCTTCCAGTGCCCGGCAGGCGCGGCGGTGACCGGTTTACCCTGCTGGAGGTCGTGCAGCCACTGCGGATACACCAGCTGTTCAAAATGCGGCAGCTTCTGCAGGCGGTCCGCCTGGCTCAGGGCGTCGCCGAGCGAGCTGAGGTGAGTGAAACCAGCCGCCTTAAGGCGCGCCGCGACTTTCGCGTTGTCGTCGGCGTTGCCGTACAGCGCAATCGGCGTAGAGGCCTGCAGATTGTGCAGCTTAGCCCAGGCGCTCAGCTGTTCATCGTTCAGCGAGCCAAGCCAGCTGGCGGCGAGGTTGAGCGCCTGCGGTTCATGGCCCTGAGGGCCGTCGGCGCCTTGCGGCCAACCGTTATAGAAAGCGCTAAGGCGCGTGTCAATAGCGACGCCGTTGTGCTGTTGCAGCGTGGAAAGCGTTAGCGTTGGCATGGTGTCAGCGGCGGAGGTGGAAGCAGCAGCAAGCCCCATCAGCAGGGCGAGTGCGGTCAATTGAGAAACACGTTTCATCGAAATGCCCGGCAGTAGAAAATTGAGCGGCAATTCTCCGCGAACAACGCGGAGAATTCTTTGCGATAGCGCAGGCTTTCATTGCCAGAGCCCCATATGCAAACAGCGTCCGCCGGCGGGCGTATCCTGGTCATCATGCGTGACCAGCACCGCGGGGATCGCCTGCCGCGCCAGTTCGTTGAACACCCAGCGGCGAAAATCGGCGCGCAGCGCAACGTCGAGGCGGTTAAACGGCTCATCCAGCAGCAGCGCCCGCGGTCGGGCCAGCAGGGCGCGCAGCAGGCTGACCCGCGCCCGCTGGCCGCCGGAAAGGGTGGCCGGATCGCGCGTATAAAACCCCGCCAGACCGGCGCGCTCCAGCGCCTGTTCGACCTGGGCTTTGCGCTGGGGGCCGCGGACGTCAGCGGCAAGCGCCAGCAGTAAATTTTGCCCGACGCTGAAGTGGTCGAACAGCAGCGCGTCCTGGAACAGGATGCCGATGCGCCGTCGCTCGGTGGGTAAACTGTCGCAGCGCTGGTTATCCAGCCACAGCTCGCCGGCGGCGCGAAAATTCTCCGCCAGCGAGCCGACCATCCAGGCGAACAGAGTTGATTTACCGCTGCCCGAGGGGCCCATCAGGGTCAGTATCTCGCCGGGAGCAACGGAAAAGTCGACGTTGCGCAGCAGCGGCTCTCCGTTGAGGCTGAGAGTCAGGTTTTTGACGATCAACATTAGCGTAATCCTTGTCGATAGCGGCCGGTCAGCCAGGCCAGCAGCGCGGTGGCGGCAAAAAACAGCGCCGGCAGCAGTAGCTGCCATAGCGCCTGCGCGGCCAGAGTGGACGTCTCGCCGCCGCTGCTCAGCGCGACGGCTTCGCTGGTGAGCGTCGGGAACCGTCCGCCCCCCAGCCATAACGTCGGCAGATATTGCGCGATGCTTACCGAAAAGCCCACCGCCAGCGCGGTCAGCAGAGGACGCGTCAGGGCGGGTAAGGTAACCAGCCAGAAGATGCGGCCTCGTTGCCAGCCGAGGGTGCGGGCGAGCAGCTCCATGCGCGGGTCGCGAGCGCACCACGCGGGACGCAGAATAAACAGCATCCACGGCACGACCCACAGCAGGTGCCCCCATAAAACGGCGATCCACTCACCGTCCAGCCACGTATACAGCGCCAGCTGATATTGGCCGTCTACCAGCGGCAGCGCCGGTAAAATCAGCGGCAGCCAGATCCATCCGTCGAAACGGGAAGGGCCAGACGCCAGCCACAGCAGGCAGATAACCGCGCCGAGCGACGCTGAGCAGAGTCCAAGCCACAGGCTGTTGCTGACGCTATCGCTGACCGGCTGGCTATTCTGCGCCGCCGCGGCAAGCAGCAGGGCGCAGGCCACGCCGCACAGCGGCAGAAGAAGGGCGAAGCTTTTCCCGGCGAGCGCCCGCGGCTGCGGGCGGCGGATCCCCTGAACCTGCGGGATCCGCCGTCGCCAGAGACGCCAGACTCCCCACGCCGCCAGCGCCATGATGGCGAGCGTCAGCAGCAGTACCAGGCTGGCGAGGGCGCCTTTCGCCTGCTGGATCTCATCGCCCTGGCTTAACCATTGCCAGGCCAGCACCGCCAGCGTCGGCGGGTTACCCGGGCCAATCACCAGCGCGACGTCGACCGCCGAAAGGCTCCAGGCGGCGGTGGCCAGCAGCGCTATCGACAGCGCCGGAAGCAGCGTGGGCAAGACTAACCATTTCAGGCACTGCCAGCGTCCGTAGCCGAGGCTTTTTAATACCGTCGCCTGTCCGGCCAGGCGTTTCTCGCCTAACAGGCCATAAACCACCCACAGCAGAAACGCGCTCTCTTTGAGCGCCATCGTCAGGCCCAGTCCAATGCCGTAGCGGTCAACCGGCGGGGTAAAAAAGGGCAACAGGCGCGGGAGCCAGCCGCCATCGGCGAAGAGCAGCAGGGCTGCGGTGGCGAAGGCCACGTGAGGTACCGCCAGCAGCAGAGGGAGCCTTGCGGCCAGCCGCCGCCAGCCGCCCGACGGCCAGAGTGCGGCCACGACGGTGAGCGTGATGATCAGCGCGCCGCCAACCGATAGCAGGGTTGAGACGAGAGTCGCCGCCAGCGCCTGGCTGAATTGCGGGTCGGCAAACAGCGACAGCCAGCGCGCGCGGCGGAGCGCCGGAAGCGCCATCAGCGCAGCGGCCGGCAGCAGCGGCAGATAGATCAGCGCGACGGCGGCCCAGGCCAGCAGCCTTAGTGCGTGCCGTAGCGGCGCAGCCATTCCTGCTCCAGCGCGTCAACCCAGGCCGCGTGCGGTTCACCCAGCATCGGCGGCATATTCTGCGGCACAACGGCGTTAAAGGCCTGCCGCTCAGTCTCGGTTAATTTCGCCGGATCCAGCACGCTGGGGTCGCCCCACACAGTCGGGTCGGCCTTGCGCAGCTGGGCCTGCGGCGAGAGCAGGAAATTCGCGACCACTTTCGCCCCCGCCGTCGCCCGGGCATTGGCCGGGATCGCCACAAAGTGGACGTTGCCAAGCATCCCCTCGCGGAAGCCGAAACCGTAGCTGTCTTTCGGCAGCTCGCCGCTGACCGCTTTTTGCTGCGCGTGCAGCGGGTTAAAGGTGATGGACAGCCTGAGGGTCCCATTTTTAAGCATGGCATCCATGCGGGCGGGCGAAGCCGGGAAGTCGCGGCCCTGGCGCCACAGCAGAGGGTGAAGCCGATCAAGATAGTGCCACAGCGGCGCGGTCACGGCGGCGAAGGTGGCCTCCTCAGGCGGCTGGCGTAGCGCGTCGGGCCGCGGAGTCAGCGTCAGCAGCAGCTGTTCAAGAAACGCGGTACCGGTAAAATCCGGCGGACGCGGGTAGGTGACGCTGCCGGGATGCGCGGCGGCGAAAGCCAGCAGCGCCTGCGGAGTGGTGGGCCCGTCGGGCGTTTGTGAGCGGCGGGCGATAAAAGTGAGCTGCGCGCCGCCCCACGGCGACTCGGCGCCGTCGGTGGGGATGGAGAAATCCTCGCGCACCGGCTTTTGCGTATCGACAAAGCGCCAGTTGGGCAGGGTTTCCGCCCACCGGGTTTGCAGCAGCCTGGCGTTTTTCAGGGTGCGGAAGTTTTCGCCGTTGACCCACAGCAGATCGATGGAACCGCCTTTACTGCGTCCGGCGCGGGCTTCGGTCTGGATGCGCTTTACCGCGTCGGCGGCATCCGCAATATGCACGATGTGCAGGTCGATAGCGTAGTCGCGCTTTACCTCACCGCTGACCCAGTCGAGATAGCGGTTCACCGCCGGATCGCCGCCCCAGGCGTTAAACCACACCGTCTGGCCGCGGGCTTCTTGTTGTAGGGATTGCCAGCCAGCGCTGGCGGCCAGCGGGGAGAGCAACAGCAAAGCGAAGACCAGCACACTGCGCATAACCACTCCTTATGGTTTTGAATCGGTTGGGAGCCGGCACAATCCCTGGGCGGGGATCGCCATGGCCGAATTAAAGCGCGCCGACAGGTTTTGTAAACCGATCAGCGCCGTGAGTTCGGTGAGCGCGCGGGCGTCAAACTGGCCTGCCAGCCTGTCGCGCAGCGCATCGTCGACCACCGGCGGCGTCATGCTGGCCGCCTCGGCATACTCCAGCGCCAGCCGCTCGCGGTCGCTGAACAGCGCGCTGTCCCGCCATTCGGCGACTGCCAGCAGCTTAGCGCTGCCGCCGCTGCGTTCCGCCAGCTTCATATTGGTGATATCAATGCAAAACTCGCACAGGCACAGCTGCGCGACGCGGGCGCTGACCAGCGATCTCAGCACCGGATCGAGGGGCGAACGCTTGCGCTCCAGATAGCCGACGAACATCGACACCAGGTAAAACACCAGCGGAATACGGCCCCACCAGCGGATAGGGCTGAGCACCTCGCCGTAGTGGCGACGATGCAGCCAGGCCTGCGGGCGAAGAATCAGCGGAATGGACTTCAGAGGGGGTAAGCTCATCGTGAACGCCTCTTTTGTTGTTCAAGATAGAGCGCTTTCGCGACGACCACCACAATCGCCAGCGCAAATAGGATCGATAAACCGGTCACCAGCCAGAATGTGCCGCCGGTCAGCAGGCTGCCGGTCCACGAATAGACTATCGTCGCGGGCAGCTGGCCGAGACCGGTGGCCAGCATAAAGTGGCGAAAGCGCATTGAGGTCAGCCCGGCGGTGTAGCTCACCGGGTCGAAGGGAACGAAAGGGAGCAGACGGCAGATTAATATGGTGTGTTTGCCGTAGCGGGTAAAAAAGCCATCCATACTCTGCAGTACGCTCTTGCCGGTGAGCTTTTCCACCGCGTCGCGGCCGAGCGCTCTGGCGATAAAAAAGCACAGCGCCGCGCCGGCCATCGCGCTCACCCACGACAGCGCGCCGCCCCAGAAGGCGCCGAACAGGGAAGCGTTAGCGAAGGTGATCAGGAAGGCGGGAAGCGGGGCGATAATCGCCTGCAAAATCATCAGGGCGAAGGAGACCAGCGCCGCCTGCGGGCCCCAGGAGTCGATAAAGCGTTCAATAGCCTGCTGATCGAGCGTGGCAAAAGCGGCGAGGCTGCGCTGCATAAACTCATTGACGCCGGGTATCAGCCACCATGCCAGCAGAAGCGCAAACAGCGTCATGCCGATGGCTATCCGGTAGCGCGCGTTGCTATTTTTCATCGTGAGCCTGTATCCGTGATGTCTCAATTCGCCGATAGCGGGCATATCTTTTCGCCGCCTGAATCAGGACAAATAAGGCCAGCCCCGCGAGGGTCAGCTTCAGTATAAACAGGGGGGTGATACCCTCGCGGATAAGCTCGCTGGCCATCAGCGTATAGATAAATATGCCGGGCAAGGTGGTGAGGGCGGAAATAAAGGTAAACGTCCAGAATGGAATCGCCGTCAGGCCATAGGCGTAGTTCTGTACATTATAGGGAAACAGCGGGATGAGCCGGGTCAGAATTAAAAAATCGGTGCCGCTACGGGCGATGCCTTTTTCAATGGCCTGAAAAATCGCCGTCTGCCCGACGTATTTAAGCAGCAGCTCGCGGCCCAGCCAGCGGGCGAACAGAAACGACGCGGAGGAGGCGAGCGTCGCCGCCAGCAGCGATAGCAAGGTTCCCGCCAGCGGACCGAAAATCACCCCGCCAGCAATCACTAAAAGAGTGCCCGGTAGCAAAAAAAGGGTGGCGACGATAAACAGCAGAATATAGAGCGTATAGCCGAAGGCGCCGCTCTGGCGGATCATTTCGCGCAGACGATCAAAATGGGTAACCAGCCCGGCAAAACCCGATTGCTGAATAATACAGGCGACAATGCTCAATATCACCACAACAAAAAGCAGCTTATATTCTGCTTTATGACGGCTTCTTTTGCATTGGGTTCTCCTGTATGGCGCGGGCGGTCTGAAGTGCGCGCGACAGTATAATAGTTTGCCGCCGTTCACAATCTCTGACGGCGGCTTTTTTGATATGGCTCAGGCTCTCCGGACGGGAGAGCCTGACGGAGGGAATATTTAGACTTTAAAGGTCGCCCATACCGGCGCGTGGTCGGACGGCTTTTCCATTGCGCGAATTTCGTAGTCGATGCCGGTTTCGATGCAGCGCTGCGCCAGCGGGGTGCTTGCCAGCAGCAGATCGATACGCAGCCCGCGGTTATCGTCAAAGCCCTTAGAGCGATAGTCGAACCACGAGAAGTGTTCGTTATCCTGCGGATTCGCATGGCGGTAAGTATCCACCAGGCCCCAGCTCAGCAGGCGCTCCATCCATTCGCGCTCTTCCGGCAGGAAGGAACACTTGCCGGTACGCAGCCAGCGCTTGCGGTTCTCTTCACCGATGCCGATATCGAGATCGGTCGGGCTGATATTCATGTCGCCCATGATCAGTACTGGATTCTCTTTATTCAGTTCGGTATCAAGGTAGTTTTGCAGGTTCTGATAAAACGCCGCCTTCGCCGGGAATTTGGTTTCATGATCGCGACTTTCGCCCTGCGGGAAATAGCCGTTAATCACCGTCACGTTGCCAAACGGGGAAGGGATTTCCGCCATGATGATGCGGCGCTGGGCCTCTTCACCATCGTTTGGGAAACCGCGACGCACGGAGATCGGCGTCTCTTTGGTCAGCAGCGCGACGCCGTAATGGCCTTTCTGCCCGTGATAAAAGACGTTATAGCCCAGCTTTGCCACCTCTTCGAGAGGAAACATATCGTCGTGAACTTTGGTTTCCTGTAGGCCGATGACGTCGGGCTGGTGTTTATCGATGATGGCGGCCAGCTGATGCGGGCGGGCACGCAGGCCGTTGATATTAAAAGAGACAAATTTCATAGTCGCTGCCACTGTGCAAGGTGAATAGTGCAGGGATGGTAGCAGAAATTCGCCGGGCTGGCTGCGCAAAGGCACTTTATTCTGCCGATTGCAGCGGTTGGTAGCCTGTTTGCACAAACTGTGCACCATTCTGGAACGCGCTGCGCCAAAAAAGGGCGATTATTGCCGATAAATTTCGTCAAGGATCACAATTACAGAATTATATCTTACTCCTGCATAATCTTTCTTTTTATTCCACTGCAAAAGCCTCTTTTAGTATTTTTATTCACTTTTTATGCATTTTATGTGAATAGCGGTCTTTCGTAACTTATTGATATTTCGTTGACGACCTCGATTTATGCATTTTTACCTCTGGCTGGCACGAACCGTGCAATCTACATTTACAGCGTAATAACCATATTCATTAACATTATTTAAACTTTTTATTTACCGGAAGAGGTCGATATGTCTCAGTCAATTACGCGTAGCAACTTTGATGAATGGATGATGCCTGTATACGCGCCAGCGGCTTTTATTCCGGTACGCGGCGAGGGGTCACGCCTGTGGGATCAGCAGGGAAAAGAGTATATCGATTTTGCCGGCGGCATTGCGGTGAACGCCCTCGGTCACGCTCATCCTCGGCTGGTTAAAGCGCTGACCGCGCAGGCGGAAAAGTTCTGGCATACCGGTAACGGCTATACCAATGAGCCGGTATTGCGTCTGGCTAAGCAGCTGATTGACGCCACTTTTGCCGACCGGGTCTTTTTCTGTAACTCCGGGGCCGAAGCCAACGAAGCGGCGCTAAAACTGGCGCGCAAATATGCCCACGATCGTTTCGGCAGTGAGAAAAGCGGCATCGTGGCGTTCAAGAATGCCTTCCACGGCCGCACGCTGTTTACCGTTTCCGCTGGCGGCCAGCCGGCCTATTCGCAGGATTTTGCGCCGCTGCCGCCGCAGATTCAGCACGCCATCTATAACGACCTCGACTCGGCAAAGGCGCTGATCGACGACAATACCTGCGCGGTGATCGTTGAACCGATGCAGGGTGAAGGCGGCGTCGTGCCTGCGGATGCGGACTTCCTGCGCGGCCTGCGTGAACTGTGCGATGCGCACAACGCGCTGCTGATTTTCGACGAAGTCCAGACCGGCGTCGGCCGTACCGGGGAGCTGTACGCCTATATGCACTACGGCGTGACGCCGGACGTGCTTTCCACCGCGAAAGCGCTGGGCGGCGGTTTCCCGATCGGCGCGCTGCTGGCATCGGAGCGCTGCGCCAGCGTGATGACCGTCGGCACCCACGGCACGACCTACGGCGGCAACCCGCTGGCCTGCGCGGTGGCGGGAGAAGTGTTTGCCATCGTCAACACCCGCGAAGTGCTCAGCGGCGTTAAGCAGCGCCATCAATGGTTCTGCGAACGGCTCAACGCGATTAACGCGCGTTACGGCCTGTTTAAAGAGATTCGCGGCCTGGGGCTGCTTATCGGCTGCGTGCTGAAGGATGAATATGCCGGCAAGGCGAAGACCATCAGTAATGAGGCGGCGGAAGAGGGGCTGATGATGCTGATCGCCGGAGCCAACGTGGTGCGTTTCGCTCCGGCGCTGATTATCAGCGAAGAAGAGATCAACGCCGGGCTGGATCGCTTCGAACTGGCCTGCAAACGCTTTCTCGCAGGGGTCTCATCATGATGGTGATCCGTCCTGTAGAAAAAGGCGATCTGCCGGGGCTAATGACCCTGGCGGGCGAGACCGGCGGCGGCCTGACGTCGCTGCCGGCCGATGAAGCCACGCTGGCCGCGCGCATTGAACGTTCGCAGATGACCTGGCGCGGCGAGCTGCCGAAAAGCGAGCAGGGTTATGTGTTCGTTCTTGAGGACTGCGCCAGCGGCGCGGTAGCGGGAATTTGCGCCATTGAGGTGGCCGTGGGGCTTAACGACCCCTGGTACAACTATCGCGTCGGTACCCAGGTGCACGCATCGAAAGAGCTTAACGTCTACAACGCCCTGCCGACGCTGTTTCTCAGTAACGACCATACCGGCAGCAGCGAACTGTGTACGCTGTTCCTGGATCCAAAATGGCGTAAAGAGGGCAACGGCTATCTGCTGTCGAAATCGCGTTTTCTGTTTATGGCCGCCTTTCGCGAACGTTTCAACGATAAGGTCGTGGCGGAAATGCGCGGCGTCATTGACGAACACGGCTACTCGCCGTTCTGGGAGAGTCTCGGGAAACGCTTCTTCGCGATGGAGTTCTCCCGCGCCGACTACCTGTGCGGCACCGGGCAGAAGGCGTTCATCGCCGCGCTGATGCCGAAGCACCCGCTGTATATCGACTTTTTAAGCGACGAAGCGCGAGCGGTCATCGGCGAGGTCCATCCGCAAACCGCGCCGGCACGCGCGGTGCTGGAGAAAGAGGGATTTCGCTATCTCAACTACGTCGATATCTTCGACGGCGGCCCGACGCTGGAGTGCGAAATTGACCGGGTGCGGGCCATTCGCAAAAGCCGGCTGGTCACCGTCGTCGAAGGCCAGCCCGCGCCGGGCGAGTGGCCGGCCTGTCTGGTTGCTAATGAGCAGTACCAGCAGTTTCGCGCCATGCTCGTTCACGCCGACCCGGAGAGCGACCGCCTGGTGCTAAGCGCGCGCGAGCTGGATGCCCTGAAATGCCACCCCGGCGACCAGATTCGCCTGGTTCGTCTGTGCCCTGAGGAGAAAAAATCATGAGTTTATGGATTAACGGCGACTGGCAAAGCGGTCGCGGCCCGGCTCGTAGTAAACATAACCCGGTAAGCCAGGCGCTGCTGTGGCAGGGCAACGATGCCGATGCCGGGCAGGTGGCGCTGGCGGTCACCGCGGCGCGCGCGGCGTTTCCCGCGTGGGCGCGTCAGCCGTTTGCCGCCCGGAAAGCGATAGCGGAAAAGTTTGCTTCGTTACTGGAAGCGAACAAAGGTGAATTAACCAGGATTATCGCCCAGGAGACCGGCAAACCGCGCTGGGAAGCGGCAACGGAAATTACCGCGATGATCAACAAAATCGCCATTTCGGTGAACGCGTATCATAGCCGTACGGGGGAAGCACAGACCGCGATGGCGGACGGAGAGGCGACGCTTCGCCATCGGCCGCACGGCGTGCTGGCGGTCTTTGGCCCCTACAATTTTCCCGGACATTTGCCTAACGGGCATATCGTTCCGGCGCTGCTGGCGGGAAATACCGTGGTATTCAAACCCAGCGAGCTGACGCCTCAAAGCGGCGAGGTGGTGGTGAAGCTATGGGCCGAAGCCGGCCTGCCGCCGGGCGTGCTTAACCTGCTCCAGGGCGGGCGGGAAACCGGCGAAGCGCTGAGCGGCCAGGCGGACATCGACGGCCTGCTATTTACCGGCAGCTCTGCGACGGGTTTTCAACTTCATCGTCAGCTTGCCGGGCAGCCGGAAAAAATTCTCGCTCTTGAGATGGGCGGCAACAACCCGCTGATCGTCGATGACCCACAGGATATCGACGCCGCGGTCCATCTGACCATTCAGTCGGCGTTTATTACTGCCGGACAGCGCTGTACCTGCGCGCGGCGGCTGCTGGTAAAACGCGGCGAGGCCGGCGATGCGTTTCTTCAGCGACTTGTGACGGTGTCACAAACGCTGATTCCCGACGCGTGGGACGCTGAACCTCAGCCGTTCCTCGGCGGGTTAATTTCAGCGCAGGCCGCGCAAAAGGTACATCAGGCCTGGCTGGCCCACGTGGCCAGCGGCGGAAAAACCCTGCTGGAGCCGCGCCTGCTGCAGGCCGGAACCTCGCTGCTGACGCCGGGTATTATCGAGATGAGCGCGGTGGCGCAGGTGGCCGACGAAGAGGTCTTCGGGCCGCTGCTCTGCGTCTGGCGCTATGACCATTTCGATGAGGCGATTGCCCTCGCTAACGCGACCCGTTTCGGGCTTTCCTGCGGGCTGATCTCCGCCGAACGCGACAAATTCGACCAGCTGCTGCTGGAGGCGCGGGCCGGGATCGTTAACTGGAACAAACCCTTAACCGGCGCCGCCAGCACCGCGCCGTTCGGCGGTACCGGCGCTTCCGGTAACCACCGGCCAGGGGCGTGGTACGCCGCAGACTATTGCGCCTGGCCGATGGCCAGTCTCGAATCACCGGAGCTGGCGCTGCCGGCAACCCTCAGCCCCGGGCTGAATTTCCGTAAGGAGACATCACAATGAAAGCCCGGGAAGTGAACTTTGACGGGCTGCCGGGCCTGACCCACCACTATGCGGGTTTATCTTTCGGCAACGAAGCCTCGACGAAGCACCGCTATCGGGTGTCGAACCCGCAGCTGGCGGCAAAGCAGGGGCTGAAAAAAATGAAAGCGCTGGCGGATGCTGGCTATCTGCAGGCGCTGATCCCGCCGCAGGAGCGGCCAAACATTCCGCTGTTGCGGCAGATCGGTTTTAGCGGTAGCGATGAGCAGGTGCTGGAAAAGGCGGCGCGCCAGGCGCCGGAACTGCTCTCGGCGGTCAGCTCCGCGTCATCGATGTGGGTGGCTAACGCCGCCACGGTCTCGCCCTCGGCCGATTCGCTGGATGGCCGGGTGCATCTGACCGTCGCCAACCTGAACGATAAATTCCATCGCGCCAGCGAAGCGCCGACCACCGAAGCGCTGCTGCGGGCGATTTTCCCCGATGAGCAGCGGTTTGCCGTACACGGCGCGCTGCCCCAGGTATCGCTGTTCGGCGATGAAGGGGCGGCAAACCACAACCGCCTCGGCGGCGACTACGGCGCGCCCGGCGTGCAGCTGTTTATTTACGGCCGCCAGCAGGGGGGCGAAGATAATCCGCTGCGCTACCCGGCGCGGCAGACGCTCGAGGCCAGCCAGGCCGTCGCCCGCCTGAATCAGGTCAATCCCCGGCAGGTGATTTTCGCCCGACAAAATCCGGCGGTGATTGATAAGGGCGTGTTTCATAACGATGTGATTGCGGTAAGCAATCAGCAGGTGCTGTTTTGCCACGAGCAGGCGTTTGTTGACCAGCCGCAGCTCCTGCAGCAGCTGGCGCAGCAGGTCTCCGGCTTTACGCCGCTGGTGGTGCCGGCGAGTCAGGTTTCGGTGGAAGAGGCGGTGGCGACCTATCTGTTCAACAGCCAGCTGCTGAGCAAAGAAGAAGGCGGGATGCGGCTGATTTTGCCGCTGGAAGCGCAGGAACACCCAGGCGTCTGGCGCTACCTGAACCGGCTGGTGGAGGGCGATAACCCCATCGATGAGCTACAGGTTTACGATCTGCGCGAAAGCATGGCCAACGGCGGCGGCCCTGCCTGCCTGAGGCTGCGGGTGGTGCTGACGGAGGACGAGCGACAGGCGGTGAATCCGGCGGTCATGATGAACGATACGCTGTTCGCCACCCTTAATGACTGGGTAGACCGCTACTATCGCGATCGCCTGACCCAGGTCGATCTCGCGGATCCGCAGCTGCTGCGCGAAGGCCGCGAGGCGCTCGACCGCTTAACGCAAATCCTGCGCCTGGGCTCAGTGTATCCGTTTCAGCAATAAGGAGGCGTCGTGGACGACTTTCTGGCACTTACTCTGGCGGGGCGTCTGCCCCACCATTTCCATGGTCAAACCGCGCATTTTCGCTGGCACTGGATTGACTGCGGTATTCTGCAGCTCATTCCTCATGAACCCTGCGATCGGTCATTGGTTTTGTCATCCGGGCTTCACGGCAATGAAACCGCGCCGGTCGAAATCACCGATTTACTGCTGCGGCAGCTGTTTCGTGGGGAAATACCGCTCCGCTGGCGGCTGCTGGCGATCTTTGGTAACCCTCCGGCGCTGCGGGCCAACAAGCGCTATATGCACAGCGATATCAACCGGATGTTCGGCGAGCGATGGCGCGCTTTTAGCGCCAGCGATGAAACCGTTCGCGCCCGGCAGCTGGAGCATGCGCTGGCGCGATTTTATGCCGGGACGCCCGGCGAGCGCTGGCACCTGGATTTACATACCGCCATACGCGGTTCGCTGCATACCCGCTTTGGTGTCCTGCCGGCGCGGGATACGCCGTGGGATGAAGCGTTTTTGCGCTGGTTAGGGGCGGCAGGGCTGGAGGCGCTGGTGTTTCATCAGCAGCCTGGCGGGACTTTTACCCATTTCAGCTGCGAACGCTTCGGCGCGCGCTCCTGCACGCTGGAGCTCGGCAAGGCGCTACCTTTTGGCGAAAACGATCTGCGCTTGTTCGCGGCGACTCAACGCGCGCTGTCGCTGCTGCTGGCGGGAGAAGTGGCGGCGGAAGAGGCGCACGCGCCGCTGCGCTACAGGGTGGTACAGCAAATTACCCGCAGCAGCGACAGTTTCCGGCTGCATATGTCGGCGCAGACGCTGAACTTTACGCCGTTTGCCGCCGGGACGCTGCTTGCTGAGGATGGCGATACCCGCTACATAGTGGAAAGGGAGCAAGAGTACGTTTTGTTTCCCAACCCCAGCGTCGCCTTCGGCCAGCGCGCCGGGCTCATGCTGGAGCGCTTCCGGTGAATCCGTCGCCCGTCCGGGCGGCGGCATTTATTTCAGCGTTTATTTTTCCGCAGCCATCTTATTTTTTCGTGCTCTGTCCATTGATTGCAGATTATTCCTGGTTAAATGCTTTGTTTTTAATCTCTGCTGATTTATAATCTTCATAATTTCCCAATAAAACAGTTGCTTATTTATTTTTTATTGCATTTATTCCCTCATTTTCCTTATTTTCTCCATAATTGGCGAGAAAATGTTTTTTACACTTTCAATGTTTTACGCTTGCTCTGATTAATTGACGATAAACGTCGTAAAGTTAATCTCGTCAACACGGCAACGCGCCGTAAGAATAACGCAAAGTAAGGATTGAACTATGAAGAAGATTACTGCACTGTTTGTTGCCTCTACTCTGGCTCTGGGCGCGGCTAACCTGGCCCACGCGGCTGACGCTACTGCAACCCCAACCGATAACGCGCCGATGATGCATCATAAGCGCGGACCTGCGGGCCCACATGAAATGATGTTTAAAGGGCTGAACCTGACCGATGCGCAGAAAACGCAAATCCGCGACATTATGAAGAGCCAGCGCGACAACATGAAGCGTCCGTCCCTGGATGAGCGCCGCGCGATGCATGAGCTGGTAGCCAGCGATACCTTCGATAAGGCAAAAGCGGAAGCGCAGATTGATAAGATGGAAGCCCAGCATAAAGAGATGGCGCTGGCTCGTCTGGAAACCCAGAATAAGATTTACAACATTCTGACGCCGGAACAGAAAAAGCAGTTCAATGCCAATTTTGAGAAGCATCTGACAGATCGTAAAGCGCCGGAAGGTAAAATGCCTGCACCTGCTGAATAACTCAGCGCGCTGACTTAAGACCGCCGGTCTTGCCCAATAACGCCAACAGGCTTTGGGCAGGACCGGCGGTTTTTCTTTATCTGTAGCGACAAGCTGATTTACCCGGCAGGGACGAATGTGCCAGTATGAGTGCCATCGCCACGGACTCTGGTGTCCTGGTCTAAAGCCTACTCTGCTCATGGATCTTGCATATGGAAATGTATATCGGCCTCGCCGTCCTCGTTGTCGTCCTCATCTGGGTCGTGATGACCTATAACCGCTTTATCTCCCTGCGACGTTTCAAGGACGAAGCCTGGAGCGGCATTGCCGTACAGCTTAAGCGCCGCCACGACCTGGCGCCGAATCTACTGAGCCTGGTGAAACGCTATGCGCAGCATGAAAAAGAACTGCTGGAAGAGATCTCCCGCCAGCGCGGCGAACTGGTCGGCAGCACCCGACAGATCGCCGACAGCGAACGCCAGTACTCTGGTACGCTAGGGCGCGTTTTCGCGCTTGGCGAAGCGTACCCGGAACTTAAAGCCAGCGAAAACTACCTTGCCTTACAGCAATCTCTCAGCGAAATAGAAGAGCAGCTGCAGATGGCTCGCCGCTACTTCAACGGTACGGTGCGCGATTTCAATATCCTGGTCGAGTCTTTCCCCAGCCTGCTGCTGGCGCGACTGTTTAATTTTCAAACGGAAGTTTTCTTCGAGCTGGACTCACCAGAAGAAGCTAAATCACCGCGAATGGCGTGATTAAATGGCGAATTTACTTTTTCGGGGGCTGTGTACCCTCGTCCTGCTGCTGCTTCTGAACATCAGCGCGGCTTTTGCCGCCGGCGACATGATCATCATCAAGGATGCTTCCCAGCTTCCCGCTGACGCTATTCCAGCGTATGAACATATCCTCTCTTTCGATGCCCGGGCGCGCTTTAACCCGGACGGTAGCATGGAGATGCGGGAAAATATCAAAGTACTTTCTCTGGGCAGGCAGATTCGGCGGGGGATTTTCCGTACGCTGCCCCTGACCTGGAACCGCCAGGACGGCAAGATCTTTCGCGTGTATTACGCGATCGAGTCGGTGTCGCGCGATGGCGTGCCTGAGCCGTTTAGCCTTGATGAAGCAGAAAAAAACCTGACGGTACGCATTGGCAGCGGCGAACGGGTCCTGAAACCAGGGATCTATAACTACGAGATTCGCTATCAAATCAGCAACCATTTCAGCCGCTTCCCCGAATGGGATGAGCTTTACTGGAACGTGACGGGCAATGACTGGGCGTGGCCAATTAGCAAGGCCAGCTTTCGTCTTGAACTGCCGGACGCCGCCGGAAATCTCAACGCCGACGCTAAGGACGCCAGAGTGCGATCGCTTGATGTTTATACCGGCGTCGCAGGGGCGAAAGAACACAACGCGCAGGTGCTTCCTGACGGTAGCGTACGCACCCTGCGGCCTCTGGCGCGGGGGGAGGGGCTGACCGTTGTCTATACCTGGCCTCGGTCGATCCTTGCCGACGCTCCGGCGCCGGAGGCCGCTTTGCCGCTGGTGCATCTCCTTATCCCCACCCTAAAAACCTGCGTGGTCTGGCTACCTCTGCTGCTGATGGCCGCTTATTACCTGATGTGGTGGCGAAAAAACGTCACCAAAGCCGGGCTAAAAATGCCGCCGGTCATTGCGCTTTATTCACCGCCTCCCGGCATGTCTCCGGGCTACCTGCGTTTTATCACCCGGCGTAAATATGATGATGTGGCTTTTAGCAGCGATTTATTAGCGCTGGTGGCTAAACGCGGAATGGCGGTCAGCGGGGACAGTCAACACACCCCTAACCCGTGGCTTGCGAACGCCGGCGTAAAACAGCGGCTGACCCGTTTGCCCGTCGAGGGAAACCGGCAATTAAACTATGATGACAGGCAGCTATTAAGTACGCTCTTTAAAGGTAAACAAAAAAATATCGATCTCAGCAAGGCCCATCAGCGACCGATGCAGACAGCGCGTGATGAGCAGGAAAAGCGTTGTGAAGCGCAGCGGGATAAATTATTTCGCAAATGGGGGCAGCCGCTGCGGCGCTGCATCTACATTGCGCTGTTGGTGCCGGTGGCCTGCGGTCTTTGGGTTAATACGGAGGCCGCGCTGCTGACGATACCGGCCGCGGTTTTTATGCTGATTGGCGGAGCGATGCTCGCCTGTTTGCTGCGCTTTATATGCCGCCCGCGGGAAATGTGGCGTGCCTGGGGGCCGGTGCCGCTCTTTTTTTTGGCGATCTTCGGCCCCTTCGCGACGCTGGGAGGCGGGATTTTTCTCTTTGGTATACTGCCCATCACCCAGCTTCCGTCAGGATACATTGGCGCGCTTATTGCCGCGCTGGTGCTGTGCGTTTTCGTTGCCTGGAAAACGCCTCGCTATACACAGCGCGGGCTTGATGAACTGGCTATCGCGAAAGGATTGATGCGCTATCTTGGCACCGCCGAAAAGCATCGTTATCAGATTATCTATCCGCCTGAGCAGATGATTTCCCATTTTGAAGCGCTGCTGCCGGTTGCCCTGGCGCTTGGCGTAGGGAAAACATGGGCAAATACCTTTGCCCACTACCTGAGTAGTACAGGCGCCGTGTCGCATGCGTTTGCCGGCGCCGACTGGGGAAGCGTCCACCACTTCAGCGAAGCCTGCCGAACCGCCTCTATGTCAACGCCGGATAGCGGTTCAGGGAGCGGTTCATCATCAGGTTCAGGTTACAGCGGCTCCGGTTCATCCGGAGGCGGCTCGGGCGGCGGCGGCGGGGGCGGCTGGTAATTGCCCCGATAGCGCATCGGGGCTGACATTCGCCTCACAGAGGATGGAGCTTATAGCGGCCGCTGAGCAGCGGCTTACACAATATTTTATAACCGTCATGGTCAAATTTGGCCGACAGGCGCGTGAGTGATGACGCCTGCGACAGAGACTCTACCGCGCCAAGCCAAAGCCAGTTTTGAATAATGTGGTATTGGGTCATATCCTCGCTGCTCTCTTCCAGCGCGATCGCCCCGGCCCAGGGCCAGCATACCAGCTGCATCTTTTGCATATTGTCGACCAGACGCTGCTGGTGTGTTTCAACGCTCTCTTTTCCGCAACAGGCGCCCGCGCAGCGGCCGAGCGCCGAACGAAAGCAGGCCCGCCCGCGGTTGAGCGGCTCGAGGCCCATTAATCCGTAGCACAGGCGATGCTCGTCGGCAATTTTTTGCAGCGCCTGCAGCGCCGCGCGGCGGTTGGCAAAAAGACCATAGAGATCGCTTTGCAGGGAAAAATCCAGCTCGCTGGCGTACACCACCTGCGGACGGGCGTCAGCCAGGCGTAATGAACATAGCTGTCGGTTTTGCCGCAGACGCTTATTGAATAGCGGCTGCTGTTCTTTAATGAGCTGTGCCTCTAATAAGAGTGCGCCCAGCTCTCCCGCCGTTCGTTGCCAGGTAATGCGCCGGGACTGGCGCAGCATCGCCGCTTCGTCGGGCGTGCGCAGATGCGACAACACCCGGCTGCGGATATTCACGCTTTTCCCGATATAGAGCGGTAGGGTATCGCTTTCGCCGTGGAACAGATACACCCCCGGCTGCCTGGGCAAAGCCTCAAGCCACGGTCGCAGATGTTCGGGATACTCATAAATTGCCGCCGCTTCAAATTCGAGACGCGGGGCGGATTGCCTTCTTGCCACTTTTGCTCCTGGTGCTGGTTATTTATCCAGTATAGCAGTCGAAGGAAGAGGCGAAAAGGATAAAAAATCGCCCCGAACCGGGTCGGGGCGGAGGGGGAGAGGCGAATTACTTTTTCCAGAAGTCGTCGAAGACCGTAATCGGCGGTCGGCGTTTATGCTCGGTTTTCAAATACCAGCCTTCAATCGTTTTCGCAATTTTCTCATCCAGCGCTTTGCCTTCCAGATAATCATCGATATTTTCGTAGGTCACGCCCAGCGCCACTTCGTCCGGCAGGGAGGGGCGGTCGTCCTCAAGATCGGCGGTCGGCAGCTTTTTATACAGATGCTCCGGGCAGCCTAGCTGGGCCAGCAGCTGTTTGCCCTGGCGTTTGTTAAGGCGAAAGATAGGGTTAATATCCGTACCGCCATCACCGTATTTGGTGAAGAATCCGGTAATGGCTTCCGCCGCATGGTCGGTACCCACCACGACGCCGTGGGTCATTCCGGCGATGCTGTACTGCGCCTTCATGCGTTCGCGGGCTTTTTCGTTACCGCGAACAAAGTCGCTAAGTTCAATCCCGGCCTCGCGCAGCGCCTGTTCGCTGGCCAGCACGGCGCCTTTGATATTGACCGTTAATACGCGATCCGGCTGAATAAAAGCGATAGCGTCCTGGCAGTCCTGCTCATCCGCCTGCACGCCGTAGGGCAGGCGCACGGCAATAAACTGCAGGCTACTGTCACCGGTTTCGGCACGCAGTTCGTTGATGGCTAACTGACACAATTTACCGGTTAGCGTTGAATCCTGGCCGCCGCTGATGCCGAGGACCAGTGATTTAATAAAAGGGTATCTCTGAAGATAGGCCTTCAAAAAGTCTACGCTGCGGCGTATCTCGGCTTCGACATCGATCTGGGGTTTTGCGCCCAGCGCCTGAATAATCTCTTGTTGTAGCGTCATTGCGCCCTCCGGGAAGTGAATCTGTTTGCCAATCAGCAGTGGTTTAACCTACCTCTTTGCCGGTAAAACGACAAGGATCACAATTTTGAGTGAAGCAAAAGCAGGCAACCTCAACAAGAGGGGATTTATTATTGGAAAGCTCTTAATTTCGCTTCATTTCCACCTTCGGCTTGAAAAATAACGATATTTATTCCAGGCTTATTAACACGCCAAAAAAAAGAGGATGGTATATGAACAAGCATTTTGCAGGATTTCTGGGCGCAGCAGCAGTATTGACCCTGCTGGCAGGGTGTACGGCCTACGACCGTACGAAAGATCAGTTTACTCAACCCGTGGTTAAAGACGTTAAGAAAGGCATGACCCGCGCGCAGGTTGCGCAAATTGCCGGTAAGCCTTCATCAGAAGTCACCATGATCCACGCGCGCGGTACCTGCCAGACATATATCCTGGGTCAACGCGATGGTAAAATTGAAACCTACTTCGTTGCGCTGGATGAAACCGGCCGCGTGATGAATTCTGGTTATCAGACCTGCGCCGAGTATGATACCGACCCACGCAACAGTAAGTAACGCCCCGCCATAGTGCTGATTCCTACGAAAGCCCGACCATTGGTCGGGTTTTTTTATGAGTTCTGATGCTTATTTAATTGCGCGAATTATTTGAGGGAAATGTGAAGGCAGTCAAAACGCGAGGTCAATGAGAGACAATTCTGTTCAAGGAGGAATTATCCTGCTGTCGATCGATGCCGTATACTCAATGCATAAACAATACTAATTCAAAGAAACATCTCTTACCGCCTCTCAGGCATCAATGATGCAGAGAGGACCGGGTCACACAAATTGAGGAAGCGTTCATGGAAAAGAAACATATCTACCTGTTCTGTTCTGCTGGGATGTCGACATCACTGCTGGTATCGAAAATGCGTGCCCAGGCCGAGAAGTATGAAGTGCCGGTGATTATTGAAGCATTTCCGGAGACCTTAGCCGGTGAAAAAGGACCTGATGCGGATGTCGTATTATTAGGCCCACAAATTTCCTATATGCTGCCGGACATTCAGCGTTTACTGCCAAATAAACCCGTAGAAGTCATTGATTCTGTTCTGTACGGTAAGATCGATGGTTTAGGTGTTCTGAAAGCGGCCGTTGCGGCCATTAAGAAAGCTGCTGCACAATAATTTTATTTTAAAACTCGACATATTTCGGATAGCAGCGGTTAGAATTTCGTGAGGGTGTGTTTTAGCTGCTCGCTGTCCGAAATACCCAGAGTTTATTTTCCCGTCAAAGAGTAATTTCATCTATCATTGCCGCGGTGACTATATTGCGGCCTTAAAGGGTATTTATTATGAGTAAAGTGATTGACTCGCTTGAAAAGGTACTCCTGCCTTTTGCCGTCAAAATAGGAAGACAGCCCCACGTCAATGCAATTAAAAACGGCTTTATTAAGTTAATGCCATTGACGCTAGCCGGGGCGATGTTTGTTTTAATTAACAACGTATTTTTGAGCTTTGGCGACGGCTCATTCTTTTATTCAATGGGCATCCGTCTGGATGCGTCTACAATAGAAACGCTTAACGGTTTTAAAGCTATCGGCGGTAACGTTTATAACGGTACGCTTGGCATTATGTCGCTCATGGCGCCTTTCTTTATTGGCTCCGCTTTAGCTGAGGAGCGGAGAGTAGACCCGATGGCCGCCGGTTTACTGGCCGTTGCGGCATTTATGACCGTCACGCCTTATAGCGTCGGTGAAGCCTACGCCGTGGGTGCGAACTGGTTAGGCGGCGCCAATATCATTTCTGGTATTGTCATCGGGCTGGTCGTTGCCGAGATGTTCACCTTTATCGTGCATCGCAACTGGGTGATTACGCTGCCGTCCAGCGTGCCGGCTTCGGTTTCCCGTTCATTCTCTGCGGTCATCCCGGCCTTTATCATCCTCTCGATTATGGGGATTATCTCCTGGGCGTTGACCCACTGGGGGACTAACTTCCACCAGATCATCATGGACACTATCTCCACGCCGCTGGCTTCAATGGGCGCCGTCGTAGGCTGGGCATACGTCATTTTCACCTCGCTGCTGTGGTTCTTCGGCGTACACGGGTCGCTGGCGCTGTCAGCGCTGGATAGCGGAATCATGACGCCGTGGGCGCTGGAAAACATTGCAACCTACCAGCAGTACGGTTCCGTCGAGGCCGCGCTGGCCGCGGGTAAGAGCTTCCATATGTGGGCCAAGCCGATGCTGGATTCCTACATCTTCCTTGGCGGTACCGGCGCGACTCTGGGCTTAATCATCGCCATCTTTATCGCTTCACGTCGTGAGGATCATCGTCAGGTGGCGAAACTGGCGCTGCCGTCAGGCATCTTCCAGATTAACGAGCCAATCCTGTTCGGTCTGCCGATCATTATGAACCCGGTGATGTTTATCCCCTTCATTCTGATTCAGCCTCTGCTGGCGGCTATCACCATGACGGCTTATACCCTGGGCATCATCCCGCCGATTACCAATATCGCGCCGTGGACCATGCCGACCGGTTTAGGCGCCTTCTTTAACACCAACGGTAGCGTAGCCGCTCTGCTGCTGGCCCTGTTCAACCTTGCCGTGTCCACCCTGGTCTACCTGCCGTTTGTGGTGATTTCCAACAAAGCGCAGGGCGTCATTGAGCAGGAAGAGAGCGAAGAAGATATCGCTAACGCACTGAAATTCTAACATTGAGCGGTACGGGAGATTTCCCGTACCGTCCTGGAAATAAGGGAGTCATTATGTTTGATCTGGATAACATCGCAGCAGAAGAGACCGCGGTAAACGACCTCGAAGAGGTGGTGATGGGGCTGATTATCAACTCCGGTCAAGCGCGCAGCCTGGCTTATGCCGCGCTGAAGCAGGCAAAGCAGGGAGATTTCGAGGCGGCGAAAACGATGATGGAACAGTCGCGCATGGCGCTGAGCGAAGCGCACCTTGTGCAGACGCAGCTGATTGAGAGCGATGAGGGTGAAGGCAAAATGAAGGTGAGCCTGGTGCTGGTTCATGCGCAGGATCATCTGATGACCTCAATGCTGGCTCGTGAGCTGGTTGCCGAATTGATTGAGCTGCACGAGAAGGTACAATAGGTCATCGACACGATGAGGCAGCCAAAGATGATGACCACTGAAATCAGTACCGCCCGGGAGCAACAACTCTTTAACGGCAAGAACTTTCATGTGGTCATCTATAACAAAACGGAGAGCGTAAGCGGGCTTCACCAGCATGATTACTACGAGTACACCATCGTTTTAACCGGGCGCTATTATCAGGTTATTAATGGCAAGCGGGTGCTGCTGGAGCGCGGGGATTTTGTCTTCATCCCAATGGGGTCGCATCACCAGAGTTTTTATGAATTTGGTGCGACGCGCATTCTTAACGTTGGCATCAGCAAAAGTTTCTTTGAGAAACACTATCTGCCGCTGCTGCCGTTTGGTCTGGTCGCCTCACAGGTCTATGCCGTTAAAAGTACTTTTCTCAGTTATATTGAGTCGGTTATTGCATCACTGAATTTTCGCGAAACTGAATTCGACGAATTTATCGAGCTGGTGTCTTTTTACACCCTGAATCGTTTGCGGCATTATCGTGAAGAACCTACGGAAGACGTTATTCCGCAATGGTTAAAAAATACCGTTGAGGGTATGCACGATAAGCTTAAATTTGGCGAGGGGGCGCTGGAGAATATGGTCGAGCTTTCCGGGAAAACTCAGGAATACTTAACCCGGGCGACCCAGCGTTATTACGCCAAAACGCCGATGCAGATGATTAACGATATTCGCATCAACTTCGCCAAAAAACAGCTGGAGATAACCAACTACTCGGTGACCGATATCGCCTATGAGTCGGGGTACAGTAGTCCAAGTCTGTTTATTAAAACATTCAAGAAGCTGACTTCCTTTACCCCCAGCAGCTATCGGAAACACCTCACCAGTATTAATTAACCGGGCGCGGAATAGTCCGCGCGGTCTAAATATTCAAATTAACTGTCCGTATTTAAACGGAGAGCGGGTGCCGCATACGCGCTATCCGCAAGGGAGAAAAAGATGAGCCAGAAATTGAAGGTAGTGACTATCGGCGGCGGCAGCAGCTATACCCCGGAATTACTGGAAGGATTCCTGAAGCGTTACCATGAACTGCCGATTAGCGAACTGTGGCTGGTGGACGTCGCGGAAGGGCAGGAAAAGCTCGATATAATCCACGCGCTGTGCCAGCGCATGGTGGAAAAAGCCGGCGTCCCGATGAAAGTCTACAAGACTCTCGATCGCCGCGCGGCGCTGGAAGGCGCAGATTTCGTCACCACTCAGCTGCGCGTCGGCCAGCTTAAGGCGCGCGAAAAGGATGAGCGTATTCCGCTGAGCCACGGCTATTTAGGCCAGGAAACCAACGGCGCGGGCGGACTGTTTAAAGGTCTGCGCACCATTCCGGTCATTTTTGACATTGTGAAAGATGTGCAGGAAGTCTGTCCGAACGCCTGGGTGATTAACTTTACCAACCCGGCGGGCATGGTGACCGAGGCGGTTTATCGTCATACCGGCTTTAAGCGCTTTATCGGCGTGTGCAATATTCCTATCGGCATGAAGATGTTTATCACCGATGTGCTGAAGCTGAGCCCGAGCGATGAGCTCAATATCGATCTGTTTGGTCTGAACCATTTGGTGTTCGTGCGAGATGTGCTGGTCAACGGCGTTTCGCGCTTTGACGAGCTGCTTGACGGCGTGGCGTCGGGTCGATTGAGCGCAAACTCGGTGAAAAATATCTTTGATTTGCCGTTTAGCGAAGGGCTGCTCCGTTCGCTGCGCCTGATCCCTTGTTCCTATCTGCTCTACTACTTTAAGCCAAAAGAGATGCTGGCGATTGAAATGGGCGAGTACTACAAAGGTGGCGCCCGCGCGCAGGTGGTGCAGAAGGTTGAGAAACAGCTGTTTGAGCTGTACAAAGATCCGGATCTGAACGTTAAACCAAAAGAGCTGGAACAGCGCGGCGGGGCGTATTACTCCGACGCGGCCTGTGAAGTGATTAACGCCATTTACAATGATAAGCAGGCTGAACATTACGTGAACGTGCCGCACCATGGCCACGTGGATAACATCCCGGCCGACTGGGCGGTCGAGATGACCTGTACGCTGGGTCGCGACGGTGCGAAACCGACGCCGCGCATCACGCATTTCGACGAAAAAGTGCTGGGGCTGATTTACACCATTAAAGGCTTTGAAGTCGCGGCCAGCGAAGCGGCAATCAGCGGTAAACTGGATGACGTGCTGCTGGCGCTTAACCTGAGCCCGCTGATCCACTCCGATCGTGACGCCGAACAGCTGGCGCGTGAGATGATCCTTGCGCACGAGCAGTGGCTGCCAAACTTTGCGGCGACTATCGAAAAACTGAAACAGTAACGGGAGCGGCTTATGGAACGCGTGTTAATCGTCAATGCCGATGATTTTGGCCTCAGCAAAGGGCAAAACTACGGCATTATCGAAGCCTGCAAGAACGGTCTGGTCACCTCCACGACGGCGCTGGTCAACGGCGCGGCGATCGGCCACTCTGCCCAGCTTAGCCGCTGCGTCCCTGAGCTGGCGGTGGGGATGCACTTTGTCCTGACGCTGGGCGAACCGCTGTCGGCGATGCCGGGCTTAACCCGCGAAGGTCGTCTCGGTAAGTGGATTTGGCAGATGGCGGAAGAGGATAGCCTGCCGCTGGATGAGATCGCGCACGAACTGGAGTGCCAGTACCGGCGCTTTGTCGAGCTGTTTGGCCATGAGCCGACGCATATCGACAGCCATCACCATGTGCATATGATTGCGCAGATTTACCCCATCGTCGCGGCCTTTGCGCGCGAGAAGGGGGTGGCGCTGCGGATCGATCGGCAGCTGGCGACGCTGTCAGGTTTAGCGCAGGATGCGGCGCGCAGCAGCGACGGGTTTACCAGCGAGTTTTACGGGGAAGGGGTTTCGGAAGCGCTGTTTCTGCAAACCCTGGATGCCTCTATCCAGCGTGATGAGCGATCGCTGGAGGTGATGTGCCACCCGGCGTTCGTTGATAACACGATTATGGGTAGCGCCTATTGCTACCCGCGCCTGACCGAACTGGACGTGCTCACCGCCGAGTCGCTGAAGTATGCGATTGCCGAGCGCGGCTACCGGCTCGGCACCTATCGCGATGTGTAAGTAAAGAGAAGTGAGAAGCCCGGCAGAAATGCCGGGCTTTTTTTACGCCGGGATCGCGGAGATTTTGGCGCTTCTCGACCACACCCGATGCGCCGCCATCAGGGTAATCAGCGCATCCACCGACGAATTATCGATGGCGTCCGTCTCAACGATGCCTTCTTCCCCCTGACTGGCAACCTGCAGCGGCGCTTTGCACTGCCGGGCATCGCCTGCCAGCAGAATCGGCTTCAGGTGTTTATAGGCTTCCAGCAGGTAGTAGTGGAAATCACCATTGTTGCTCAGGCTTTGCAGATCGCCGCCGGGAACAATGACCGCGTCCACGGTAAGCGATGGCGACCCGGCAAAGGTCCCGGCCACCGGCAGCTCGGTACCGTCATCGGCCTGCACTTTCCCCATTCGGGAATAGAGTAATTTGGCATGCACCCCGTGCGCTTTGAGCGCCTTGAGCAGCGTCAGGAGCTCTTTGGCGACCGGACGATCGTTAAGCAGTACCGCTACCACCCGGCCTTTTACGTCACCGCTGGGAATAGCGTACAGGCTTAACGTAGGATCCTTTTTCAGACCGTTAACATCAGGCGGCGGCGTGATGCTGCGCTGTTCGTCGGTGAGCTCAATACCCAGATTTTTACCCACCGCCTGAGCCAGCTGCAGGTCGATATGCGCCAGCTGATCGACCACCCGCTCGCGGATCCACTCCCTGACGACCTTGCTCAGCTCGAAGCTGAATCCGTCGATAATATGCTGCTGCTCAATAGGCGTCTGGCTACGCCAGAACAGCAGGGGCTGCGAGTAATATTCGCCAAACGACGGACTGCGCTGGCGAATTTTTTCCCCGTCAACCCGCTCGGCACAGGATTCAAAGCCGCCGCGTTTCGCGGCCGGCGGCGTCTCCCGCGGCCAGTTATCGTTGATGGAGTTAGGTTCATAGTTTGCCGGGTTGGTATCAATATCCATCCGGTGCATGCCGTCGCGCTGGAAATTATGGTACGGGCAGGTGGGTTTATTGATCGGGATTTCATGGAAATTCGGCCCGCCGAGGCGGCTGATCTGCGTATCGGTATAGGAGAAGAGTCGGCCCTGCAGCAGCGGATCGTTGCTGAAGTCTATCCCCGGAACGATATGCCCTGGATGGAAGGCCGCCTGTTCGTTTTCGGCAAAGAAGTTGTCCGGGTTGCGATTGAGGACCATCTTACCGACGCGCTGCACCGGTACCAGCGCTTCCGGAATCAGCTTGGTGGGATCCAGCAGATCGAAATCAAAAGCAAACTCGTCCTCTTCCGGGATCAGCTGTAAGCCCAGCTCGTACTCAGGATAATCGCCGGCTTCAATCGCTTCCCATAAATCACGGCGGTGGAAATCGGGATCGCGACCGGTCAGCTTTTGCGACTCGTCCCATACCAGGGAGGCTTTGCCCGCGACCGGCTTCCAGTGAAAACGTACGAAGGTGGCTTTACCTTCCGCGTTAATCAGGCGGAAGGTGTGGATGCCGAACCCTTCCATCGTGCGGTAGCTGCGGGGCAGTCCGCGGTCGGACATCGCCCACATCACGTTATGCAGCGTTTCGGGCTGCAGTGAGACGTAATCCCAGAACGTGTCGTGTGCGCTTTGCCCCTGCGGGACGGCCCAGTGCGGCTCGGGTTTGACCGCGTGGACGAAATCAGGGAACTTGATCGCGTCCTGAATAAAAAAGATCGGCGTGTTGTTGCCGACCAGGTCAAAGATGCCCTCGTCGGTATAAAACTTGGTGGCAAAGCCGCGGATGTCGCGCACCGTATCGGCGGAGCCTGCGCCGCCCTGAACGGTGGAAAACCGGACGAAGACCGGCGTTTTTTTCTGCGGATCGCAGAGGAAAGCCGCTTTGGTGATATCGCTTAAATCGCTGTACGCCTGGAAATAGCCGTGCGCAGCGGAGCCGCGGGCATGGACGATCCTCTCAGGAATGCGCTCGTGGTCAAAATGGGTGATTTTTTCGCGCAGGATAAAATCTTCCAGCAGCGTGGGGCCGCGTTTGCCAGCGCGCAGCGAGTTCTGGTCGTCTGCGATGCGTACGCCCTGATTGGTGGTGAGCGCAAAATCCTCGCCGCCTTTACGCTGTTTTTCAAGGGCATCGAGCTTTTCGCTGTGCGTATCCGGGGCTTTCATACTGCCCGGGGCGGTCGGCTCTTCACCTGGGGCGGTGGGATGCGGCGTGGGCCGCCAGTTCTGATCTTCGGGGGCTAAGGCATCCAGACCTGGTTTTGCTTCCCGGTCGTCGTGAACCGGTGATTGATGGGGTTGCGGGTTATGGTGTTTATCAGACATTGCTCGCTCCTGCTTTCATTGCTGAAAATGGTCGTTGCTAAACCAAAACCCTTCTAATTGTAGAACATCATTTCAAGAATATATTTTTATAAGAGTTTTACTACTAAAGGGCCGCAAGCTGGGGGCGACGAAAGGGGGCTTTTTCGGCTATGATAGGGGTTTCTGTTTCCCGCTGTGTTTAGTGAATCTATTTGTGATGAAACCACTTCGCCAACAAAATCGTCAGGTCATTAGCTACGTGCCGCGAGTCGAGCCTGCGCCGCCGGAACACGCCGTCAAAATGGATGGTTTTCGCGACGTCTGGGTTTTGCGGGGTAAATACGTTGCTTTTGTGCTGATAGACGAACATTTTCGTCGCTCCCCGCCGTTTAACGTGCCGGAAGCGGCGCAGCGCTGGGCGACGCAAATGAGGCAGGAAGGTGAAATCGATGCCTGAAAGGCGCCAGCAACCATCGCTTAGAGAGTTTCCCCCAGTCAGACAGGAGAGACCCGATTGGCCGTATACGTAATAGTATTCGGCCCTTCACGCGCTCTGTTGGAACCCAACTTTATTTTGTCAGCATCCGGACAAAAAATGTGATCACATAGACAAAACGTTACCGCTCACCTGATCTACCCAACATGACGATCACATTAGCTAAAAAACATAAAGTCGTAGCAAAAAAACATAATGGATTGCACGTCTGTAAGTGGAAAAAATAACTTCGTTATGAAAGCGCTTCCACTTGATGCGGGAAATAAACTGTAAATCAGCTGGCTGTAAGTATCAGTCTTATTGTGCTTTGATGCCTGTCTTGCCTCCGGTTTATCACGTTTCTCTAAATTTAGTGTAATCGCTAACACTTGCCGGTTTTAAACTTGGGGCGATGTTAAATGAAACGAAATCAGCTGATTTTATGTTTACTAATGTTTTTCTTCTTTTTTGCCTGGTCATCATCGCAGTCGCTACTGTCAGTATGGTTGAACCAAACCATTGGCCTGCAGGCAACGCAGACAGGTATTATTTTTTCGGCGTTATCAGTATCTGCTTTGTGTGCACAGGTATGTTATGGCTTTATTCAGGATAAGCTAGGGTTAAGGAAAAATCTTCTTTGGTATATATCGATTATGCTGGCGCTCTCCGGGCCGGCATTTATTACTTTCGGCTATTTACTTAAGGTTAACCTGATACTCGGCAGTATATTCGGTGGCCTGTATATTGGACTCACCTTTAATGGCGGAATTGGTGTTCTTGAATCATTTACTGAACGCGTTGGTCGGCATGACAATTTTGAATTCGGTCGAGCGCGGTTTGGTGGTTCACTCGGCTGGGCGGTAGCGAATTTCTTTGCCGGTATGCTGTTTAATCTGGATCCGCGATTTAATTTCCTCGTGGCTTCAGTTGGCGGAATACTGTTTTTTGTGGTCTTAACGACGCTGCGCGTTGGTGAGCGTGCGGCGCCATCTGTTGCGCCGGGAGGCGGCCAGGATAACGCGGCGCAGAGCAGCAGAGTATCGCTACAGGATGCATTGAGCCTGCTGACGCTACCTCGTTTTTGGGCTTTGATTTTTTTTGTTATCGGTTCGTGCGTTTATAACGTTTACGACCAACAATTCCCCGTTTATTTTGTGGCTCAGTTCCCGACCAAAGAAGAGGGAACTGCCATGTTTGGCTATCTGAACTCTATTCAGGTTTTTCTTGAGGCCGCAGGGTTATTTTGTGCTCCGTGGCTAATTAACCGTATTGGGGCAAAAAATGGTTTGATTTTCGCCGGGATGGTCATGGCTGTCAGGATGATTGGATCTGGCCTTGTCGAAGGACCTGTGCTCATTTTTATTACCAAACTTATCCATGCTGCAGAGCTGCCGGTACTGCTGGTTTCCATGTTCAAATATATCACGCTTAATTTCGATAAACGGCTGTCATCAACGCTATATCTGGTTGGGTTTGCCTGTACCAGCTCGGTTATTGGCACGCTGATATCCCCATTGGCAGGCTTTGGTTATGACAGCATTGGCTTTGCGCCAACCTACTTAATTATGGGCAGCGTCGTGTTCGCCACAACGTTTACATCAATATTTTTATTGCGCTCTGGCGGAGATTCTTCGGCAGAACCCGCGATGAGCCAGGTTAACGTAGCGTAAATAATTAGACAGAGTTTCAAAATGAGAATTTTCGGAGGGGGAATGAAAAAGAAATGTCTATTTGATCAGTATGTCGACACTATATTACACGGTGCGGATTATAATCCTGAACAGTGGCAGAATTATCCCGATATTGTTGATAAAGATATTGCGATGATGCAGCAAGCAAAATGCAATATCATGTCAGTCGGCATCTTTAGCTGGGCAAAACTGGAGCCTGCCGAGGGAGTCTATGAATTCAAATGGCTGGATGTCATTCTCGATAAACTGGCCATTGCCGGGATCTCTGTTTTTCTGGCTACCCCGAGCGGCGCGCGTCCTGCGTGGATGTCTCAACGTTATCCGCAGGTTATGCGGGTGAGCCGGGACCGGGTTCCGGCACTACACGGAGGGCGGCATAATCACTGTCTCTCTTCGCCAGTCTATCGTAAGAAAACGTTAAAAATAAATACCCTGCTGGCTGAGCGTTACTCTCATCATCCCGCGATCCTGGGCTGGCATATCTCTAATGAATATGGCGGTGAGTGCCATTGTGGCTTGTGCCAGCAGCAATTTCGTGAGTGGCTTAAAGAACGTTACAAAACGCTGGATGCGCTTAATCATGCCTGGTGGAGCAGTTTCTGGAGTCATACCTATAGCGACTGGTCGCAAATCGAATCACCGGCCCCGCAGGGAGAAACTTCCATTCACGGGCTGAACCTTGACTGGCATCGGTTTAATACTGCACAGGCCACTGATTTTTGTCGTCAGGAAATTAAACCGTTGAAAGCGGCAAATCCGCAGCTCCCGGTTACCACCAATTTCATGGAGTATTTTAACGATTACGACTACTGGCAACTGGTGGAGCCGCTGGATTTTATCTCATGGGATAGCTACCCACTATGGCACGGTGATAAAGATGAAATCACTCTTGCCTGCCATACAGCGATGTATCACGACATGATGCGTAGCCTGAAAGGGGGGCAGCCCTTTGTTTTAATGGAATCAACTCCTGGGGCGACAAACTGGCAGCCAATCAGTAAGTTGAAAAAGCCGCGGATGCATATCCTTTCTTCCCTACAGGCGGTGGCGCATGGCGCCGACTCTATTCAGTACTTCCAGTGGCGTAAAAGCCGGGGTTCTATGGAGAAATTTCACGGCGCTGTGGTTGACCATGTAGGGCATCTTGAGACACGCGTTGGGCAAGAGGTCTGCGAGCTGGGTGAAATATTAAGCCGGTTGTCGGGCGTTGCGGGATGCCTGACGGATGCCAGAGTCGCGATTATTTTCGATCAGCAAAATCGCTGGGCGCTGAACGATGCCCAGGGACCACGCAATCTTGGTATGGAGTACGAGAGAACAGTTAATGAACATTATCGTCCATTCTGGGAGCAGGGCGTTGCGGTTGATGTTATTGATGCCGATGGCGATTTAAATCAATACCAACTGGTGATTGCACCGATGCTTTATATGGTTCGGGACGGTTTTGCAGAACGAGCTGAAGAGTACGTGGCTGATGGCGGCTATTTAGTTACAACATACTGGTCAGGGATCGTCAACGAAAGCGACCTGTGCCATTTGGGAGGCTTTCCAGGCCCGTTGCGTAAACTTCTCGGTATCTGGGCTGAGGAGATAGATGCGCTCAATGATGGGGAATATTGTCAATTATCAGGAGTCCCTGGCAATAACGCCGGGCTTAAGGGGCCTTACAAGGCTCACCATCTCTGCGAGTTAATCCATACCGAAACGGCGCAATCACTGGCAGTTTACGACGATGATTTTTACGCAGGCCGACCGGCAGCGACCATAAATCATTTCGGCCAAGGTAAGGCCTGGTATATCGCATCGCGCAACGATCTGGCTTTTCAGCGTGATTTTTTCACCGCGCTCATTAACGAACTGGCCTTAACGCGAGCCATTGAAGAACGATTCCCGACAGGCGTTGTTGCCACTGCGCGCACTGATGGAGCGCGCACCTTTGTCTTTATCCAAAACTATACGGCCTGTGCGCAATTCGTCACGCTTCCTTCAGGCTATAGCGATGCTTTATCATTGACCACCATCAACGAGCTCACGCTGGGGCCCTGGGATTGCCGGGTTATCCGTCGACTTGCGTAGATCCTTTGGAGATAAAAAAACGCGCAGCTCAGGCCGCGCGTTTAAGGGATATGCATAGGAAATACAAAGATTAGCGGTGCGCCAGCTCCGCGTCCTCTTCGCTGTCGAGAATAGCTTTATCGGTTTGGCGCAGCCACTGGCTGGTCAGGGTACCGGCGGTCATGGAACCGCTTACGTTCAGCGCGGTACGGCCCATATCAATCAGCGGCTCAACCGAGATCAGCAGCGCCACCAGCGTGACCGGCAGGCCCATCGCCGGCAGAACGATCAGGGCGGCAAAGGTCGCGCCGCCGCCCACGCCCGCGACCCCGGCGGAACTGACGGTCACGATGCCCACCAGCGTCGCAATCCACAGCGGATCGAGCGGGTTAATACCGACGGTAGGGGCGACCATCACGGCGAGCATCGCCGGATAGAGGCCCGCGCAGCCGTTCTGCCCGATCGTGGCGCCGAACGATGCGGAGAAGCTGGCGATAGACTCCGGCACGCCCAGGCGACGCGTTTGCGCTTCCACGTTCAGCGGAATAGACGCCGCGCTGGAGCGGCTGGTAAAGGCGAAGGTCAATACCGGCCAGACTTTACGGAAGTACTTCAGAGGACTCACGCCGTTGACCGCCAGCAGCAGACCGTGCACCACGAACATGATGCCCAGACCAATATAGGAGGCGATAACGAAGCTGCCGAGCTTGATGATGTCCTGCAGGTTAGAGCCCGCGACCACCTTGGTCATCAGCGCCAGCACGCCGTACGGCGTTAACTGCATCACCAGGCGCACCAGCTTCATTACCCAACTCTGCAGCGTGTCGATGGCGGTGAGTACGCGCTGGCCTTTGGCGACGTCATCTTTCAGCAATTTCAGCGCCGCGACGCCGAGGAACGCGGCGAAGATAACCACGCTGATAATCGACGTTGGGTTCGCGCCGGTCAGATCGGCAAACGGGTTTTTCGGTACGAAAGAGAGGATCAGCTGCGGGACGCTCAGGTCCGCGACTTTACCGGCGTAATTGCTCTGAATGGCGTTGAGGCGGGCGGTCTCCGCGCTGCCCTGAACCAGCCCTTCGGCGGTCAGGCCAAACATATTAGTGACCAGCACCCCGACCAGCGCCGCAATCAGCGTGGTGAACAGCAGGGTTCCAATACTGAGGAAGCTGATTTTACCCAGCTGCGAGGCATTATGCAGACGGGCGACCGCGCTCAGAATGGAGGCGAAAACCAGCGGCATGACGATCATTTGCAGCAGTTGAACATAGCCGTTACCGACGATATTGAACCACTGGATAGAATCCTTCAGCACCGGGCTGTCGGAACCATAGATAAGCTGTAGCGCCAGGCCGAAGACAACGCCGATCGCCAGACCGACCAGCACTTTTTTAGCGAGGCTCCACTGTTTATGGCGGGTTTGGGCCAGCGCCAACAGTAAAACCGCGAACACGACTACGTTCGCTATTAATGGAAAGTTCATCCCCGTTCTCCTGATATCTTTTATTACCGGGCTGGTCAATAACCAGCTCTTATGACGGCAAGGGTAGCAGAAGGCGTTATTCGTTACTTATATTCAAATGGAATTGATTATAACCAATTGAATAATTCGCTGGTTTATCGTCCACCCTGGTGGCTAATTAAGCGATTAAAGGTGGTTTGCAAAGAATTAATCATGTCCGATGACCAGCGAATGGCGCTGTTTTCGGCAACGTTTTGCGGCATCCATACGGCATAGATAAACAGCGCCATACACAGCGCGCGCTCCAGCTGGTTACCCTTGCGCGGTGCAAGCAGGGGCAGGCGAAAACGCCAGCGGCAGGGCCAGAGCAGCGGAACGCCTGCCGGGGTGAGCATGTCGGCGAGAATATGGCTGAGGTAGCCAAGAACCAGGCCCTGAACCGCATCTGCCGGCACTATCCAGCTTTCCGGTACTTTCAATGAGAAAATCGCGACCGCGCCAAAGACCACCAGCAGGCTATGGGTGAAGCCGCGATGGCCAAAGGCGCGCGCTATCGGTTTTGATATCCAGCTTAATCGCTGACCGAGAAACGACTTAGGGTGATCGATATCCGGCAGCAGACAGGTCAGGATGGCGGAAGGAACGATGTGCCACCAGTCGCCCTGAGCCAGCACGGGGGTCAATTCCGCGTTTTTCGCAAATACCGCACAGGCGATAGAGAAGAGGAGGTGGCCTTCCGCCGTCATGATAAAAACCCTAAACTGTCAATTCATACAGTATAGGGTTTTTATACAGTGTGCGGAAGAGGTGACGGTGTAACTCTTTGTCACAAAAACATCAGCGTGCCAGCCAGCCGCCATCTACCGCCAGCGTAAAGCCGCTAATGTAATCCGCCGCCCGGGAGGCGAGAAAAACGACCGGCCCCTGAAGGTCATCCGGCACGCCCCAGCGCCCGGCCGGAATACGGTCGAGAATCGCTTTGCTGCGCTCGGCGTCTTCACGCAGCTGCTGGGTATTGTTGGTGGCCATGTATCCCGGGGCAATGGCGTTAACGTTGATGCGATGCCCCGCCCATTCGTTGGCCATCAGGCGGGTAATGCCCAGTACGCCGCTTTTTGACGCGGTGTAGGAGGGTACCCGAATCCCCCCCTGAAAGGAGAGCATTGAGGCAATGTTAACGATTTTCCCGCCGTCACCCTGCTGAATAAACTGTCTGGCGACCGCCTGTGAAAGAAAGAACACCGACTTCAGATTCAGGTTAATCACCTCGTCCCAGTCTTTTTCGCTAAAGGAGAGCGCATCGGCGCGGCGGATGGTTCCCGCATTGTTGACCAGAATATCTACCCGGCCCATGGCGGCCACGGCCCGATCGACAATGGTTTCAATCTCATCCTGCCGGCTCAGATCGGCCTGAATAGCGGTAAAGCGTCGGCCCAGCGCCTGAACCTTCTCTGCGGTTTCATGGGGGATCCGGCGATTCACGCCGACGATATCGCACCCGGCCTGCGCAAGGCCCAGCGTCATTCCCTGGCCCAGCCCGGTATCACAACCCGTCACGATAGCGACCTTGCCCGTAAGGTCAAAGGCGTTCAGTACCATATGCACCTCTGTATGCTGATTTCACGCGTTAAATAACGCCGTTGAGACAAGCATAGAGGGCGGGAGAAGAAAAAACAAATAAAAATGAAACGCTGTTTTAATTTTGTGATGATGAGACGGTGCCGCTATCTCATCATCAGCGGCAGGATTAACCGAGCAGGTCGCTCAGGGTGAGGGATTCAAGGGTGGCAAGCTTCACGTCCGCCAGCACGAAGCGCGGATCGCGGCTGTTTTCCGCTTCCGGTACGACGATAGATCGCATTCGGGCCGCTTTGCTGGCAATCATGCCGTTAACCGAGTCTTCCAGCGCCACGCAGTGCATCGGGCTGACGCCGAGTCTGGCGGCGCAGTCCAGATAGACCTGCGGGTGCGGTTTGCTGAACGGCAGCCCTTCGGCGGAAGCGAGGGCGTCAAATTGATCGCGCAGTTCAAACATGGTGAGGACTTTTTCCAGCATCCGCTGCGGCGAAGCCGACGCCAGGCCGATTTTCAACCCCTGGGCTTTGCACATCGCCACCGCTTCCCGCGCACCGGGGAGGAGCGGACGCGCTTCTTCCACCAGCTGGATGGCGCGGTTGATGATCCGCGCGGTGACTTCGGCACGATCCGGGCCTTTCCACGGCTGCTGGGCAAACCACAGATCGACGACTAAATCGATGCGCAGCCCCAGGATATCGGGCATTTCATGGCGGCGGCTGATATCCACCCCGAGGCTTGCCATCACCTCCAGCTCCGCTTTATCCCACAGCGGCTCAGAATCAATCAGTAAACCATCCATATCAAAAATCGCGGCGTGAATCTGGCGCCTGGCTGACATAAGTCCCTCTCCTGTAGCGTAAGTAGATAACGAATCGGCACTCATGGTATATCATACCGCGCATTATTGGGCGAAATTCGCCGACGAAGGTAGACTTAGGGTAGACAGGCGTCTTAACAAGGGGAACCCATGACGTATCAACAAGCTGGACGCGTTGCAGTACTTAAACGTATTTTGGGGTGGGTGGTATTTATCCCGGCGGTTATCTCGACGCTGATCTCCGTGCTGAAGTTTATGTACGAGCACAGTGAGAAAAAACCGGGCATTGACGCGGTGATGATGGACTTTGCTCATGTGATGATTGAGATGATGCGTTTCAATACGCCGTTCCTGAATTTCTTCTGGTACAACTCGCCGCTGCCGGACTTTAAGCACGGTATGAATATCGGCTTCTGGGTTATCTATATTCTGGTGTTCGTCGGCATGGCGCTACAGGCCTCCGGAGCGCGGATGGGGCGCCAGGCGAAGTTTCTGCGCGAGGGCGTTGAGGATCAGCTGATTCTGGAGCAGGCGAAAGGGGCCGAAGGGCTGACGCGCGAACAAATCTCTGAACGCGTTGTGGTGCCGCGCCATACCATCCTGGTGCAGTATTTTCCGCTATACGTCCTGCCGGTAATTATTATTGTGCTGGGCTACTTCTTCTTCTCTTTACTCGGCTTTCTGTAAAAGACCGGCCCGGAAGCGCCGGGCCGGCAGAATCACTGGGTGGGAAGGGCGCGCGGTTTACCCTCATTATCTACCGCAACGTAGATAAACAGCGCTTCGGTTGCTTTGTAGCGCTGGCCGATGGGTTCAGACGACACCTTCTTGACCCACACTTCCATATTGATGGTTATCGACGTATTGCCGCGCTTCACGCAGCTGGCGTAGCAGCACACCACGTCGCCGACCGCGACCGGGCGTAAAAAAGTCATGCCGTCGACGCGCACGGTCACAACGCGACCGTGGGCAATCTCTTTGGCCATAATCGCCCCGCCAATATCCATCTGCGACATCAGCCAGCCGCCGAAAATATCGCCGTTAGCGTTGGTGTCCGCCGGCATCGCCAGGGTGCGTAATACCAATTCGCCCTTCGGCGTAAGATCTGTTGTTGTCATTCTATACTCTGTACTAGTCAAAGATGATCAGGCGGATGCTACTATGAAAATGACGCTGAGAGAATAGGGAATACGCCCGCGATAGCGGGCGTGAGGGGTTAGAAGGAGATCGTGACGCCAGCGTAATAGGCGCGACCCGGTTCGTTATAGGTCGAAGCCCCTTCGTTTTCACGATAAATTTGCTTATCGAACAGGTTACTGATCCCGGCGTTCAGGCGCAGGTCTTTCATTAGCTGATAGTTACCGCCGATACCAACCACGGAATAGGAGCCCACTTCATTGGTGGCCAGTACGCCGTTTTCAGTACGAATTTCCGCATATTCCCGCGGTTTCTGCCGACCGTACAAAGTCCAGTTGACGTTCGCCGAAAACTTGCTGGTCACCTGCCAGTCGAGCAGGGTATTGATGGTGTATTTCGGAATAACGGACAGCGGGTTTCCGGTATCTTTGTTTTCCGATTTGATCATATAAGTGGCGTTGGTGCGCCAGCTGAGCGTATCGGCAATGACCGGAACCAGCAGCGTGCCTTCAAGGCCTTCGACGACCGCTTTCCCGCCGTTCTCCCACTGCAGGATATTCGCTCCGGTCGCGGTATTACCCAGAATCTCGGTGCCGGAGACGATCTTGTTTTTGTAGTCGTTGCGGAACCAGGTGACGCCGGCGTTGTAACCGTTCAGGTTAAACTCAAGGCCGATCTCCTTGTTGATGCTGATTTCCGGATCGAGGTCCGGGTTACCCAACAGATAGCAGTTGCCATCGGCAATACTTATCGGGCAGCCGTTACCCCGCGTAGAAAGCAGATAGCCTTCGCTCGACTGATACAGGTTCGGCGCTTTAAATACCCGGGCGATGCCCGCTTTGACCTTAAACATATCCCCCAGATCCTGCGCCAGGTTCAGGCTCGGGCTCCAGTTGCTGCCGAAGTCGTTATGATAGTCGAAGCGTAGACCCGGGATAATATTGGTGCCCGGCATCGCTTCAATATTGTCTTCCAGATAGATACCGGTCAGGGTGGCGCTGTTTTTAGGGCTGCGTTGTGAAGGATCGCCCGAAATCCCGGGGAGAGCATCCGTGGTGGTGGTGGCCTGCATGGATGCCGGATCGTTTAGCTCATCGCGATTCCATTCCATGCCCAAAGTCAGGGTCTGTTCAGCGAGCCAGTTGAAGGGGAGATTCACCTCTGCGGTTGAGCGCCACGACTCCAGGCGGCTGGTGTCATAGACATCGCTATTGATCATCCCTTCAACGCGGCCGGTGGTGCCCTCCTGCAGGCGGGTATTGTTGGTTTTTTCGTAGTAGACGCCCGCCTTCGACTGGCCCCAGTCCCAGATCCCGTTGTAGGTCAGGCCCCAGGTCTGCCGATATAGCCGGTTGGTTTCCTGACCGTACAGCGTATCCACCAGGCCATTTGGGCTCATATTGCTGTTGCTGTACTGCGTATCGCCGGCATAAATATTGCCCTGGCGGCTATAGGCGTAGCTAAAATCCAGGATCTGCTGCGGCGTAACTTTCCACGACAGCAGGGCGTTAATATCTTTGTTGCGTACCCCTTCGCGGCCCGCCGCGTAAGAGCCATTTTGCGCGCGGTTAATATCCCAGGCATCGGGCTCCGTTTTGTTGATGTTGCCGTACAAACGCATGGTCAGGGCATCTCCCGCCAGCGGTCCGTTGAGGCTGAAGTTAGCCCGGTTGGTGGCGCCTTCTTTATTATTTTCCGGCTGATTGGTATACAGCGAAAGCGAGCCGTGCCAGTCGTTGGTGGGGCGTTTGGTGATGATATTGACAACGCCGCCCGCGGCGCCTGAGCCGTAGCGCGCTGCGGCAGGGCCGCGCAGAACTTCAATGCGTTCCACCATTTCCGGCGGTACCCAGTTGCTGTCGCCGCGGGTATCGCGCTCGCCGCGCCAGCTATAGCGCACTGAATTGCGGGAGGTGACGGGCACGCCGTCGATAAGAATCAGCGTGTTTTCCGGTCCCATTCCGCGAATGTCGATCTGACGGTTGTTGCCGCGGCTGCCGCTGGCGCTGTTGCCGGTCAGGTTGACACCGGGCATTTTACGGATGATTTCTGAGAGATCGTTAACCGGGGGATCTTTAGCAATATCTTCCGCAGTGATGATCGAGACGCCCGGCTGCTGCTTCAGCGCCTCTTCGGCGGTGCCATGAACCACCATGGTCTCCGTATCCTGTTCCACCTCTTCGGCGAAGACCCCTGGGCTGAGTAAGCCTGCAATGGCCAGGGCCAGGGGCGTTGCTATGTGATTTTTCTGCGTTCTCATTATAAATATCCATATCAAATCATGAAAAATTGAGATCGAGAATATCAATGATAATCATTATCGTTTCAATAAAGCGACGCTAATCTCCATTAAATCCTCACAATTGCCGCAACTTTCCGGCATGTGGTAGATATCATGAAGAAACCGGCGAGCCTGAACCCTCCGGTTTCCGGGCGCGTTCGTCAGGAGGTGGGGGTTTCGTTGTCGGTTTTTTGACGGCGTGTTTGCGATTGGTACCACGCCGGGAGCTCAGCCAGTCTGATGCCGGTCGGGACATAGCTTTGTTTCAGGCAGGCTATGCGCTGGGAACGATAAATACCGGTATAGCCCGAGACCAGCCATGCCACCACGCAGGCCAGCGCCGCGTAAACACCGATTTCCGCGCCAAATAGCTCAATCGCCATCAGCGTCGAGGCGATGGGGGTATTCGCCGCGCCGGCAAAGACGGCGACAAAACCTATCCCGGCCAGAAAACCTGGCGGCATATGCAGCAGCGGCGCCAGCGCATTGCCCAGCGTCGCGCCGACGTAAAACAGCGGGGTGACTTCGCCACCTTTAAATCCGCTTCCTAAAGAGACAACGGTGAAGATCAGTTTGCCGAAGCAGTCCCACGGCGCCAGCGGATGCTGGAAAGCGTCTACTATCACCGGTATGCCCAGGCCAATATAGCGCTCTCCGTGCAGCAGCCAGACGGCGCCGGCAATCGCCAGTCCGCCAATAAACGGCCGCAGCGGCGCGTAGTGAATCCGTTTTTTCATCAAGGCGCCGACCGCATGCGTGCTGTCGGCGAAAATGCGCGCCGCGAGGCCAAAGCAGCAGCCGGCGATAATGATGGCCAGCAGCGTCCAGAGCGTCAGCGTGGGAAAGCCGGTAATAAAGTAGTGCGTATGCTGCACGCCCCACATGATGCCGACCCGATCGGCGATAATCGCGGCAAACAGACAGGGAAGAATGGCGTTGTAGTCCATCCGGCCGATAGCCAGGACCTCGAGCCCGAATAGCGCTCCGGCGAGCGGGGTACCGAAAACCGAAGAGAAACCGGCGCTGATCCCGGCCATCAGTATCATTCGCCGTGCATCGTCGTTAAGGCGGAAAAGGGCCGTAAAACGGTCGGCGATCGAGGCCCCCATCTGCACCGCCGTGCCTTCACGCCCGACGGAGGCGCCAAACAGATGAGAAACAACGGTGCCGAAAAAAACCAGCGGCGCCATGCGCAAGGGAATGATGCGCTGAGGGTCGTGAATCTCTTCCAGAATCAGGTTATTGCCGGCCTCCACGCGGGTGCCGTAGCGCAGGTAGATCCAGCCGACGGCAAAACCGGCCAACGGCAGGAGCCCGATAAGCCAGAGGTCAGCTTCACGCGTTGCCGTGGCCCACTGCAGTGAGAAAAGAAAAAACGCCGATGCCGTACCCGCCAGCACCGCGATGATAAAGGCGAGGAGCAGCCATTTTCCGAGGAAGAAAAGCAGAGAGAGTGATGAAAAGCGGTTTGCACGCATCGTCAGTTCCTTAGAAGATTAACCTTCCCGGACGCGGTGCCTGCAATTCAGATATGCCTGCCCATTCCCGGTCCGGGAATAAAAAGCAGGCATCATTAGCCACATGGCGGTTCAAGGAGGAATGCCATCTCCTGTGAGAAATAGCTTACATTACGAATCGTTTCAGCTGAAGCGATTTATGCGGAGAAGGGAAAAGCGAAGAACGCGGCACGCCGTCCGGCGTGCCGTGGGAAAGCCAGCTTAGTGGTTGTCGTCCTGCGGCATATGGCGATAGATATACACGCCGCTCAGCAGGGTGAATACCAGCGTCAGGGCGGTTAAACCAAAGACCTTGAAGTTGACCCAGATATTCTGCGGCAGCCAGAAAGCGATATAGATATTCGCCAGTCCGCAAAGGATGAAAAACACCGCCCAGGCCAGATTCAGACGCGACCACACCTGCTGCGGCAGCGTCAGCTCTTTACCCAGCATGCGCTGGATCAGCGGCTTCTTCATCACCCACTGGCTAAACAGCAGCGCGCTGGCAAACAGCACGTAGATAACCGTCACCTTCCATTTAATAAACTCATCGTTATGGAAGAAGATGGTTAAGCCGCCAAATACGGCCACCAGCACAAAGGTAATCAGCGCCATTTTCTCGACTTTACGATAGCGCACCCAGCTGTAAATCAGCACGATGGCGGTAGCGATAATCAGCGCGGTCGTCGCGGCGTAGATATCATAAAGCTTGTAGAATGCGAAGAAGACTACCAGCGGTAAAAAATCCAGAAACTGCTTCATACATCGATTCCGTCGTTCAGGTTGGGGCAGGGAGCACCCGCCCCGGATTAGGTTAGTTACGAATGAGCATATACAAGCGAAATAAATAGATCAGCAACAATGCGGAGATAAGATTGCTGAGGGTATTTATTACCACCGCGCCAACGTTTGGCGTCAGGACCGCGAAGCTGGAGGCAAACAGCAGCAGCAGCGTTTTCGCCAGCAGCCAGCCGATAATGGCCGGCGCCACCAGACGTACGTTGGCCCAGGCCAGACGCATACTGCTACGCATGGCGCTGAAAATCCCCATTTTATCCTGCACCAGCATAACCGGTGCGAAAGAGAGCACGATAGCCAGCAGGACGCCCGGCACCACCACCAGCATCATTCCCATCTGCACGATAAACGTCGTCAGCAGGATCAGCAGCAGCAGCTTTGGCAGCACCGGCGCAGAAGCGCCGATCGCGCGCAGGGCGCTGACTCGCTGGCCGGCGGAGACCATCTGAATCATGAGCAGAACGCCGCCGGCAAGAATGGCGTTACCTACCAGCCCTGAGAAGGTAGAGGCCGCAGACGCGCGCAGCAGGATTTGCTGCTGCTCCGGCGTCATGCTCTGGACCAGTTCAAACAGCCCGCCGCTACCCGCCAGGCTATCGCCCTGGCTCAGTATTGACAGCTGCTCTTCACTGGGTGAAAAGGCATGGCCAAGTACTACCGTAATGAACGCGCATAGCAGCGCAATCAGCAGGATAGTAACGAACTGATTGCGGAAAAAGTTCCCGGTGTCACGGTAGACGGACTTCGCCGTGATAGACATGCATTCTCCTTGAGTATTGCAGGTGTTAACTAGCCGGCGATTGTACCGCAAATCGCGGCTGGGTAGCAGTCTCTGCTCCTGCAGGCTAAGTATATCTTTGTAAATAGAAGAGGAAATCAGCGACGCGCTGCTTTGAGTGTCATAAAGGAAGAAATTTGATACGACACGCTTCTCACTGATTGTATTGAGAAAGTGAAAATTAATCTGGATCAATAAATGTTAAATTTGCCCACTTAATGTGATCTATGTTGGATCAAACATACTTCAATGTAGGTATATTCTGGCGCTGAATAACCATAATGAGGAAGTGGGTATGAAAAAGTTAGCAGCGGCGGTTGTTATTCTGAGCAGTCTTTCCGGCAGCAGCGTCTGGGCGCATGAAGCCGGTGAATTTTTTATTCGCGCGGGTTCGGCAACGGTCAGACCGACCGAAGGCGCGGGCGGCACGTTAGGCAGCCTGGGGGGCTTTAACGTCAGCAATAATACGCAACTGGGTTTGACGTTCACCTATATGGCAACGGATAACATCGGCGTTGAACTGCTGGCCGCCACGCCGTTCCGCCATAAAGTCGGGACCGCGGCAACCGGCAATATTGCGACCGTTCACCATTTACCGCCGACGCTAATGGCGCAGTGGTATTTTGGCGACTCCAGCAGCAAGCTGCGTCCATACATTGGCGCGGGTATCAACTACACGACCTTCTTCGATGAGAGCGTGAACGATACGGGTAAAAAGACCGGCATATCCGATCTGAGCCTGAAAGACTCCTGGGGGGCGGCGGGACAGGTGGGGATGGACTATCTGATTAACCGCGACTGGCTGATTAACATGTCGGTGTGGTACATGGATATCGACACCACCGCCAACTATAAGCTGGCGGGCGCGCAGCAGCACGACAGCATCCGTCTGGATCCGTGGGTGTTTATGTTCTCTGCCGGATACCGGTTCTAAAGTCTCAGGTAAAGCTGGTCGCAATGACCAGCTTTATTGCACGTCCCGACGCGAAGTCCGCTGCCGCGATTGCCGATGCGTCATTTGCCGCAAGCACTCCGCGGAACGTCCGCGTCAACCGCTACTCATTACCCCATTTATTCAGGAATTCCGCGATATCATCGATGCGCTGCCGATCGATGCCCGCTTGTATGGCCATCTCTCCCTGCGCCTCCTCGCTGATTTCTTCGTTATTCATCAGCCGCGTAATCAGCAGTTGAAAATAGCGCGCCAGGGGCTCACGTTCTGACTCGCTGACGGGCTCGGCGGACTCCGTCGAATACTCATCCGCAATGTCGTAATATTTCAGTGGTACTTCCTCGTGCATAAATCGCTCCCGGTTGACGTTGTGCCTGTATTTTCTGGCTTGAATAATATCACCCCTGCCTGGCTTTAGCTCAGGAACGCCCAGAAAAACGTATGACTAGCCCACGCCATGCGCAACGGGTCCAGAAACTCTCCATCATCGGGGTGTAATAGCATAGAAAACGAAAATTGACTGCCATGAACCCGTCTGCAGGCCATTCATACGCATAGACTTATCACCACGGCACGCGATATCCGCGATAATCCAGATACTCTAATCCGGGACGATTTTGTTTTTCCAGCAGCACGTTCACCAGCGAGGGGATGGTCTCCGCCATGGTGAGCGGGGCGCTCTCGCCGCCAAGAGCCGTGCGGATCCACCCCGGCGCCATGACCACCATCGGATGCGATACGCTGGCAGGGCGGGCGGCAAAGCTGCGCATAAACATATTCAGCGCGGCTTTGCTCCCGCGATACAGCTCGCGCTGCCCGCCGGTATTATTGCTCAAACTGCCTTGTCCTGAAGACATAACGCCAATCAGCCCCTGTGGCAGCACCAGTGCCTGCAGACTTTCTATTACCCGCATTGGCGCGAGCGCGTTGGTCAGCATGACGTGAATAAACTCTTCCGTCGCGATCTCGCCGATGGTTTGTGTGGGATCGCGGTTGGTGGTGCCCGCGTTGACGAACAGCATATCCAGCACGCTATCGGCAAGCGCATTGCGCAGCGCCGCGATCCCGTCGCTATCACAAATATCCAGCGCCTCAATGCGCACCCGTCCAGGATAAGCCTCGGCCAGGTGGTGCAGCGGCGTCGTTTGTGAGAGATCGCGTACGGTGCCGATGACCTGCCAGCCATGCAGCAGAAACTGTTCAGCCATGGCGTGCCCAAGCCCGCGTGACGCGCCTGCGATCAATACTGTTTTAGGGGAAGTGACCATGGGCATAACTCCTGAGCAAATACATGATGGGGTAAATATAGGCTGGTGCTGTAGCAGGCGGAAGGCGCAGCATTTGCAATAATAAAGTGCATCAGACGCCTTATCCTGGAGTGGAGAAAAGATGACCGATCCTGATTTCAATTTACTGGCGGCGCTGGATGTACTGTTGAGCGAGAAAAGCGTTGCCGGGGCGGCTAAACGGCTTGAGCTCAGCGCTTCGGCGATGAGCCGCACGCTGACGCGCCTACGGCAGGTCACCGGCGACCCGCTACTGGTCAGAGCCGGGCGAAACATGGTGCTGACTCCGCACGCAGAAAGTCTGCAGGCGCGGGCAAAAAACGTTGTCTCCGAGATGCGCGCGGTGCTCAACGCTTCGCCGGCGCCGCTGAGTTTATCGACCCTCGAGAAGCGATTTACTTTGCGTACCAATGAGGGATTTATAGACGCTTTTGGCCCGGCGCTGGTGAACGCCGCCGCGCGGGAAGCACCGGGCGTGACGCTGGAGTTTGTCGCTAAGCCGGAGAAAGATGCCCGATTTTTACGCGAGGGGCGGGTGGACCTGGAAATTGGCGTACTGAAAAATATGGGGCCGGAGATCCGCCTGCAGGCGCTGTTTCGCGATCGTTTTGTCGTCGCGCTGGCCAAAAACCATCCGCTGGCCGCCTTTGCCGACATGTCGCGAGAACAATTTGTTTCCGTGGGGCACGTCATTACCTCCCGTCGCGGGTTGATACGCGGGCCAGTTGATGACGCGCTGGCGGCGTGTGGCATGCGCCGCAGGATTGCCTCGGTGGTGCCTGGTTTTTCCGCCGCGCTGGCCGTGGCCCGGGATTCTCAGCTCATCGCCGTTGTCCCGGCCTCCTGCCTGCAGAGCGCGGCGGGAAAAGAGATGGTCGCTTTTCCTCTCCCGGTGAGTACGCCGGAGATAACGGTGTCACAAATGTGGCATCCTCGCCACGAGCATGAATTAGCACATCGCTGGCTAAGGCAGCTGGTGCGCAGAGTGTGTCGACAACCATAAAAAAAGCCCGCACAAGTGCGGGCAAAAATACTGGAAGCAATGTGAGCAATGTCGTACCGAATACCTGAGCTGTTTGCTCAACTATTCAGTAATGAGAAAGATAATATTTCTCATTTAAGATATCAACCCCAACTTTTGTGCAGAAGCGATTTTTTTAATCGACGACAAAGACGGTGCGTTTCTGGCTGTCGTCCTGCGGCCACGCCGTGGCGACCTCGCGAAGCGGCCGGGGAGTCGTGGCGATAGTCAATCCGCCGGCGACGGCGGCCTGCAGCATCTCCCCGGTGGCGGCCAGCAGCTGGGGCACAGAAAGGCTGCCAATTCCGCTGCCCATCAGCTGCAGCGGCGAGGAGCGTAGCACCGCGCCATTGAGAGAGATATCGGCGGCGGAAAGGGAACCGACCTGAATAAAACGTACCGGCGCATTTCCTGGGCTGTGTTTTGCCAGCGCTGGCAGCAAAAGTTCGGCGCTACGTCCCCACAGATAATCGACGACGACATCAATCTGCTGCGCCGCCAGCCCGGCAAACTGCGTCCGTAAGTCCGCCTCATCCTGACTTAAGTTAACGGTTTCATCAGCGCCGAGGGCGGCCAGCTTCTCCACGTTTCGCCCGCAGGCGATCACTTTTCTGGCGCCGAGAAAACGGGCGATTTGTACCGCCAGCTGCCCGGCGCTGCCGGTGGCGCCGTTGATCAGTACTGTTTCCCCCGCTTTCATCCCGGCGCGTTTGACCAGCGCCGCCCAGGCCGACATCCCCGGATTAGCCATTGCCGCGGCGGTGATATCGTCCAGCGCATCCGGCAGCGGCAGACAGTGGTTTAAGGCGACGGGAGCCCGTTGCGCCATGCTGCCCCAGGGCGCGACGGGGAAGGCGAAATAGACGCGCTCTCCGCCGGGTAAGATACCGGTGCCGTCGATACCCGGGACAAAAGGCAGGCGGCCATCGAAACTATAATGCTTACCGGAGGCCCGGCCTTTCACTACATGACTGATGGCGGCGGCCCGAACCTCGACTAACGCCTGATGCTCAGCGGGCTGCGGATCGCGAAAATCGGACCACACCGGACCCTGCTGCAGGTCAAAAACCACGGCTGCTTTCATTGTCTTCTCCCCCTGTGGGATAGTTATGTGTAAAATGCACGTATCTGATAACGGCACTATACCCGGTTAACTAATATATGCAAGATGCACATAATAATTACGACATCAGCGGCTTTCACGGCGCGCTGCTCGATATCATCAGCGTGATGAACCAGCCAATGCGTGACGAGCAGATACTGCAGGCGGCTGGGGTCCAGCTCGATCGGATCCTCTTCCCGCTGCTGGTGGCAATAGGGCGCAGGGGACCCGTTGGGGTCGTTGAACTGGCGGATAGCCTCGGTCGCGATTACACCACCGTCAGCAGGCAGGTGAAGAAGCTGGAAGCGCAGCAGCTGGTACTCAAGCAGCCCAATGCAAAAGATCGCCGGATTAGCGAGGTGACGCTCAGCGAAGCGGGGCAGGCGATGATTGATCGTATCGCGGGAGCAAGAACGCGGCTGATGAATGAGGTGCTGGCCGGATGGACGCAAGAAGAGGTGAAGGCGCTGTTTCGCCTGACGCGTAAATACGCCGACAGCTTACAGCTGAAATAACCGCCCGGCCCTGGGCCGGACGGCAGGTACGTTAAGCCGCTTTAGTGGCGGCTTTCAGGCTTCGGGCGAAAGCCTTGAGTTCCGCCAGCATGGCCTGCGGGTCGTTCACGTTCCGCTCGATGATTTTGACGATGGCAGAGCCGGAAATCGCGCCGGCCGCGCCGGCCTCAATCGCGGCGGTAACCTGCTCCGGCGCCGAGATGCCAAAGCCCTGCAGCGGCGGCGCGGCGTGGTACTCGGCCAGCTTTTCAATCAGATGATGCAGCGGCAGCGCGGCGCGGTTTTCCGCGCCGGTCACGCCCGCCCGCGACAGCAGGTAGGTATAACCGCGACCGTAAGAGGCTATCTGGCGCAGCAGATCGTCATCGGCATTGGGCGGGCAGATGAAAATCGGCGCGATATTGTGGCGCAGCGCGGCCTGGCGGAACGGCGCGGACTCTTCCACGGGAACATCGGCAACCAGCACGGAATCGACGCCCGCGCGTTCGCACGCGGCGTAGAATTCATCGATGCCGGGGCTGAACACCAGGTTGGCGTACATCAGCAGGCCGATAGGAATGGTAGGGTGTTTCTGGCGAATCGCCGTCAGCATTTCGAAGCACTGCGCGGGGGTCACCCCGGCGGCAAAAGCGCGCAGGGTGGCGTCCTGAATGGTCGGGCCATCCGCCAGCGGGTCGGAGAAAGGAATACCCAGCTCCAGCGCGTCGGCACCGGCTTCAATCAGCGTATCGATAATTTTCAGCGACTGTTCCGGATTCGGATCGCCGAGGGTGACGAAGGGAACAAACGCGCCTTCCCGGCGATCTTTCAGTTGTGCAAACAGCGTCTCATAACGTTCCATCAGATTTCCCCTCGCGCTTTTAAAATATCATGTACGGTGAAGATGTCTTTATCGCCGCGGCCGGAGAGGTTAACCACCAGCAGCTGCTCTTTTTCCGGGTTTTCACGCATCATTTTCAGCGCGTGCGCCAGGGCGTGGGAGGATTCCAGCGCCGGGATAATCCCTTCATGGCGTGATAGCTCTTTAAAGGCCTCCAGCGCTTCGTCATCGGTAATCGACACGTAATCGGCGCGGCCAATGCTGTTTAAATAAGCATGCTGCGGGCCCACTGACGGGAAATCCAGCCCGGCGGAGATGGAGTAGGACTCCTCAATCTGGCCTTCTTCGGTTTGCATCATCGGCGATTTCATACCGAAATAGATGCCCACACGACCGTGCTTAAGCGGCGCGCCGTGCTCGCCGGACTCAATACCGTGACCTGCCGGCTCCACGCCAATCAGGCCAACAGCGGTTTCGTCGATAAAATCGGCGAACATGCCGATGGCGTTCGATCCGCCGCCGACGCAGGCGATAACCGCATCCGGCAGGCGACCTTCTTTCTCGAGGATCTGCGCTTTGGTCTCTTCGCCAATCATGCGCTGGAATTCACGCACGATGGTCGGGAACGGGTGCGGACCCGCGGCGGTGCCGAGCATATAGTGGGCTTTTTCGTAGCTGCCGGACCAGTCGCGCAGGGCCTCGTTGCAGGCATCTTTCAGCGTAGAAGAGCCGCTATGAACCGGGATCACTTCCGCCCCCATCAGGCGCATGCGGAAAACGTTCGGCGACTGGCGTTCGATATCCTTCGCGCCCATATAGATGCGGCACTTCAGGCCGAGCAGGGCGCTGGCGAGGGCAGAGGCCACGCCGTGCTGGCCGGCGCCGGTTTCGGCGATAATTTCCGTTTTGCCCATCCGTTTCGCCAGCAGAGCCTGGCCGAGCACCTGGTTAGTTTTATGCGCGCCGCCGTGCAGCAGGTCTTCACGTTTCAGATACAGCGTCGTGCGGGTGCCTTCAGTGAGGTTGCGGCATTTGGTCAGCGCCGTCGGACGACCGGCGTAGTTTTTCAGCAGGTCGGTAAATTCGGCCTGGAATGCCGGATCTTTTTGCGCGCTGACGAACGCGTCTTCCAGCTGGCGCAGGGCGGGCATCAGGATCTGCGGAACGTACATTCCGCCGAATTCGCCAAAGTAGGGGTTCAGTAAAGTACTCATTATTGCTCCTTAATATGCGCGCAGCGTTTGAAACACAGAGGACAGCTTGTCGGCATCTTTAATACCCGGCTGCGACTCTACGCCTGAATTAAAATCGAGTCCGGCACAGCCGCTTTTGGCGGCTTCTACGCAGTTATCGGCGCCGAGGCCGCCTGCCAGCATGACGTTATGCAGGTCCTGACCCTGCAGCAGGGACCAGTCGAAACGCTGGCCGGTGCCGCCTTGACCGTTGTCGAGAACGTATTTATCGACATGGCGCAGATCGCGCGGCGGGAGCGTTTCACCTACGCTGAGGGCTTTCCAGATTTGCACCGTCGGCGGAAGTTCGGCGCGCAGGGTATCAATATAGGTCTGGTCTTCGCTGCCGTGCAGCTGTACGGCGGCTAAGTCGAGGTTTTCCGCCCGGGCGATCACTTCCGCCATCGGGGTATTGCGGAATACGCCGACATAGCTCAGAGGCGCGCTGGCGATTACCGCTTGCGCCTGCGCCTCGTTCACCGCGCGCGGCGACGTCGGGACAAAAATCAGGCCGCCGTAGACCGCGCCGGATTCATACGCCACCTGGGCATCCTGGGGGCGGGTCAGGCCGCAGACCTTATTCTCGCCGAGCAGCACGCGCTTCACGGCGGCGTTGAGATCGGCGTGCTCCATCAGCGCTGAGCCAATCAGGAAACCGTTGGCGAAGTGGCTCAGTTCGCGCACTTCCGCGTAGGTATGGATGCCGGACTCGCTGATCACCGTGACATCGTGACCGAGTTTAGGTGCCAGGGTACGGGTACGGTTGAGATCAATCGACATATCGCGCAGATCGCGGTTGTTGATGCCGACCACTTTCGCCTTCAGCGCAATCGCGCGCTCCAGCTCCTCTTCGTTACTCACTTCGGTCAGCACGCCCATGTTCAGGCTGTGCGCGACGGCGGAGAGCTGGCGATACTGCTCATCATCAAGCACTGAAAGCATCAGCAGACAGGCGTCGGCCTGGTAGTAGCGCGCCAGGTAAATCTGATAAGGATCGATGGTGAAGTCCTTACAGAGAATCGGCTGCGGCGCGACCTTACTGACCATCGGCAGGAAATCGAAGCTGCCCTGGAAATATTTCTCATCGCACAGCACCGAGATAGCCGAGGCGTAGTGCTTGTAGACGCCGGCGATGGCCGCCGGGTCAAAATCTTCGCGAATCAGGCCTTTTGATGGCGAGGCCTTTTTGCACTCAAGAATAAATGCGGTGCGGGTGCCGGCGAGGGCATCGTAAAAATTGCGCTGCGTCGGTACCACTTCATTTTGAAAACTGGCTAACGGTTGTTGTTGTTTGCGGGCTTCTACCCAAATCGCTTTGTCGGCCACGATTTTTGCTAAAACGGTCTGCATTTTTTACCCTCTTGCCGCTAATGCGGTCACTCTGTCATAGGCCGCTCCGCTATGCAGCACATCGATGACTTGCTGCGCGTTGGCCTTCAGGTCTTCGTGTCCATGTAAACGCATCAACATGGCGACGTTGGCGGCAACGGCGGCTTCGTGAGCGGCTTCACCTTTACCTTGTAGCAAGCGCGTAAGAATGTCACGGTTTTCTTCCGGCGTGCCGCCTGCCAGCTGCTCCTGATGGTAAGGCGTCAGGCCAAAGTCGGCGGCGGTGAGCTGGTAGCTCTTGATTTCGCCATGGTTCAGTTCCGCGACCACCGTCGGCGCGTGCAGCGACACTTCATCCATACCGCCGCTATGCACCACCGCGGCGCGCTGGTAGCCCAGCACGCGCAGGGTTTCCGCAATCGGCAGCACCAGTTCCGGGCTATAGACGCCAATCAGCGCCAGCGGCGGATGAGCCGGGTTGATCAGCGGCCCAAGCACGTTAAACAGGGTGCGGGTTTTAAGCTGCTGACGGACCGGCATCGCGTGGCGGAAACCAGTGTGGTACTTCGGTGCGAACAGGAAGCAAACGCCCAGTTCATCCAGCGCCTGGCGAGATTTATCGGCATTCATATCGAGATTGATACCGAACGCCGCCAGCAGGTCGGAAGAGCCGGACTTGCTCGACACGCTGCGGTTGCCGTGTTTGGCGACCTTCAGGCCGCAGGCGGCGGCCACAAACGCGCTGGCGGTCGAAATATTGATACTGTTGCTGCCGTCGCCGCCGGTACCGACGATATCGGCAAACGGATAATCCGGACGCGGGAACGGCGCGGCGTTTTCCAGCAGCGCGGTGGCGGCGCCGGCGATTTCCTGCGGATGCTCACCGCGTACTTTCATACTCACCAGCGCGGCGGCCAGCTGCTCGGGTTTGACTTCACCGCGCACCACCGCAGAGAACAGCTGATGGCTCTCCTGCTGGCTCAGGGTTTCGGCCTGGTACAGTTTTTCCAGAATCGGCTGGAGGGTGTTGGTCTGCTCCAGCTTCTGCAGCGCCCAGGCCAGGGTTTGCTCCAGCAGGCGTGCCCCCTGGGTGGTCAGAATTGACTCAGGGTGGAACTGGAAGCCGCAGACGCGATCCGCGTCGTGACGCACCGCCATCACCATACCGTTGAAGTGGGCGTTGATGGTGAGTCCGGCCGGGATATTGCTGCCCACCAGCGAGTGGTAGCGGGCGACCGGCAGCGGATTGCTCAGTCCGGCAAACATCGCCTGGCCATCGTGCTCAATGCTTGACGCCTTCCCGTGAAGAATTTCACCGGCCTGACCGACGTAGCCGCCGTAGGCTTCGACAATCGCCTGATGGCCGAGGCAGATACCGATAATCGGCAGCTTGCCGCGCATGCGGGTCAGCAGCTCCGGCATGCAGCCCGCTTCGCTCGGCGTCCCCGGCCCCGGAGAAAGCATCAGTACCGGGTTTTTCATGGTGCCGATGCGCTCAATCAGCGCCTGCGCCGGGACGGAGTTGCGGTAAATCACCACGTTATGGCCGTTCGAACGCAGCTGGTCTGCCAGGTTATAGGTAAAAGAGTCGATATTATCGAGCAGCAGGATGTCGGCCATTAGAAAATCTCCTTCGCGTGGTGGGCCTGGGCGATAGCGCGCAGCACCGCGCGAGCTTTATTACGGGTTTCATCCGCTTCTGACTGGGGAACGGAGTCGAGCACGATACCGGCGCCGGCCTGCACCGTGGCGACGCCATCCTGCACGTAGGCGGAACGGATCACGATGCAGGTATCGAGGTCGCCGTGGGCGGTAAAGTAGCCCACCGCGCCGCCGTAGCTGCCGCGGCGTTTGCCTTCAGCGGCGGCGATTAGCTGCATGGCGCGCACTTTCGGCGCCCCGCTGAGGGTGCCCATATTCATACAGGCACGGTAGGCATGCAGCACGTCAAGATCGCGGCGCAGCTCGCCAACCACGCGGGAGACGAGGTGCATCACAAAGGAGTAGCGGTCGACTTTGGTCAGGTCGGCGACGTAGCGGCTACCCGGCGTACAGATGCGCGCGAGGTCGTTACGCGCAAGGTCGACCAGCATCAGATGCTCGGAGAGCTCTTTATGGTCGGTGCGCATCTCCAGCTCAATGCGGCTGTCGAGATCGCGATCCAGCGAACCATCCGCGCGGCGGCCGCGCGGGCGGGTACCGGCAATGGGATAGATTTCAATCTGGCGATTGGTGGCATCGTACTTGAGAGAACTCTCCGGCGACGCGCCGAAGAGAGTGAAATCGTTGTCCTGCATAAAGAACATGTACGGGCTCGGGTTGCTCTTCTTCAGCACATCATAAGCGGCCAGCGGCGACGGGCAGGGCAGCGAGAAGCGGCGTGACGGCACGACCTGAAAAATCTCGCCCGCGCGGATGGCGCGCTGCATTTTACGCACGACGGCGCCGTACTCTTCGTCGCTCTGATCGCAGTCGCAGCTCATTTCGGCAACCGTGGTCACCGGCAGCGGCGCCGGCGGCTCGTTTAGCTGCTGACGAAGCTGAGCGAGCCGCTGTAGCAGACGCTGTTTTTCGCTTTCCAGCGGCGTGAACAGGCTCGCCTGGATACGGGTGTTTTTGGTCTGATGGTCGATAACCAGCAGCGTTTCCGCCAGATAGAAGCAGTAATCCGGGCAGGCGGTGTCGCTCTCCAGCGGCGGCAGGTCTTCAAAGCCAGCGACCAGGTCATAGGCGAACAGGCCGCCGAAGAACATCGCTTCGCGCTCCTCCTGCGGGACGGTAATCAGATCCTGCAGCAGGCGAAAAGCGTCGAATACCGAGAGTGAACACAGGCGGGCATCTTCATCCAACAGCGCGCTGACCGGCGGGAAGGTTAATACCCGGCTATTTGGCTGACGCTGGTTATCGATGCCGGATGGCAGCGCGCTATCCAGCAGTTCGAGTAACGCCGTACCGTTGGCGGAAAATGCGTGAATAGTGACAGTGTCACCTAGCGCGGTAATGCGCAGCGCGCTATCCACCAGCAGCAGGCTTTTTAAATCATCCTTACTGTCGATATCCGCGGATTCCAGCAGCAGGGTGGCTGGACGCGCGCCGCATAGCTGGTGGAACAGCGCCGTGGGGTTTTCCCGATAGATGGCGTCGCTGGTGAGAAGCTCGAGTGCCGGTTTTGATGTTTGCATTATTGTTGTCGCCTGTTCGCTATAATAATTTGTCCAATAAAAAGCCCGCTCATTGGCGGGCCGGGTATCTGTATGCTGAGTGCAAAACGCGATCACGCCGCCCGATAACAGGAGGTGCGCCACCAGCCGTGCAGAGTGATGAATTGCGTTTTCATTGTTGATACCCCTTCATGTGAACTTGCGTACTAGTTAACTAGTCCGAGGGATTAAAGTCAACCCCTGTTTGCAGATTTTCTCTATCAGTCGGTATGATGATGCGCTTATTACTATCCTTAATCATTTAAGCTGCAGAACCACAGTCAATCTGCCTGTGACTTAAAGTATGACGGGTACCGGTTCATGTCCAGCAGGAGTCATCTTGAGCAACACCAATTACGCAGTGATTTACGACCTGCACAGCCATACCATCGCCTCTGACGGGCGTCTGACTCCAGAAGAACTTGTCCATCGCGCCCACCAGATGCGCGTCGGCACCCTGGCGATTACCGACCACGATACCGTGGCGGCAATTCCCGCGGCTCAGCGTGAAATTGAACGTGCCGGTTTACCGTTGGCGCTGATTACCGGGGTGGAAATTTCCACGCTGTGGGAAAATCATGAAATTCATATTGTCGGGCTGAATATCGATATCGACCATCCGGCGATGACCGCGCTGCTCGATGAACAGAAAGCGCGTCGCCAGATGCGGGGTCAGCAGATCGCCGAGCGGCTGGAAAAAGCGCGGATCCCGGGCGCCTGGGAAGGGGCGCTGAAGCTGGCGGACGGCGGTGCGGTGACGCGCGGCCATTTTGCCCGTTTTCTGGTGGAGGCCGGCTATGCCAACAATATGGCTGACGTATTTAAGAAGTATCTGGCGCGCGGGAAAACCGGTTACGTTCCGCCTCAGTGGTGTACAATAAAACAAGCGATTGATGTCATTCATCATTCTGGCGGTAAAGCGGTCATTGCCCATCCCGGGCGCTACGATCTCTCCGCCAAGTGGTTAAAACGGCTGTTGGCCCATTTTAGCGAGCAGGGGGGCGATGCGATGGAGGTGGCGCAGTGTCAGCAGGCGCCTCACGAGCGCGCACAGCTTGCCGCTTACGCCGTGCAGTATGGCCTGGATGCCTCGCAGGGGTCTGATTTTCATCAGCCCTGCCCGTGGATCGAACTGGGCCGCAAACTTTGGCTACCCGCGGGCGTGGAAGGGATCTGGCGCAGTTGGGAAGTGGCCGTAGAACAAAATTGAGAGGGAAGTATGAGCCAGTTTTTTTATATCCATCCGGAAAATCCACAGGCGCGGTTAATTAACCAGGCGGTGGACATTGTGCGTAAAGGCGGGGTCATCGTCTATCCGACCGACTCCGGCTACGCGTTAGGCTGCAAAATTGAAGATAAAGGCGCGATGGAGCGGATTTGCCGGATCCGTAATCTGCCAAACGGCCACAACTTCACCCTGATGTGCCGCGATTTGTCCGAACTGTCGACCTATTCATTCGTTGATAACGTGGCCTTTCGTCTGATTAAAAACAATACCCCGGGTAACTACACGTTTATCCTCAAGGGCACCAAAGAAGTTCCGCGCCGTCTGCTGCAGGATAAGCGTAAGACCATCGGTATGCGCGTGCCGTCCAACCCGATTGCGCAAATGCTGCTGGAAACGTTGGGCGAGCCGATGCTCTCCACTTCGTTGATGCTGCCGGGAAGCGACTTTACCGAATCCGACCCGGAAGAGATCAAAGATCGTCTTGAGAAGCAGGTTGACCTGATTATTCACGGCGGCTATCTGGGCCAGCAGCCGACCACGGTTATCGACCTCACTGAAGATGCGCCGGTTGTGGTGCGTGAAGGCGTGGGGGACGTAACGCCGTTCCTGTAATGACGCCTGTTTCCATGGAAGGAATCGTCATGTAATGAATACCCGCTCGCCGCTTTTATTTGCCGCCGTTCAACGCGGCGCAATGCCGCGCGCCTTTTGATGGTTCATCCTCTGCAAAAGACCCTATTGTGCTACCTGGCTTCCATCAGCGCGCCATGCGCCCGGACGGAGGTGCGCGGTAAGTTGTGCTATGCTCGTAACGCAAAGAAGCATTCATCTTAAAGTTCGTGTACCATGTTCGCCCACGCGAGAAGGCGTGTCTCTGTTATGTCTGCTGTAGCAACATAGATAACGGCACGCGCTGATGCAAAAAAATTTTACAGAACAGGGTGTTAGGTTTCATTTTGCCTCGCGCCCTGTTTTTCGAAGTATACCAGACGCCTGGGAAGGCGACACCTTAAGGAAGCTCAATGAGCGAGAAATTACAAAAAGTGCTGGCCCGCGCTGGCCACGGCTCCCGCCGTGAAATCGAAGCCAAAATCGAAGCTGGCCGCGTCAGCGTCGATGGCAAAATCGCCACGCTTGGCGATCGCGTTGAAATTGTCCCGGGTTTAAAAATTCGCATCGACGGTCATCTGATTTCGGTGAAAGAGTCTGCGGAACAGATTTGTCGCGTGCTGGCTTACTACAAGCCGGAAGGCGAACTCTGTACCCGTAACGACCCGGAAGGGCGACCGACGGTGTTCGATCGTCTGCCAAAGCTGCGCGGCGCGCGCTGGATTGCCGTCGGTCGTCTTGACGTCAACACCTGCGGCCTGCTGCTGTTTACCACCGACGGTGAACTGGCGAACCGCCTGATGCACCCGAGCCGCGAAGTGGAACGTGAATACGCGGTGCGCGTATTTGGCCAGATAGATGATGACAAGCTACGCCAGCTCTCGCGCGGCGTCCAGCTGGAAGACGGCCCGGCGGCGTTCAAAACCATCAAGTTTACCGGTGGCGAAGGGATTAACCAGTGGTACAACGTCACGCTGACCGAAGGCCGTAACCGCGAAGTTCGCCGCCTGTGGGAAGCCGTTGGCGTACAGGTCAGCCGCCTGATCCGCGTGCGCTACGGCGATATTCTGCTGCCGAAAGGCCTGCCGCGCGGCGGCTACACCGAGCTGGACCTGGCGCAAACCAACTACCTGCGCGAACTGGTTGAGCTTACGCCGGAAACCACCTCTAAGGTCGCCGTCGAAAAGGATCGCCGTCGCATGAAGGCGAATCAGATTCGCCGCGCGGTTAAGCGCCACAGCCAGGTGAGTAATAATAATAACAACCGTCGTTCCAGCAGCCGTAATAACGGTAACGGTTAATTATTCCAGTTCCGGCGGTCACCGCCGGAATTCTCCCTCCTGTGACTCCTTTCACACTTCTGCATAAAGACAAAAAACAGGAAATGCCCGGACAAATAACGCAAAGCGGTGCGCCAGGCGACGCCATATACTGAGGTCACTGATTACATTAACAGGTAGCCTAAAATGGAAACAGCAGGAAAACTTTCGGCAAGCTATGTGGTTATCGGCGTTAAAGAAAAAATAGGGTATGGTTTTGGCGATTTCGCCTCTAATTTATCCTTCGGCTTCGTTTCTCTGTTCTTACTTTTTTTCTATACCAATATTTACGGCATTAGCGCCGTACAGGCGAGCCTGATCTTTGTTATTGCCCGCGTGGTTGATGCGGCCTTTAATATTCTTATTGGTTTTGCCATCGATAAAACCCACAGCCGCTACGGTAAGCTTCGACCCTGGTTGTTGTATGGTTCAATTCCGCTCGGCTTCTTAACGGTGCTCTGCTTTGTGCCTTTCGGCGGTGAGGCCAAATTCTACTTCGCACTGATTTCCTATACTATTTATTGCCTGGCCTATACGGCGGTAAATACGCCTTATTCGGCGCTGACCAACCGTTTAACCCAGCATGAAGCCTCCCGTTCATCGCTGTCGGTATACCGGTTTGTCCTGGCGATTGTTGGCTATCTGATTGTGTCCACTACCGCGGACAGGCTGATTTCCCCGTTTAGCGATAAACAGCTGGGGTACGTCTTCGCCGTCTCATGCTTTGCGCTGCTGGCGACGTTTTTGTTCCTTGCCTGCTTCGGGATGACCAAAGAGCGCGTTGGTGAAGAAGAGGAAGAGACTCCGGCGCCAACGCTGAGGGAAATGTTGAAGGCGGTGGCAGGCAACGCGCCGCTAATTAACCTTTCCATGTTCACCGTCTTTTTTTATATTGCCTATACCGTGTGGATGGCGATCGCTATTTACTTTATCAAATATATCATTGGTAGCGAAGGCTTTACCTCCACCTTCTTTATGATTCAGTCGGCGGCTTATATTGTCGGTACCGTTATTTCGGAAAAAATCATTGCGTTGATAGGTAAAAAGAAAATGACGCTGGTGGCGCTGTTGATCGGCATTGCGGGCGTACTGATGCAATATTTTATCGCTGGCGACAATATCTGGCTGATCATGACCGGCGTGTGTCTGTACAGTATTACGCTGGGGATGGGCTTTGTTTCAATGTGGTCAATGATTGCCGATACCGTGGAATATGCCGAGTGGCACCATGGGGTGCGCACCGAAGGCGCAATTTACGGTTTCTTTAATTTCATCACCAAAATAGCGATGGCCATCGGCGGCGGCTGCGCGGGCTGGATGCTGGACTATTACCACTATGACGCGGGCAACATTACCGCCAGCGCGATTAACGGCATTAACGTACTGATGACGCTATTTCCCGGCGCGATGTTTGCGCTCAGCGCACTGTTTGTCGCCTGCTATTCGCTGGATGAAAAAACCTATCGCGATATTGTGCAAAAAATCAGCCTGCGCAAACAGAACGCGCTTTAACCTCAGGGAGCCAGAGAGATGAATAACGATTTTAACACCACCCTCGCCGCGATGAGCGCGGAAGAAAAAGTGGCGCTGCTGACCGGCAGCGGCCTGTGGCGGACGGCCTCGCTGCCGCAGCACGGTATCGAAGATATCATTATGACCGACGGCACCTACGGCGTGCGCTACAGCAGCGCGCAGATTGATGGCCGGGAAAAGTGGAGCATGGATGATTTTATCTCGGTCATCACCCAAACCGCAGACCAGGCCAGCGCGGAAGAGCCCGCCGCGAAAGGGGGGAGTGAGGCGCTATTCAGCACTTCGCTACCGGCGACCTGCTTTCCTAATGGTTCCAGCCTGGCCTGCAGCTGGGACGTGGAGCTGGTGCATCAGATGGGGGAAGCGCTGGGGCGGGAGTGTCAGCAAATGGGCGTCGGGATCCTGCTCGGGCCGGGGATTAACATTCGCCGTACGCCGCTGGCCGGGCGAGGCTATGAATATTACGCCGAAGACCCGGTGGTCAGCGGCGATATTGCCGCTGCGCTGATCAACGGCCTGCAGCAGGAGGGGGTTGGCGCCAGCCTGAAACACTTTGCGGCGAACAACTCGGAGTACCGCCGCACGGAAATGGATTCGATTATTGAAGAACGGGCGCTGCGGGAAATCTATCTGGCGGGTTTCCAGCGCGCGATTGCGAAATCCCGGCCGTGGACGGTGATGTCTTCCTACAATCGTCTTAACGGCGTGCAAACCTCCCAGGATCCGTTTTTGCTCACTCAGGTTTTGCGCGATGAGTGGGGATATGAAGGGCTGGTGATGTCCGACTGGTACGGTATTAAAGATCGCCCCGCATCGCTGATGGCGGGTAACGATCTGGCGATGCCCGAAACCCGCCGCGATAAACAAACTCTGCTGGCGGCGATTGAAGCCGGAGAGGTGCCGATGGCGGTGGTGGACCGCGCCTGTCTCCGCATGCTGGAACTGCTCGACAAGGTCCAGCGCCATCGCCGCCCGCAAACGCGAGCCGATTTTACGGCGCACCACGCGCTGGCGCAGCGGCTTGCCGGTGAATCCATTGTCTTGCTGAAAAATGAAGATAATCTGCTGCCGCTGCGTCCGGAGAAAACGCCGCGCGTCGCGGTGCTGGGTAAACCGGCTCAGGAGCCGGTGATCCAGGGGTCCGGATGCGCGACCACGGTGCCGTATCTGCTCGATCGGCCGCTGGATGAAATTTTTGACCTCGCCGGCGATGACTTCAGCGTCTCCTGGGCCGTGGGCGCGCCGGACGATCTGCGCTGCGATGAACAGGCGCTGGCGCAGGCCTGCCGCGTCGCGCAGGAGGCCGACGTGGCGGTGATCTTCGTCAGCACCGCCGTAGGTGAAGATGGCGAAAACGGCGATCGTCAGGATCTGCATATTCTGCCGGTGCACGAACGGTTAATTCGCGAAGTGGCGACGGTCCAGCCGAATATCGTGGTGGTGCTGGCGAATAGCGATGCGGTGGTGATGCCGTGGCTCGGCGAGTGCAAAGCGCTGCTGGAAACGTTCTTTGCCGGGCAAGGGATGGGGCGCGCGGTGGCGGAAATCCTCTTCGGCCAGCGTAACCCCTGCGGCAAACTGACGGTAACGGTACCTAATTCCCTGGAGGAAACGCCGGCCTGGCTGCACTATCCGGGCGAAAACCTGCGTCATCATTACGGAGAAGGGCTTTTTGTCGGCTATCGCTATTATGATAAACGTCGTATGACACCGCAGTTTCCGTTTGGCTTTGGCTTAAGCTATACCCGGTTTGCGTACGATAATATCGCGCTGTCAGCCCGCCGTGCAGGTGCAGGCGAGACGCTTACCGTGTCGTTCGACCTGACCAACTGCGGAGAGTATGCGGGCAAAGAGATCGTCCAGCTGTACGTTAGCGCGCCGAAGGGGGAGCTGATTCGCGAAGTGCAGTCATTAAAAGCGTTCAGCAAAGTGGCGCTGGCCGCCGGAGAGACCCGTCGCGTGAGCCTGCAGCTGCCCATTGGCGAGCTGGCCTGTTATCATCCGGGCCTGGGTGATTGGGTCGTGACGCCGGGCATCTGGCAGGTTCGCGTCGGCGCCTCATCCCGGGATCTGCCGTTGATCGCGGAGATTGAGGTAGATTGTCCGCAGCGGTACGTCCCGCTGCGCGATGATAACTCTCTACAACAGCTGATCCAGCAGCCGGAGGCCTTTGCTCGCGTAGTGAAGCTGATTGCCGATAAGAGCCAGATGCCGGCGGAGCAGGTGCGTGAAAAACTGATTCGCCTGGCGCCGGATCTGTTCTGCGGGCTGCTGATTGCGCTGACCGAATTCCTGGCGCTGGATATCGAACGCGACGAGCTTAACGCCGTGCTGGCCGGCGCTCATCATTGCCAATGACAGGAGAGTGCGCATGTTTCCTTTTTCAGTGACTCACCCTCGCTCGGTCACCCAGAGCGGACGACAAACGGCGAACAGCGGCTACGAGCTGATTGCCTTTGACGCGGAGAAGCTGAACGTGTTTGCCGCGGAGGTTCGCTACTGCGAGCCTCACTGGCATCCGGCTCCGGAGCTGATTACCGTGCTGGCGGGGCGATTTACCCTCGTCGTCGGCCAGCAAAGCCTGGAGCTGGCGCAGGGAGACATGCTGTATATCAATGCCGAAGAGGTCCATTCGCTGAGCGCCGAGGAGGCGGGCAGCCAGCTGCTCACCGTACAGTTTTCCCCCGGCCTGTTTGATGAACTTCATCCCTCGCCGCAGCTGGACTGGAGTACCTGCGGACGACCTTACTCTCCGGCAGACAGCGAGGTACGCCAGCGGCTGGCGAGGCTACTGGAACAGCTGATCGATAACCACGCGCCATTTCAGCGTATCGCGGCGATTTATCTGCTGCTGGATGCGGTCGTCTCCGCCGGAAAGCCGACGCGACGCGGCGAAAGCTCGCTGCGCGACGAGGCGATGATCAAAAAAGGCATTGATTTTATCAATCAACACTTTGATCAGCCGCTGACGCTGAGCGAGGTCGCCTGCCATAGCGGGATGAGCTACTCCTGGTTCTCGCGGCTGTTCAAAAAGGTGAGCCGGTATAATTTTAAAGAGTATCTGACGCTGGTGCGGCTAAATAAAGCCCGCACCCTGCTGCGCGATACCCGCACCCCGATCACGGAGATTAGCCACAGCTGCGGCTTTCAGGAACACAAGTATCTGATCGCCGCCTTTAATAAATACTGCGGCGTCACGCCAACCGAATACCGCAAGCGCTTCGTCTCGCGGCAAAATATGCGCGAAAGCGAACTGGCGCTGGGGGAGGATTGCCTGTGCCTGCCGCTGAATCATGCGCTGCTCAAGCGGCTGGCGGCTAGTAGTCGATCCCCATCTGCGCTTTGATTCCGGCGTCAAAGGCGTGCTTCACCGGGCGCAGCTCGCTGACGGTATCGGCCAGTTCGGTAATCTCACGGTGGCAGCCGCGGCCGGTAATAATCACCGTCTGGTGCGCCGGGCGGTTGCGCAGCGCGGTAAGCACCTCTTCCAGCGGCAGGTAATCATAAGCCACCATGTAGGTTAGCTCGTCCAGCAAAACGAGGTCGAGGCTTTCATCAGCCAGCATGCGGCGCCCGTGCTCCCAGACCGCGAGGCAGGCGGCTGTATCGCTTTCGCGATCCTGCGTATTCCAGGTAAAACCGGTCGCCATCACCTGAAACTCAACGCCGTGCGGCTCAAGCAGGTTGCGCTCGCCGTTTGGCCAGGTACCTTTAATAAACTGCACGACGGCGGCTTTTTTACCGTGCCCGACGGCGCGGGTGACGGTGCCAAAAGCGGCGGTGGTTTTGCCTTTACCGTTACCGGTAAAGACGATCACGATGCCGCGCTCTTCCTGCGCGGCGGCGACGCGAGCGTCAACTTTATCTTTTACCCGCTGCTGGCGTTCGCGGTGGCGTTCATCACTCATTGTGCGATTCCTGGTTTGCGGCCCGGCTGGGCGTCAAAGGTCATTCCCGTTTTGCGACGACTGTCGTCGCCCATCAGCCACAGGTAAACCGGCATGATATCAGCGGGGGTTTTCAATTTTTGCGGATCTTCCGTCGGGAACGCATTGGCGCGCATTTTGGTGCGGGTGCCGCCTGGGTTAATGCAGTTGACCCGCAGATGGCGGTTCTGATACTCCTCGGCCAGCACCTGCATCATGCCCTCGGTGGCGAATTTCGACGCGGCGTAAGCGCCCCAGTTCGCGCGTCCCTGGCGGCCGACGCTGGAAGAGGTAAAGACCAGCGAACCCGATTCGGATTTAAGTAATAAAGGAAGCAGCGCCTGGGTGAGTATAAAGGTGCCGTTCACGTTCACCTGCATCACCTGCTGCCATACTTCCGGCTTTTGTTGATCCATCGGGCACACGTCGCCCAACAGACCCGCGTTGTGCAGCACCCCGTCGAGGCGCGGGTAGTGGATGGCTATTTTCTGCGCCAGCTGCTGGCACTCCTGCGGCGTGCAGGTTAACAGGTCGAGAGTAAACCAGCGGGCGGGAATGCCGCCCGCCTGCTGAATTTCGTGCGCGACGCTGCGCAGCTTTTCTTCGTTGCGGCCGACCAGGATAACGCTGGCGCTATAGCGGGAATAGGTCAGGGCGGCTTCACGGCCAATGCCGTCGCTGGCGCCGGTAACCAGGATGATGCGGTCCTGTAACAGGTGACGTTGCGGTTGATAGTGCACGGCGACTCCTCGGGCGATCTGCTGACGATCGCGCTTGCTGTTCGGTATCTCACTTTTGCGCTTTATGCCTGAAAGCGCCCGCTATTGCAATCGGCGAAGCGGAAACTCTTCGCGGAATTAATATCTTGCAACGATTTCATCGTCGCTGAAAAAAACAGGAAGGCGCCTCGCGTGCGACACAAAGCACAAAGACTTCTCGCCGACGGCTGATGTACACTGTGCGCCAACGTCAGCGGTTTACACAAGGTGAAAACGTGGAATTACTTGCTCAATATGGCCTGTTTTTGGCCAAAATCGCGACCATCGTTGTCGCAATTGCGGTTATCGTCGCCATTATTGTTAACCTGACTCAGCGCAAAAAACAGCGCGGCGAGCTGCGGGTCACCAATCTTAGCGAGCAATATAAGGAGATGAAGGAAGTGCTGGCGGTTTCGTTGCTCGATGGGCCGCAACAGAAGCTGTGGCATAAAGCGCAAAAGAAAAAGCTCAAGCAGGAAGCAAAGGCGTCAAAGGCGCGGGCGAAGCTCGGCACACCGGAGCCGGACGTCAAACCGCGCGTTTGGGTGCTGGATTTTAAAGGCAGTATGGATGCCCATGAAGTCAGCAGCCTGCGCGAAGAAATCACCGCCGTTCTGGCGGCGGCAAAAGCGCGCGACCAGGTCGTCATTCGCCTTGAAAGCCCAGGCGGCGTGGTTCACGGTTACGGCCTGGCGGCTTCACAGCTGCAGCGCCTGCGCGACAAGCAGATCCCGCTAACGGTCGCGGTCGATAAAGTCGCGGCCAGCGGCGGCTATATGATGGCCTGCGTGGCGAACAAAATCGTCAGTGCACCCTTTGCTATCCTGGGCTCTATTGGCGTTGTGGCGCAAATTCCCAACATCAATCGCTTCCTGAAAAATAAAGATATCGACATTGAGCTGCATACGGCCGGGCAGTACAAACGCACCCTGACGATGCTGGGTGAAAATACCGAAGAAGGGCGGCAGAAATTTCGCGAAGACCTCAACGATACTCATCGGCTATTCAAAGATTTTGTCCACCAGATGCGCCCCGGGCTGGATATCGAGCAGGTAGCGACGGGTGAACACTGGTACGGCGTTCAGGCGCTGGAAAAAGGACTTGTGGACGCGGTGGAAACCAGCGATGAACTTCTGCTGGGGCTGATGGATAAGCACGAGGTTATCAGCGTGCGCTATCAGCAGCGTAAGAAAATGCTCGAGCGGTTTACCGGCAGCGCGGCGGAAAGCGCCGATAAACTTCTGCTGCGCTGGTGGCAGCGCGGGCAAAAGCCGCTGATGTAAACAAACAACGCGAGGCTTCGGCCTCGCGTTGTTGTCATGGCCCTGCAGGCAGCGGTTAATCCGCCAGGTGGTACTTATCAGACAGCTCGTGTGCGAGGTATTTAAACATATTAAATACCGCCGTACTCTTCGCCGTTGGCAGACCCTGCTCGTCAAGATAGAACTCGCCGCTGAACACCAGCACGCCGTTACGCTGAACGACGTCGGTGGCCTCGATCCCGGCTAACGTATCTTCATGTTCGCGAATGAGTTTGTTGGCTTTTTCCAGAAGCGTCTGGCGATCGATGGGTTGGGTTGTACCTTGCATAAATGCCTCCTGTGTTTCTTCGCGGCTAGTCTACGCCGCGCGGCGGCGAGGGGCAAATTTTCCATTGATCTTGCAGGGGTAATCGCAGAAGCCTAATAAACATCAGTTTAGTGGCGGGATTTGCTTTTGCATGCTAATAAAGTTGCGTAACGAATTTTATCAGGTACAGTGTGACGCTTTCAGCGATCTGGCAACAGATTTGCTTGACATTCGGCCAAAAATTATTCGTGCTATGTCGCCTGGCGAGAAAAAGCCAGCAAACTCAGCTATCTGGTTTTATGGATGCGAAACCGGTGCAAGGGGTTGATATCCATCGATAACGACGCAACATAGGTTGTGACGTGTCGCCAGTGGATGGTGAATCAATGTGCGATGTATTCCTGGATGAATCAAATTAGGTAAAGGTGAATATGGGTAAAGCTCTCGTTATCGTTGAGTCCCCGGCAAAAGCCAAAACGATCAATAAGTATCTGGGTAATGACTACGTGGTTAAGTCCAGCGTCGGTCATATCCGCGATTTGCCGACCAGTGGCTCAGCTTCCAAAAAGAGCGCCGACTCTACCTCCACCAAAGGGGCTAAAAAGCCTAAGAAGGATGAACGCGGCGCTCTGGTCAACCGTATGGGCGTGGACCCGTGGCATGACTGGAATGCGCACTATGAAATACTCCCGGGTAAAGAAAAGGTCGTTTCTGAACTCAAACAGTTGGCGGAAAAAGCTGACCACATCTATCTCGCAACCGACCTTGACCGCGAAGGGGAAGCCATCGCATGGCACCTGCGGGAAGTTATCGGCGGTGATGAACAGCGCTATAGCCGCGTGGTGTTCAACGAGATCACGAAGAATGCGATTCGTCAGGCTTTCGAAAAGCCGGGCGAACTGAATATTGACCGTGTCAACGCTCAGCAGGCGCGCCGTTTTATGGATCGCGTGGTGGGCTACATGGTCTCTCCACTGCTGTGGAAAAAAATTGCCCGCGGTCTGTCAGCAGGCCGCGTCCAGTCGGTTGCGGTGCGTCTGGTGGTCGAGCGCGAGCGCGAAATTAAAGCGTTCGTTCCGGAAGAGTACTGGGAAGTTGACGCCAGCACCACGACCCCTGGCGGCGATGCGTTACCGCTGCAGGTCACGCATAACGGCGATAAGCCGTTCCGTCCGGTAAACCGTGATGAAACCATGGCGGCGGTCGCGCTGCTTGAGAAAGCCAGCTACAGCGTGCTGGAGCGTGAAGATAAGCCGACCAGCAGCAAGCCGGGCGCGCCGTTTATCACCTCCACGCTGCAGCAGGCCGCCAGCACGCGTCTTGGCTTCGGCGTGAAGAAAACCATGATGATGGCGCAGCGTCTCTACGAAGCGGGCCACATTACCTATATGCGTACCGACTCGACGAACCTGAGCCAGGACGCGCTGAGCATGGTGCGCGGCTACATTGGCGACAACTTCGGTAAGAAATATCTGCCAGAGAGCGCGAATCAGTACGCCAGCAAAGAAAACTCGCAGGAAGCGCACGAGGCGATTCGTCCATCCGACGTCAACGTGCTGGCCGAAACGTTAAAAGATATGGAATCTGATGCGCAGAAACTGTATCAGCTGATCTGGCGCCAGTTTGTCGCCTGTCAGATGACGCCTGCGCAGTACGACTCCACCACGCTGACGGTGAAAGCCGGCGATTTCAAACTGAAAGCCCGCGGCCGTACGCTGCGCTTTGACGGCTGGACCAAAGTAATGCCAGCCCTGCGTAAAGGCGATGAAGACCGTACTTTACCGATGGTCAATAAGGGCGACAGCCTGAGCCTGGTCGAGCTGACCCCTGCGCAGCACTTTACCAAGCCGCCGGCGCGTTTTAGCGAAGCCTCGCTGGTTAAAGAGCTGGAAAAACGCGGCATCGGTCGTCCGTCTACCTATGCGTCGATCATTTCGACCATTCAGGATCGCGGCTACGTGCGGGTGGAAAACCGCCGCTTCTATGCGGAAAAGATGGGCGAAATCGTCACCGATCGTCTGGAAGAGAACTTCCGCGATCTGATGAACTATGATTTCACCGCGCAGATGGAAGACCGCCTCGACCAGGTGGCTAACCATCAGGCCGAGTGGAAGCAGGTCCTCGACAGCTTCTTCGGAGACTTTACCTCGCAGCTGCAGACGGCAGAGAAAGATCCGGAAGAGGGCGGCATGCAGCCGAACCCAATGGTGCTGACCACCATCGACTGCCCAACCTGCGGGCGCAAGATGGGGATCCGTACCGCCAGCACCGGCGTATTCCTCGGCTGCTCGGGCTACGCGCTGTCGCCAAAAGAGCGCTGTAAAACCACCATTAACCTGGTGCCGGAAAACGAAGTGCTCAACGTGCTGGAAGGCGATGACGCTGAAACCAACGCGCTGCGCGCTAAACGCCGCTGTAAAAAATGCGGCACGGCGATGGACAGCTACCTCATCGATCCGAAGCGCAAGCTGCACGTCTGCGGTAATAACCCGACCTGCGATGGCTACGAGATCGAAGAGGGCGAGTTCCGCATCAAGGGCTATGACGGCCCGATCGTTGAGTGTGAAAAATGTGGCTCCGAAATGCACCTGAAGATGGGGCGTTTTGGTAAGTATATGGCCTGCACCAACGACGAGTGTAAAAACACCCGTAAGATCCTGCGTAACGGGGAAGTGGCGCCGCCGAAAGAAGATCCGGTGCCGCTGCCGGAGCTGCCGTGCGAGAAATCGGACGCTTACTTTGTTCTGCGCGATGGCGCGGCGGGCGTCTTCCTGGCCGCCAACACCTTCCCGAAATCGCGCGAAACCCGCGCGCCGCTCGTGGAAGAGCTGTACCGCTTCCGCGACCGCCTGGCGGAGAAGCTGCGCTATCTGGCCGATGCGCCGCAGCAGGATCCGGAAGGCAACAAAACGATGGTGCGTTTTAGCCGTAAAACTAAGCAGCAGTACGTTGCCTCAGAGAAAGACGGCAAAGCCACCGGCTGGTCAGCTTTCTATATAGATGGCAAATGGACTGAAGCAAAGAAGTAACTGCTATCATCTGATAAAAGGGCCGCGCTGCGGCCCTTTTTTGACATCACATGTTGTTGATATCCAAGATATTACTCTGTTCCTCCTCTCGCCTTATAACCGCCTTATTATTTTTTGTTAGTATCTATACACTGTAGATATAAATGATATAGTGGTTATAGCTAATCCCTTTTTTATTATCTTATCGTCTTATACATCACCGTCATCAGGATACGTTGTGGCGCCAACACGGCGAGTCGCAGGGAGGTTCGGGCTAGCCCGTCCACCGCCAAGTGACCTGAGCGTAAAATGTATTAAGCGGGTTTATTTTACGTGCTATCGGATATCAGCCATGAAACTACAGCAGCTCCGCTATATCGTTGAGGTTGTTAACCATAATCTGAACGTCTCCTCCACGGCCGAAGGCCTGTACACCTCACAGCCGGGCATCAGCAAGCAGGTTCGCATGCTGGAGGATGAGCTGGGAATTCAGATTTTCGCCCGCAGCGGCAAACATTTGACCCAGGTCACGCCCGCAGGCCAGGAGATCATACGCATCGCTCGCGAGGTCCTGTCGAAGGTCGATGCGATCAAATCGGTAGCGGGTGAGCATACCTGGCCTGATAAGGGGTCGCTGTACGTAGCAACTACCCACACCCAGGCCCGCTACGCGCTACCGGGCGTTATCAAAGGCTTTATCGAACGCTATCCCCGCGTCTCCTTGCACATGCATCAGGGGTCGCCAACGCAAATCGCCGAGGCGGTGTCGAAAGGCAATGCTGACTTCGCTATCGCGACCGAAGCGCTTCATCTTTATGATGATTTGGTGATGCTGCCGTGCTACCACTGGAACCGCTCCGTGGTCGTCACGCCAGAGCATCCGCTGGCGTCGCGAGAGTCGGTATCGATTGAGGAGCTGGCGCAATATCCGCTGGTGACTTATACCTTCGGCTTCACCGGCCGCTCCGAACTGGATACCGCCTTTAATCGCGCCGGCTTAACGCCGCGCATCGTTTTCACCGCCACCGACGCCGATGTGATTAAAACCTATGTGCGTCTGGGCCTTGGGGTAGGGGTAATTGCCAGCATGGCGGTGGATCCGGTTTCCGACCCGGACCTGGTGAAGCTGGACGCCAATGGTATTTTCAGCCACAGCACCACGAAAATAGGTTTCCGTCGCAGTACCTTCTTGCGAAGCTATATGTATGATTTTATTCAGCGATTTGCGCCGCATCTGACCCGGGATGTGGTCGATACCGCCGTTGCTTTGCGCTCAAATGAAGATATTGAAGCGATGTTCAAAGATATTAAATTACCGGAAAAATAACCACAGAAAAAATAATGGCATCCTCTCGGGGATGCCAAAGCCTATAATGGCCTGAAATGGAATATCTAAACCTCGTCTGAATCACAATTTTCGTTAACTCCTCGTACCACATTTGCAAATATACCTGCCGCGATCAAATTAATGATGAAAGATATCTGCTGAAAAGCGAATTCACTGGATTAATAGCCAATCCATAATTAAGATTTATCTGTGGTTAGTAATTCTTAGCGATTGGTGGTGAAAAAATGATTAGTGATATCGATTATATGAAGTTTGCGATGTCACAGGAACGTGACAAGACTGAGATAGATCCAGTTTTGAGAAGTAAGGCCTGGAGCGCCGTTATCCTTGGGCTTGCGATGTTCTGGAGCGTCATTGCTCTGGTTGTCTGCAACGTTTGGTTACTAAGCTAGAGCACCTTCCAGTCACAGCGGTTATGTCAGTTTTATGACAAGTGAATTATTGAGAATTATTTGTATCTGATAAAATAGCGGTAATAAGGAGGATATAATTTTTCCCTTTTTAGACTCGCTCGATAAATTTTCTCTATTGGACTAATCGCCAGAATAATGGCGATTAGTCTTTCTTTGTACTCGTGTACTAATACGACGCGCTCGCCGACGCAAAACTGACTTCTTCAATCCTTCTCAATATATCCGCCCTCATTATTCAAATTTCCTGTCTTAATGCGTTACGCCTATTTTAGCAATTTGGGTTGTTATCAAAATGTTACATCAAAGATGTGTTATCTTTAATAATGACCCTGAGGAGGATCAGGGGATGCTATCCCTAAGGTAAAGGAGGAGCTATGTCGTCAACCCTACGAGCAGCCAGTAAGGATACGCTCCAGGTTAAAGATAAAACCTGGCATTACTACAGCTTACCGCTGGCCGCTAAACAACTGGGCGATCTCTCGCGCTTGCCCAAATCGCTCAAAGTGCTACTGGAAAACCTGCTGCGCTGGCAGGACGGCGATTCCGTGACCGCTGAAGATATTCATGCCCTGGCCGGATGGCTGAAGCATGCCCATGCCGACAGGGAGATTGCCTACCGTCCGGCGCGCGTCCTGATGCAGGACTTTACCGGGGTTCCTGCCGTGGTGGACCTGGCGGCGATGCGCGAAGCGGTCAAACGCCTGGGCGGCGATACCGCCAAAGTGAACCCGCTTTCTCCTGTCGACCTGGTCATTGACCATTCGGTTACGGTAGACCGTTTCGGCGATGATGATGCCTTTGAAGAAAACGTCCGGCTTGAGATGGAGCGTAACCATGAGCGCTATGTCTTCTTACGTTGGGGACAACAGGCTTTCAGCCGCTTCAGCGTAGTACCGCCGGGTACCGGTATTTGCCACCAGGTAAACCTCGAATACCTTGGCCGGGCGGTGTGGAGCGAACAGCAAAACGGCGAGTGGGTGGCTTTCCCCGACACCCTGGTCGGCACCGATTCCCATACCACGATGATTAACGGTTTAGGCGTTCTGGGCTGGGGCGTCGGCGGTATCGAAGCGGAAGCCGCCATGCTCGGTCAGCCGGTTTCCATGCTGATCCCGGACGTTGTTGGCTTCAAGCTGAGCGGCAAGCTGCGTGAAGGCATTACCGCGACGGACCTGGTCCTGACGGTCACCCAAATGCTGCGTAAACACGGCGTTGTGGGTAAGTTTGTTGAATTCTACGGCGATGGCCTCGATTCTCTGCCGCTGGCGGACCGCGCGACGATTGCCAATATGTCGCCGGAGTATGGCGCGACCTGCGGCTTTTTCCCGATCGATGCGGTAACGCTTGACTATATGCGTCTGACCGGCCGCAGCGAAGAGCAGGTGGCGCTGGTAGAGGCCTATGCGAAAGCGCAGGGTATGTGGCGTCAGCCCGGAGATGAACCGGTATTCACCAGCACGCTGGCGCTGGATATGGGAACCGTTGAAGCCAGCCTGGCCGGGCCGAAACGCCCGCAGGACCGCGTAGCGCTCGGCGATGTGCCCCAGGCCTTTGCCGCCAGCACCGAGCTGGAAGTTAATCACGCGCAGAAAGATAAACGGCCAATTGACTACACGCTGAACGGACAGCAGTATTCGCTGCCTGACGGCGCGGTGGTGATTGCCGCCATTACCTCCTGTACTAACACGTCGAACCCCAGCGTCCTGATGGCCGCCGGCTTGCTGGCCAAAAAAGCCGTTGAGCGGGGGCTGAAACCGCAGCCGTGGGTTAAAGCGTCGCTGGCTCCCGGGTCGAAGGTCGTTTCCGACTATCTGGCCCACGCAAAGCTGACGCCGTATCTTGATGAACTGGGCTTCAATCTGGTCGGCTATGGCTGTACCACCTGCATCGGTAACTCCGGACCGCTGCCGGACCCGATCGAGCGCGCAATCAAGCAGGGCGATCTGACCGTCGGGGCTGTGCTCTCCGGGAACCGCAACTTTGAAGGACGTATTCATCCGCTGGTAAAAACCAACTGGCTGGCGTCGCCGCCGCTGGTGGTTGCCTACGCCCTGGCGGGGAATATGAATCTCGACCTGACCCGTGAGCCGTTAGGGACGGGTAAAGATGGTCAGCCGGTGTATCTGAAGGATATCTGGCCGAGCGGAATCGAAGTCGCGCAGGCGGTTGAGCAAGTCTCAACGGAGATGTTCCGTAAAGAGTACGCCGAAGTGTTTGAAGGGACAGCCGAGTGGAAGGCGATTAAAGTGGATCGCTCTGATACCTACGACTGGCAGGATGATTCCACCTACATTCGCCTGTCGCCGTTCTTTGATGAGATGGGCGTTGAGCCTAAACCGGTAGAGGATATTCACGGCGCGCGCATTCTGGCCATGTTGGGCGACTCGGTTACCACCGACCATATCTCCCCGGCGGGCAGCATTAAAGCCGACAGCCCCGCGGGCCGTTATCTGCAAAATCACGGCGTCGAACGCATCGATTTTAACTCCTACGGCTCCCGTCGCGGCAACCATGAGGTGATGATGCGCGGGACGTTTGCCAATATTCGTATTCGTAACGAAATGGTCCCCGGCGTGGAAGGGGGGATGACCCGTCATCTTCCTGATAGCCAACCCATCGCTATTTACGATGCCGCTATGCTCTACAAAGCGGAGGGCACGCCGCTGGCGGTGATCGCAGGCAAAGAGTACGGTTCCGGCTCCAGCCGCGACTGGGCGGCTAAAGGACCGCGTTTGCTCGGCGTCAGGGTGGTGATTGCCGAGTCTTTCGAGCGCATCCACCGCTCCAACCTGATTGGGATGGGGATTTTACCGCTGGAATTCCCGCAGGGGGTGACGCGTAAAACGCTGGGACTGAGCGGCGAGGAGCGGATAGATATCAGCAACCTGCAGGCTCTGCAGCCCGGTATGACGGTGCCGGTCACGCTGACGCGCGCTGATGGCCGGCAGGAAGTGATTGAGTGCCGCTGCCGCATCGATACCGCGACTGAGCTGACCTACTATCAGAACGACGGTATTTTGCACTATGTGATCCGCAATATGCTGTAAACCCGCGTCTGATATAAAAAGGGCCAGCACAGGCTGGCCCTTCATTTTTCAACGGAATTACTTGCTCAGCAGGTGCCCCATTTTGGCAGCCTTAGTATCCAGATAGTGGGCATTTTTCGGGTTTCGCCCCACAATCAGCGGCACGCGTTCCACAATGTTAATTCCCGCTTCAGTCAGAATTTCGACCTTCTTCGGGTTGTTGGTCAACAGGCGTACCTGGTCGACGTTGAGCAGCTTAAACATATCTGCGCACAGCGTGAAGTCGCGTTCATCGGCGGCAAAGCCCAGCTGATGGTTGGCTTCCACGGTGTCATAGCCTTGATCCTGTAACGCGTAGGCGCGGATTTTGTTCAGCAGACCGATATTGCGCCCTTCCTGGCGGTGATACAGCAGAATGCCGCGCCCCTCTTCGGCAATATGCGACAACGCCGCTTCCAGTTGAAATCCGCAATCACAGCGCAGGCTAAAAAGGGCGTCGCCCGTTAAACACTCAGAGTGTACGCGAGCCAGAACCGGGGATTGCCCCGAAATATCGCCAAATACCAGCGCGACGTGATCCTGCCCGGTTGCCAGTTCTTCAAAACCCACCATGAGAAAATCGCCCCATGGGGTTGGCAGTTTGGCTTCTGCCACACGTTTAAGCTGCATGTGATTCTCCAGATTCTATCAGCACCTGACTGTGCTTCTGTTTGCCGCTATTTTGCCACAATGGCGCGACGTTCTCCTAATTGCGTAGGGTTAGCTGCGCGCAAAGCGCACAAACGAACTACTTTCCGTTATGATATTGAGGTTAATGAATAAGGAGACGAGATGCTGTTGATTGCCAGACGAACCGCCGTTGGCGCGGCCCTGTTATTAATCATGCCTGCTGCGATCTGGATTTCGGGCTGGAAATGGCATCCCGGGCTGTCGGCAGGGACGATGAAGCTGCTGTACTGGGTGACCGAAACGGTGACGCAGCCATGGGGCATCATTACGCACGTTATCTTATGCGCCTGGTTTCTGTGGTGCCTGCGTTTTCGTCTGCGAGCGGCGATAATGCTGTTTCTCATTCTGGCCGCAGCGATACTGGTTGGGCAGGGAATGAAGACGTGGATTAAAAGCCGCGTCCAGGAGCCTCGTCCCTTTGTCATCTGGCTGGAGCAGACGCAGCAGGTGCCGGTCACGCAATTCTACGCGTTGAAACGCAAAGAACGCGCTAAACTGGTGCATGAGCAGCTGGCGCAAGAGCAGCAAATCCCCGGATTTTTGCGCAAGCACTGGCAAAAAGAGACCGGCTTCGCTTTCCCATCTGGCCATACGATGTTCGCTGCCAGCTGGGCGCTGCTCGGCGTTGGTTTGCTGTGGCCGCGGCGTCGCTGGGTCACCCTGGCGCTGCTGCTAACGTGGGCGACGGCGGTGATGGGCAGCCGCCTGGCGCTGGGCATGCACTGGCCGCAGGATCTGATCGTCGCAACGCTGATTTCCTGGCTACTGGTGACCCTGGCGACCTGGCTTGCCCAGCGGTTCTGCGGCCCGCTATCGCCGCCGGGAGAAGAGGCGCAGGATATTAAAAAAAGGGCGGCAGCGCCGGAATAATGTTGATATTACCCCTGTCAGGCCGCATATCCTGTACTGGTGTCATGCATTTCCATTTCACCGCTGCGGCGAAAATGGTACTTTATAGGGCTGAACGCGGGATTTTTTCGCGCAACCCACAGAACGGGAAGTCATGTGAAATATTTTCTTATTTTCTTACTGGTGTTAGCCATCTTCGTCATTTCAGTGACGCTGGGCGCGCAGAATGACCAGGTGGTCACGTTCAACTATCTCCTCGCGCAGGGTGAGTTCCGTATTTCGACGCTGCTGGCCGTGCTTTTTGCTGCCGGTTTTGCTATCGGCTGGCTGATCTGCGGTCTTTTCTGGCTGCGCGTTCGCGTCTCTTTGGCGCGCGCTGAGCGTAAAATTAAGCGTCTGGAGCATCAGATCGCGCCAGCCAGCGCTACGCCTGCGGAAGCCGGTGTTCCTGCGGTGAAGGAATAATCATTTATGCTGGAGTTGTTGTTTCTGCTTTTGCCCGTTGCCGCAGCGTATGGCTGGTACATGGGGCGCAGAAGTGCACAACAGTCCAAACAGGACGATGCGAGCCGTCTGTCGCGTGACTACGTTACAGGGGTCAACTTCCTGCTGAGCAATCAGCAGGATAAAGCCGTCGATCTGTTCCTCGATATGCTGAAAGAGGATACCGGCACCGTCGAAGCCCATCTGACGCTGGGCAACCTGTTCCGCTCGCGCGGTGAAGTTGACCGCGCTATCCGCATCCACCAGAGCTTAATGGAAAGCGCCTCGCTGACTTACGACCAGCGCCTGCTGGCGGTTCAGCAGCTGGGGCGCGATTATATGGCCGCCGGGCTCTACGATCGGGCGGAGGGGATGTTCAAACAGCTGGTGGATGAAACGGATTTTCGCCTGAGCGCCCTGCAGCAGCTGCTGCAAATTTATCAGGCAACCAGCGACTGGCAGTCGGCGATAGAAGTGGCCGAGCGTCTGGTTAAGCTGGGGAAAGAGAAACATCGCGGCGAAATCGCCAATTTCTGGTGTGAATTGGCGCTGCAGCAAATGGCGGGCAACGATCTGGATAAGGCGATGGCGCTGCTGAAAAAAGGCGCCGCGGCAGATCGCAACAGCGCTCGCGTCTCCATCATGATGGGTCGGGTATGGATGGAGAAGGGCGACTATGCCAAGGCGGTAGAGAGCCTGGAGCGGGTGATTGAGCAGGATAAAGAACTGGTGGGTGAAACCCTGGAGATGCTGCAAACCTGTTACCAGCAGTTAGGGAAAACCGACGAGTGGGAAGCATTTTTGCGCCGCTGCGCGGAGGAAAATACCGGCGCGACGGCCGATCTGATGCTGGCGCAGATCCTCGAACAGCGGGAAGGGGTTGACGCCGCGCAAAACTACGTGACTCGCCAGCTGGAGCGCCATCCGACGATGCGCGTTTTCCATAAGCTAATTGATTACCACATCAATGAAGCCGAAGAGGGGCGCGCGAAGGAGAGCCTGGGGGTGCTGCGCCACATGGTGGGCGAGCAGGTCCGCAGCAAGCCGCGCTACCGCTGCCAGAAATGCGGCTTTACCGCCCATACGCTGTACTGGCACTGTCCATCCTGCCGGTCGTGGTCAACCATTAAGCCCATTCGCGGACTCGACGGGCAGTAATTTTAAAAAAAAGCCGCACTTTAGTTACAACATACTTATGGATTATTATGTCCGTCTCCTCCGGCTACGGCTATTAAGGCGTCCGGCAGGGAGGGAAATGCAGCCTGTTATTTTCGGCTTATCGCAGGTAGAATGCTGCCCGTTTACCTTTTTTGCGCCGAACCGGCGCTCATCAACAATTAAGGTCCGGTCATGACGTCTACTGCTACATCTTCTTCCCGCGTTGTCACATCCTCTCCCATCGTCGTTGCTCTCGATTATGATAACCGTGATAAAGCGCTGGCGTTTGTCGACCGTATCGACCCGCGCGACTGCCGGCTCAAGGTTGGTAAAGAGATGTTCACCCTGCTGGGGCCGCAGTTTGTTCGCGACCTGCACCAGCGCGGTTTTGAGATTTTCCTCGATCTAAAGTTTCACGATATCCCGAATACCACGGCGCGTGCGGTCGCCGCAGCGGCAGAGCTTGGCGTCTGGATGGTTAACGTTCATGCCTCCGGCGGCGCGCGTATGATGACCGCCGCACGTGAGGCCCTGCTGCCCTTCGGAAAAGATGCGCCGCTATTAATTGCGGTAACGGTGTTAACCAGCATGGAAGCCAGCGATCTGCAGGATCTGGGCATTACGCTATCTCCGGCGGACCACGCCGCGAAGCTGGCGGCGCTGACCCAGCGCTGCGGGCTGGATGGCGTTGTCTGTTCGGCGCAGGAGGCGGTTCGCTTTAAACAAGAGCTGGGCCAGGCGTTCAAGCTGGTGACGCCTGGCATTCGTCCGCAAGGTAGCGACGCGGGTGACCAGCGGCGCATTATGACGCCGGAACAGGCGCAGGCGGCGGGGGTAGATTACATGGTGATCGGTCGTCCGGTAACGCAGTCTGCCGATCCGGCCGCCACCCTGCGCGGTATCAACGCATCGTTGAATAAGGGGGTATGATGAGCGACTCCAACAGTCGTCTGGTTTATTCAACGGACAGCGGTCGTATTGATGAGCCCAAAGCGGTACAGGCGCGTCCGAAAGGGGACGGTATCGTACGTATCCAGCGCCAGACCAGCGGGCGCAAGGGGAAGGGCGTGTGTCTGATTAGCGGAATAGATGAAAGTGACGACGCGCTGGCTAAGCTGGCTGCCGAGCTGAAAAAGAAATGCGGCTGCGGCGGGGCGGTAAAAGATGGCGTGATTGAGATTCAGGGCGATAAGCGTGACTTGCTCAAATCGCTTCTGGAAGCCAAAGGCATGAAGGTTAAGCTGGCTGGCGGTTGATTAATAATAAGGCCACGATAAATATCGTGGCCTTTATTTTTGTGCTGGTGTACTGGTCAGCAAATATAAACTTTCATTTTATTGTTCGTGGTTAATATTATTTACCCACCTGGTGGCCGATAATCCCGCCGACTGCTGCGCCGCCGAGGGTACCCAGGGTGCTGCCGTCCGTTAATACCGCACCGCCCAGTGCACCGGCACCTGCGCCGATAGCGGTGTTACGGTCGCGTTTAGACCAGTTAGAACAAGCGCTCAGAGACATTGCAACAGTGACGGCCAGAACCACAGCGGCCATTTTTTTGTTCATTGAAGTCATCATTTTTTTTCTCCTGAATAATCTATTCATGGATACAACTTCCCTTAAGCATAGCTTGTTACGCCAGCCCGGGGGGTATTCCATGAAGCTTTAGTTGCGCAGGTGTTGCTCTATTCACGCAGGTGATAGTTACTTCCTGTTATATCGCTAACATTAATTCTACTTTCTATAAATTTTTCAGGCAGGTAAAAAGTCTGAATTCAGGTGTCAGAAAAGTCTCAGACCAGGGCGATGCCGGGGAGAGCCCGGCAAAGCGGCGGTAAGGCAGAAATAAGGATCAGGGATGGTTAACGATATCGACGGCTAAACCGCACTGGGTTAACTGGTTGCGCACGGCATCATTGAGATTATCATCGGTGATAATGCGGTTGAAGCGCCCTATCGGGCCGAGCGGATAGGGATGAACCACGTTGAATTTCGAGCTATCGCTCAGCACAATCGCTTCACAGCCCTTTTCAAGCACCGCGTTGACCACGTCAGCACGCATCATATCCCGTCCGGTAAATCCGGTTTCAGCCTGCCAGCCGTCAATGCCAATAAAGGCCTTGCTGAAGTGGACCTGCTGAATAAACTGGCGGGTTAGCGGACCCACCATGCTTTCACTGCGCTTTTGATAGATCCCGCCCAGCAGGATGACTTCTCCGGGCGTCTCTTTCAGCAGATGCGCAATATAGCTGCTGACGGTGATGATAGTGATATCGCCGCGTTCGGCAAGCGTACGGGCGAGCAGGGCGTTGCAGCTCCCGTTTTCGATAAACACCGTTTCCCCGGACGAAACGAGCGTAGCGGCCCGCGCAGCCAGCTCTCGCTTAATGGCGAAGTTGGTCATCATGCGGGTTTCCACATCTTCACTATCCAGCGGAACGGCGAAGCCGTGGGTACGCCGCAGGTAGCTCTGTTTCTCGAGTGAATTCAGATCCTGGCGAATGGTGACTTCAGAGACACCGGTCATCTTCGCGAGATCGGCCACGCTCATACGGCCTTTATCGATGACCATTTGCAAAATACTTTGTTGTCGGGCGTTCATAGCAACTTCGCAGTTAAGGGCTATTTGGGCGCGATCGGCCCTGGATGGCCGATGGCGACGATGAAGATTATCAAATTTCCCACGGCGCTTTAGGCTGACCGGGTTTATTTTCCTGCTCGTCGCTGGAAAGCGCCTGCAGTTCAGCTTTCAGAATTTCCAGATTATGGATTGCGGAGTGATAATCCCCGGCAACCAGAATATCCAGCACGGTATCGATTCGTTGGGCGAGCAGGCGGGCATTCAGATCTGACATGGCGTTATCCTGGTTACAAATGTGAATAAAATCAATGATGCTAAAAACGGATGAAAAAGAGAAGCGAAAAAAACGCACAAACTAACTCATCTACAATGATTCGTGGGCAACGCGCAGAAAAACAACGGGAAGGGCTAAAATGCGGCTCCATATAAGGGAGCCGCACAGGTGAACTATCAGGCGGCTGGACGCGCAATCACGCTACGGGTTTCCATGCGCACTTCGGCAATCGTGACGTCGATAACATCCGTGACTTTGTAGACGACTTCGCCTTTGATCTGCACGGTGCCGTTTTCCTGGCTGCACACCAGTTCATCGCGCACGGCGTGAAGGAACGGCGCCGGGATAAAGGCAACCGCGCCGTTATCAACCAGACGCACGCGCATGCCGCCGCGGCTGACATCGATAATCTCAGCTGCAAACCGGGTAGTGGTGCCGGCCTGCGGATTCAGATAGCGGGCGTACAGCCAGTCTCCAACATCGCGCTCCGCCATGCGGTTGAGGCGACGGCGTTCAGCCATTTGGATCGCAACGTCATCCTGCGGACGGGAGATCGCTTCCCCTTTGATAATCGCTTTCAGCAGACGATGGTTAATCATATCGCCGTACTTACGGATCGGGGAAGTCCAGGTCGCATAGGCCTCAAGACCCAGGCCGAAGTGCGGACCCGGCTCGGTGCTGATTTCCGCAAACGACTGGAAGCGACGAATACGGCTATCGAGGAAACCAGACGGCTGCGCGTCCAGCTCGCGACGCAGCTTGCAGAAGCCTTCCAGCGTCAGCACTTCCACCGGGTCAACGTGCACATCGTGAGTCTTCAGTAAGGCCGCGAGCTGCTCGGTGTTGGCCGGATCGAAACCGGTGTGGACGTTATAAACGCCGAAACCGAGTTTGTCGCGCAGCACGCGGGCGGCACAGATGTTGGCGGCAATCATTGACTCTTCAACGATGCGGTTGGCGATACGACGCGGTTCGGCGACGATATCCAGCACTTCACCCTTGTCGCCAAGCACAAAGCGGTAATCCGGGCGGTCCTTGAATACCAGCGCGTGGTTTTTACGCCATTCGCTACGACGCAGGCAGGCCTCCTGCAGCAGCTTAATTTGCTGGGCGATAGTCTCGCTTCCCGGCTGCCAGCCACCGTTATTTTCCAGCCAGTCGGAAACATCATCGTAGGCCAGCTTCGCTTTCGACTCGATGGTCGCCGCGAAGAACTGAATATCATCTTCGATGGCGCCGTCATCCGCGAGGATCATGCGGCAGGCCAGAACCGGGCGAACCTCGTTGGGGCGCAGAGAGCAGAGGTCGTCCGAGAGCTCGCGCGGCAGCATCGGAATGTTGAAGCCCGGCAGATAGTTAGTAAAGGCGCGAATTTTCGCCGCGTTGTCCAGCTTGCTGCCTTCGGCAATCCACGCGGTCGGATCGGCGATAGCGACGGTCAGATGCAGCTTGCCGTCAGCGGTTTGCTCAACGTACAGCGCATCGTCCATATCTTCGGTGCTGGCGCTGTCGATGGTCACGAAAGCCAGGGCCGTTAAATCACGGCGTTCCAGACCTTCATCAAGCATCTCGGTCGCCACGCCGTCCGGCGCTTCTTTTTCCAGATTATGACGCGCCAGGGTGACCCACCATGGAACGAAATGATCGTCGCCGTAGGTAATGTACTGGGTGAGCTCAGCGTAGAAACCGCGGTCGCCTTTCAGCGGATGACGGCGCATTTCGGCAACGGCCCAGTCACCCTCTTTAAAATCATGCTCTACGCCGCGCGCGGCGCGGCAAGGAATGGCATCTTTCAGCAGCGGATGGTCAGGAACGATGGAAAGACGATCGTCTTTCTTATGAACTTTGCCGACAAAACGCGTCAGGAACGGCTCAACCAGTTCTTCAGGCTCAGCGCTTTCGCGTTCCTTTTCAGTATTGACCACGGCGATAATACGATCGCCATGCATCACTTTTTTCATTTGCGGCGGCGGAATGAAATAGCTTTTCTGCGAGTCGACTTCGAGGAAGCCAAATCCTTTTTCCGTCCCCTTAACGACCCCTTCAACGCGCGGAGTCTGGGAATGCAGTTGCTGTTTAAGCTGCGCTAGCAGCGGGTTGTCCTGAAACATAATTTCGTATTTTCGTGGCTAAAAGAGCGGCTGACATTTTTACGCGAATATGCCTGCCGCAGCAAGCGCTGTTTCAGCATTTTACGTCTCCTGACGTACATTCCCGAGGGCGATTTTCAGCCGATTCATCCAACCGCACAGCCCGCACCAGGCGAGTAGATCGATAGCCGCGCTACGGGAAAGCCCGTAATCAGTGAGGGGAGTTAGCTGGGCGGCGCTGAAACGGTCGGGCGCGCGGGTCAAAAGCTGTACGGATTGTAGAAGCTGGCGTTCCATTGACGGGTTGTCTCCCCATGGCTGGACGCCGGATTCATTACCACGCAAAGCGTCCGTGAGATCGGCTAAATCTGGACATCGCGAGGCCCACGCGTTAAAGCAACTGATGCTGCCATTAATTCGCGCAGCGATCAGTGCCACCTGCGCGGCGAACGGTTGCCGATCGCTGAGGTGGGTCAGGAGCTGTTCCAGCAGAGCCAGAGGAGGTTCCTGAGCCGCCAGCAGCGGGGCCAGTTCAAACAGGCCCGGATGTTTTCGCCAGTTCGCTAAAAGAGACTGGCGCTCATCGTCGGCATAGCGTAAGTCTGCGTCGTCAAGTCCAGGCTGCCAGTCACTCTCCCTCGTGACGAAAAGCGCTTCCGGGGCATCTTCCTGCTGCGGCATGCCGGGGATCCAGCGCACCGGGTAATCCAGCGCGGCATGGAAGGCGGCGATAGCGCGGGCCTGGAAGCTGATAAAGCCAATAATCTGATTGATAAGGATAATATCGCGACTGGTCAGGCCGACTTCGTCCAGCTGGCTGCGGGCGAGCGCGTTGATCAGCGAAGGAGAGCTCGCGAGCTGACGCGCATACTGGGTAATTTGCGCCAGACGACGGTTGCTCTCACGCGAGGAGTCCGGGCCGGGAAGCGGCGCCAGGCGAGCGGCGTAGTGATTACACAGGCGCTGTACGCCATAAACCTGGGCGACGGTCAGCGCCGTACTTAGCCGGTCATAGGCGCTAAATGTCTGTAGACGGTTAACCGTCACTGACGCGGGAAAGAGGGCATCTGCCAGCCGACGGGCCGGCGTAAGCCAGCGCGCATGCGCCTCGAGCAGCTCCCGGGGGAGAGTCAGATCGAGTAGAAAACGATCTTCGACATGGGCGGCTTCAGGGACGAGCGGCAATACATCCACCGGGCAGATTGTTGACTGGGTCTCATGATACCAGTGGTTTTTGCCGTTAACGCGGCGTTGCTCCATGGGCGTTCCTTGTTCGGTATGTGGCAAACCGCCGTTTCGCGGTCATGCTATGCGGAACTATCCTGGCTTAACCCTGGAGCGGGAGAAAATATTGATCCGTGCTAACAAATAGCGGATTGGAATAACAGAAGGAAAGCGCGGGGGAAATACCCCTCCTCGCGGGCGCGAGGAGGGTAACGAACTTATTTCAGTTCCAGCTCGTTCATGGCGGCGATGCTGAAGCCGCCGTCAACGTGAACGACTTCGCCGGAGATGCCGGCAGACAGGTCGGAGCACAGGAATGCTGCGCTGTTGCCCACGTCTTCAGTGGTGACGGTGCGACGGATCGGGGTGACCGCTTCGCAGTGCGCCAGCATCTTACGGAAATCTTTAATACCGGAAGCCGCCAGGGTACGGATCGGACCGGCAGAGATGGCGTTAACGCGAACGCCTTCCGGGCCCATGGCGTTCGCCATGTAGCGCACGTTAGCTTCAAGAGAGGCTTTCGCCAGACCCATCACGTTGTAGTTCGGGATGGCGCGCTCTGCGCCCAGGTAGGAGAGCGTCAGCAGGGCGGAGCCCGGGTTCAGCATACCGCGGCAGGCTTTCGCCATCGCCACAAAGCTGTAGGCGCTGATATCGTGAGCAATTTTGAAACCTTCACGAGTGACCGCGTTAACGTAGTCGCCGTCCAGCTGGTCTGCCGGCGCAAAGCCGATAGAGTGAACGAAACCGTCGAACTTCGGCCACACTTTTGCCAGCTCGGTGAACAGAGACTCGATGCTCTCATCTTCCGCGACATCGCACGGCAGGACGATATTAGAGCCCAGCGCGGCGGCAAATTCTTCCACACGACCTTTCAGTTTTTCGTTCTGATAGGTGAACGCCAGTTCAGCCCCTTCACGGTGCATGGCTTGCGCGATGCCGTAGGCGATGGACAGTTTGCTGGCAAGGCCAGTCAACAGAATGCGCTTACCGGAAAGAAAACCCATAGCTTTTAATCCTTATCGTTATTGCGTATTTTTACTTTAACAATCATTTGGTTAGCATTGTTATTTCAAAATAACTCAAATTTAGCCGGGAATTATATCCCACTGACGACCCCTTGTGTCACGATATTTTTCAGCCATTCGCCACGTCATATCGCGCTTTGGCTACCGCGTATACAAGAGTATACCATCGGATATGACGGCGACCTGGCGCTAGCCCCGTGCAAATTACGCCTCGGTTTATTTACCGTCTTTACGCCAGGCATCGGCAGTCAGCGCCTCGCCGAAATGGCCGGCAATCAGGCGTTTTGTCAGCTCGTGCAGCGGAGACGCCAGAACGTCGGCGGTGCTGCCGCGTTCGACCACTTCGCCCTGATGCATCACCAGCACCTGATCGCTGATGTGCTTCATCATGCCCAGATGCTGAGTCACGTATATGTAGGAGATACCCTGTTTTTCCTGCAGCTCCAGCATCAGGTTTATCAGTTGCGAGCGCATTGACATATCCAGCGACGCCAGCGCTTCATCGCAGACGATGACCTTCGGACGCAGGATCAGCGCGCGCGCCAGGCCCAGACGCTGTTTCTGCCCCGGCGCCAGCATATGCGGGTAGTAGCTGACGTGGTCCGGCAGCAGGCCAACCATTCGCAACGTTTCGATAATCTGCTTCTGCCGCGCCTCGGGTTCAAGGTCAGTGTTCAGACGCAGCGGAAAATCGAGGATTTGCGAAATACGCTGCCGCGGATTGAGCGAGGTCGACGGATCCTGAAAGATCATGCGAATCTTCTGGCTGCGGAAAGAGTAATCGCCAAACGCCAGCGGGCGATCGTCAATCAGCAGTTCGCCGGTGCTGGGCTCGACCATTCCGGCGAGCATTTTTGCCAGCGTTGACTTGCCGGAGCCGTTCTCGCCGATAATCGCCAGCGTCTGGCGCTCGCGCAGGGTAAAGCTTAACGGCTTAACCGCCTCCACCGTTTGCCGATGAAACCAGCCGGTGCGGTAGCGAAAGGTCTTACTCAGATTGCGCACTTCAAGCAATGTTTCGACCATTTCACTCTTTCTCCATGTTCAGCGGGAAATGACAGGCATAGAGGTGGTTACGGGCGCCCACCAGCCGGGGCGTTTCGATACATTCGCGCTGGGCATAGGGGCAGCGCGGCCCGAGCCGGCAGCCGATGGGCAGCTGTTCGAGCAAGGGGATCGCCCCCGGCAAGGTGTTGAGCCGACTCTTGTGCGGCATGGCGCTGCCGAAATCGGGAATCGCCCGAATCAGCGCCTGGGTATAGGGATGGTGCGGAATTGTCACCAGCTCTTCGCTCGGCGCGGTTTCCACCGTCTGCCCGCAGTACATCACGTTGATTTTGTCCGCCCATTTACTGAGCATCTGCATATCATGACTGATCAGCAAAATGGTGGTGTTGTTGTTTTGGTTCAGCCGCGTCAGCAGGCGGATGATTTGCGCCTGCGTTGTCGGCTCCATGGCGTTAGTCGGCTCATCGGCGATCAGCAGCCGCGGCTGGTTAGCCAGCGCGATGGCGATCATGACCTTCTGGCACTCTCCGTCCGTCAGCTCGTAGGGGAAGCTGCGCATCGCATCTTTATGGTCTTTGATCCCCACGCGGTGCAGGAGCTCAATGGCGCGCCGCTTGCGCCAGCCAAAACGCTGCCACCAGCGGCCTTTAAAGGTCCAGCCGGGAATATTCTGCGTTAATTGCTGGCCGATCCGTTCGGAAGGGTCGAGACAGGATTGCGGCTCCTGAAAAATCATTGAGACGTTGTGGCCCACCAGCTTACGCCGCTCGCGCACCGAGAGACGCAGCAGATCGATGTCGTCGAAGCGCATGCGGTCGGCGGTTACCCGCCAGTTGTCCTTGGTGACGCCGCATATCGCTTTAGCTATTAAGCTTTTGCCGGAGCCGGACTCCCCGACGAGGCCGCGTATTTCCCCCTCGGCGAGAGTCAGGCTGACGCGATCGACGGCTTTCACCCAGCCTTCGTTGGTCTTGAATTCAATGGTTAAATTACGGATGTCGAGTAATGGCATTATTCCACCCCGGCGATGATGGCGCGGCGGATCCCGTCGCCCAGCAGATTAACCAGCAGGACGCTTATCATGATTGCCGCACCCGGCAGCATCACCGTCCACGGCGCCACGTAAATCAGCTCCAGCGCGTCGCCGAGCATCGCTCCCCATTCGGGGGAAGGCAGTTGAGCGCCGAGATCGAGGAAGCCCAGCGCAGCGATATCCAGGATCGCCATCGACAGCGCGCGGGTGATCTCGGTGACCAGGCCTGAGGTAATATTCGGCAGCACCGCGAACCATAAAATATTCAGCGTCGAGGCCCCGTCAAGGCGGGCGGCGATAACGTACTCTTTTTCCAGTTCGTCATGCACCATGCTGTAGACCGAACGCACCATCCGCGGCAGAAGCGCCAGCCAGACGGCGAACATCGCGTGGCTGAGGTGCGGCCCGGCGAAGGCGACCACGATAATGGCCAGCAGCAGCGACGGGATCGACAGCAGCGTGTCAAGAATATGGTTCATCACCGCAGACCGCAGGCCGTGGGTAGAACCGGCAATCACGCCAAGCACCAGTCCCAGCAGGGCGGCGCCCAGCGTCACCACAAACGCGCCGCCGACCGTCGGCGCCGCGCCGCTCAGCAGGCGGCTCAGGACGTCGCGACCGAGATCGTCGGTACCGAGAAAGAACGACACTTCGCCGTACCGCGACCAGGACGGCGGCAGCAGCTGGTAGCCGAGAAACTGCTGGTCGATGCCGTAAGGAGCGAACCAGCCGCCGAAAACGCACAGCAGCGCCAGCGCCGCACAGCCGTACAGGCCGATCATGGCGGTCGTATCGCCGTAGAATTTTCGCCATACGGTGCGCAGCGCACCCGGCGGGCGCTTCTCCAGATAGACGCTATCGTAGGGCATACCATTCCTTATGTTTCAGTGGGTTAGCCATAGCACCCAGAATATCGGATATCACGTTCACAATAATTACCAGCGCGCCGATGACCATCACGCCCGCGGAAATCGCGGCGTAGTCCTGTTGGCGAATCGCGTTAATCAGCCAGCGGCCCAGCCCCGGCCAGCTAAAGACCATTTCGGTAATCATCGCCAGCGTTAGCATGGTGGAAAACTGGAGTCCCAGGCGCGGGATCACCGGCGGCAGGGCGTTGTGCAGGACGTGGCGGTGTAAAATCGTCCGCCGCGATACGCCGCGGGTGGCGGCGGCTTTGACATAGTTGGTGTCGTATACTTCGCTGGTGCTGATACGCATCAAACGGATCACTTCCGTCGTCGGCGCTACCGCCAGGGTTAGCACCGGCAGCACCATGTGGCGCGCCGCGCTGACGATCATTTCATGGCGCCACGGGGAGTCGGATAGCCATGCGTCGATCAGCGCAAAGCCGGTGACCGATTTCACTTCATACAGCAGATCGAAGCGCCCGGAGACCGGAAACCAGCCCAGGGTAAGGGAGAAAAACAGGGTCAGCAGCAGCGCCAGCCAGAAGACGGGAATCGAAAAGCCCAGCAGCGCCAGGGCGCTGATCAGGGTATCTTGCCATTTGTTGCGCATAATGCCCGCCAGCATACCGACGGGGATCCCGATCACCAGCGCGAAGCCGAAGGCGAGGATACAGAGCTCCATGGTGGCGGGAAAGACCTCTTTAAGCTGCTCGGAAATCAGCTGACCGTTGATGCTGGAAACGCCAAAATCCCAGTGCAGCACGCCCTCAAACCAGAATAGCCAGGCGTTCCACAGCGAGGCGCCCTGCAGCGGCGCGTGGGGCGTAAAATAGCTCAGGCTAAAACCGACAAAGGTCAGCAGGAAGAGGGTAATCAGCAGCAGCAGCAGGCGACGCAGAGTAAAAATAATCATGGTTTTTTCACCTCGTCTTCTTTTTCCCGCGAGACGCCTGCGAAAGAGGCGTTGCCAAACGGGCTCAGCACCAGGCCTTTCATGTCGTAACGATAGGCCTGCAAACGCAGGGAGGAGGCCAGCGGCAGCACCGGCAGTTCATTGGCAAGAATACGCTGCGCCTCTTTATAGGCCTCAATGCGCGAGGCCAGCTGCTGTGAAGTGAGCGCCTTTTGCAGCACCTCGTCGAATTCGCGATGACACCAGTGAGCATAGTTGGTTTGTGAGGTAATCGCCGCGCAGCTCAAAAGCGGACGGAAAAAGCTGTCCGGATCGTTACTGTCCGTTGCCCAGCCGGACAGCGTCAGGTCATGACTCATATCCATTAATCTGGCCTCCTGGAAGCGACCTTCTACCGGCACAATAATCACCTTCACGCCAATTTGCGCCATATCCGCCTGAATAAGCTCGGCGGTTTTCAGCGGGCTGGGGTTCCAGGCCTGCGAGCTGGTTGGCACCCACAGCTTAAGCGTTAGATTTTCCAGCCCCAGGGCTTTCAGCCGGGCTCGGGCTTCCGCGGGGTTATATTCGGTGATCCTGGCGTCGTTATCGTAGGCCCAGGAGGCGCGAGGCAGCATAGACGCGGCGGTTTCCGCGGTGCCGTAGTAGATCGACTGCATCAGGCGCTGATTATTGATGGCCAGCGCCAGCGCATGGCGCACCTCAGGATTATCGAGCGGCGGCTTAGCGGTGTTAAACGCCAGCCAGGCGATGTTCATTCCCGGGCGCAGGGTCAGGCGCAGACGCGGGTCGTCACGCAAAATAGAGAGCTGGCTTGCGGCGGGCCAGGCCAGCACGTCGCACTCGCCGGTCAGCAGTTTTGACAAGCGGCCGGTGCCGCCGGAGCCGAGGTCGACCACCACCTGCGGCATCAGCGGTTTACCGCGCCAGTAGGCCGGATGGCGCTGCAGGCGAATGTACTGACCGCTGCGATACTCCTCCAACTGGAACGGACCGGTGCCGACCGGTTGCCGGTCGATCAGTTCCTGGCGATCGTTCTGCGCCAGCTTCGCGGCATACTCTGCCGACATCACCGAGGCGTAGTGGGTGGCCAGATGCCACAGGAACGAGGCGTCCGGGCGTTTGAGGCGAAACTCGACGGTATGACTATCCAGCTTACGCACGCTTTCCACGCTGTCGGCAAACTGTAAGCTATCGAAATAGGGAAAGCTGCTGCCGTTAACGTTGTGCCACGGGTGGTCGCGATTAAAAATGCGGCCAAAGGTGAAAATGACGTCATCGGCATTAAAATTACGGGTCGGTTTGAACCAGGCGGTGGTCTGAAAAGGCACGTTGTTGCGCAGGTGGAAGCGGTAGGTTGCGCCGTTGTCCAGCACCTCCCAGCTTTCTGCCAGTTCGGGAACCAGGCGATAAGTATAGGGGTCGACGTCAAGCAACCGGTCATAGAGCTGGGCGGCCAGGGTATCGACAATCAGGCCGCTGCTGACCTTTTGCGGGTTGAAGGTGTTGACCTGACCGCTCACGCAATAAACGAAGCCGCTATCGCGAATATCCGCGTGCGCAGGCAGCGCTGGCGCGGCAAAAGCTTGCCCGTACAGCATACATACCGCTGCCAGGAGAGAAGACAATTTCAGGCGCATAGTTTCTTTTTGATTATAGAGCAAGGCTCTATCTTATTAATATTAAATAACATTTACCACCACCTTATTGCTCATGGAGATAATATAAGCGAGGGCTGCGTCGGTTATTTGACCAACTGATTCAAATTCATACTGCTTATTAACTTCGAGTATACCTCGTAAATCATCCGACGTTTGTCATCAGGCAAGCGAGGGGTTGAGCAAAGCGTATTTTCGATTCATCTGCCGCACGGCTTGAGGAAGCTATGGGTATTGAGCATGGCGCTTATTTGCGTCGAAGCCCCGATATCCGCCACATGGTATCTTTTTATTGGCGGTTTCTCCAGCCAGCCGTGGCTGTACGGCTGGCTGGCGGTCGAGGCGCTACAGGGGAAGGAGTCGGTTATAGCGGGCGATGTAATCTTTGGGATTAATTTCCAGCTTTTCGCCATCGTGATGGTGGGCAACATAAGTACGCAGTACCAGGCCGCTGTTTTGCGGCGTAATTGTCCAGCCCTGTTGACGATATGCATCTTCGGTTGAGCGGATAAGCAGGTCCGAAAAGATCATCATGACCGAGAGCGCCGGCGCGCGGTGGCTTTTCATGGTATGGACCAGGCTGACGTGCGCCGCATAGCGGCCGAGCGTTGAAGGATTAACCGGAATCATCTTTATTTTCAGTCCATTGAGTCATGATGCGCTGATGATAGTTCACATGAGGATATCTTGCTAGTTACAATTTTTTAACCCCATGCGAACGGGCTGCCGCGCAAGCAAAAGCTATTTTTCACGGCACAGGCCGCTTGCAGAAAGAAGCAGGGTAGTGACGCTGTCACTTTTCAATCGCCGAGCGGCGTGAATTCATAAAGCGCCAGCGCATTGCTCTCCAGCGAATCGACAAGCTGCCAGCGGTCGCTATCCGGCGTCTCTTCACTGACGCGCAGCGCTGGACGCGCTCTGTGCATCAGCCAGCGATAGTCCTCATCGTCAGGCCCGCTTTGGCTGCGAAAGGCCTCAAACAGCGGGAAGAGCGCGCCATGGTGCCGATCGAACAGATGATGTTTGATTCGCCAGCGTCCTTCAAGGCCGAGCAGGCGCACGCTCCAGGGCTGACTAAAGCGCTGGATAAACGCCTCCTCGCTGGAAAGCCAGGGATTGAAAACCACCGTATTGCGCAGCAGTAGCTGATAATGGCCTTTATGGCGCAGCAGCAGCAAGTTCTTGTCGTTGATCACCACCTCGCCCCGCAGCCTGCGCCACAGCCATAGCACCCAGTAGACCGGTCGCGGTAGACCGTGGAGATAGTGCAGCGCCAGGCTGGAAGTATCCAGCTTGCCGTTGGCGCGGGCTTCCCCCTGCAGCCCTGAATTCAGCCAGAACCCCGCGAGCCAAACCTGATCCGCCAGTCCCAGCAGATTATCCATCAGCAGCGCGCCGCGAAAGAAACGGCCGTTGGTATCGCGGGTATCGCCGGTGAGGGTATTCCACGAGAGCAGCCAAAGCGGCAGCAGGAGCTGCCGCTGGCGCAGCGCGCTATGAAGTTTGCGCAATTTGTGTACCGGATAGTTTTCGCTGGCGGCCAGTTTCTGGCTATCCACCTGCGCGAGATCCAGCAGTTCATTAGCATCGGCCTGGCAGGCCAGAAAATCCGCCTCGACCAGCAGCGGTGAACGCAGAAGGGGATCGTCCTCCACCTGCTGAGGAAAACGGTGCCAGATCCCCAGCGCCGACTGCGGCGATAGCCTCTGCAGGATCGCCTTTTGTTGCCGCCAGGCGTGCTGGCGGGCCTCGTCGCTGGCCTGAGGGGACCAGTGCCAGACGAAGTGCCAGCTGGCGAGGGTTGCCGGCGGAAAATGGTTAGCGGACAGAGAGAGGAAACGTTGCAGCAGGTCGCCGCGGGTGGTGAGCCCGGTATGCAGTATCACCGCCAAGCCCTGGGTCGCCAGCCAGCTAAAAATGCGCTGCAGGTTATACCAGCAGGCATACCCGGCCATTTGCGGATCGTCCCAGCCGGTGCCGAACAGGCGGCTGCTGAGAAACGGATCGTGAATATCGATGGCGAATATCGGCAGCGCGTCGTGCAGCTGTTCCAGTTCGCGGCGGACATCCTCGCGCAGCAGATCGTCCAGTTCGCGAACGGTAATCACTATTCGGGTGTGACGCAGCGGCGCGCCGCGCGCCGGGAGTTCGCGAACATCGAGATGGCGGGTTTGTTGGGGGCTGAGCCGCAGCGGCGGGCTATCCAGACCGTAGGTTTGCGGCGCGTTGAGCCGGGCGTACAGCCGATCGATTGACACCGGCTGCCATCGCTCGGTCTGCTGTGGGTGCGGGCGGAGAGATTCGACCGCCGTCTGCGGGTGCTGCTGGCGGAACTGGCGCGGCGTCAGGCCGTGCTCGCGTTTAAACAGGTCGCTCATCACCCGGCTGCTGGCAAAGCCCTGCTGCTGAGCGATCTGCTGTATCGATTGACGCGTCGTCGTCAGCTGCTCCGCGGCTTTGCGCAGGCGCAGCCCGGTGATGTACTGCATAAAGCTGACGCCCACCTCTTTGCGGAACAGACGCGAGAGCCAGGCCTCAGAAACAAACTCCGCGGCGGCTATCTCCTGCAGCGACAGGCGCCGTTGATAGTTGGCGTCGATTCGCGCCACCACTCTGTTAATTCGCTGGCTCCAGCGTTCGGCTCCGCGAGGCGCCTGGGCGGTGAGGGGACGGCTGAAGCGTGACGCCAGCAGGAGAGCAATTTCGCTAAGCCAGCGGTTGGCCTCCAGCCGGTAGTGGGCCTGCGGATTGACCAGACCGAGGACCAGCAGCTGGCGCATCAGGTAGCGCAGGGTGTCTTCGGCATCGCGGGTTTCGCTGCTGCTCTGGTAGGCGGAGGCAAAAAAATCGCCGTCGAGGCGGGTCAGCCATCCGGCGTTCAGCGACAGCGCCATCACGACGTTCGCCGTCTTGCTGTGCAGGCTCCAGCGGCGATGACGATTCACTATCGCCAGTTCATCGGCCTGCAGGTACCGACCCGTCTCGCCATCGCGGAGTTCGACGCTGCCCTCAAGCAGCCATAGCAGCGTCAGAGCATCGTTTTCCTGCTGGCTCAGCTGCCGGATATCGCGAACCACAACCTGAAAGTCGCCTGAATGATGCTCCACCGTCGCCTCCTGAAGACAAAAAACAGCACGTCATTTTTTGTCATAACCGTTTTGTATGAAAAACACTCATTAATAATCCGTCACTATAAAACAAAAAATCGCATTTTAAAGCCAACAGGGATGCATAAACTCGAAAGTGTCGTGCAAACACAACACAGGAATAATAAAAATGACACACCCGATTATTGAGGCATTACAGGTTAACGAGGCGCAGTTTGTCGCGCTTCGCCGCCGCTTCCATCAGCAGCCGGAAATTGGTTTTGAAGAGCATAAAACCAGCGAAGAGGTTGCCCGCCTGCTCGGCGAATGGGGCTATCAGGTTCACCGCGGTCTGGCGGGCACCGGCGTGGTCGGTACTTTACGCGTCGGCGAGGGTAAAAAACGGTTGGGGCTACGGGCGGATATGGACGCGCTGCCGATGCAGGAGATGAGCGGCAAAGCGTGGGCCAGCCGGGTCGACGGTCGTTTTCACGGCTGCGGCCACGATGGCCATACCACCACGCTATTGTACGCCGCGGAATATCTGGCGCGCACCCGGCAGTTTAACGGCACCCTGCAGCTTATTTTTCAGCCTGCCGAGGAGTTGCTCTACGGCGGTCGGGTCATGCTGGAAGACGGCCTGTTTGACCAGTTCCCCTGCGATGCCATTTTTGGCCTGCATAATATGCCGGGGCAGCCGTTAGGCAGGATTGGCCTGCGCGATGGGGCGATGATGGCTTCCTCGGACACTCTCCATATTGAAGTCAAAGGGGTGGGCGGACACGGCGCGGTACCGGAGCATACCGTCGACGCCACGCTGGTTGCCTGTCATATCACCCTGGCGCTGCAATCCATTGTTTCCCGAAACATCACGCCGTTTGAACCAGCGGTCGTGACCGTGGGCAGCATTCAGGCCGGGCACGCCCCGAACATTATCAACGACAAGGTGTTAATGAAGCTCACGGTGCGCACCTTAAACGAACAGGTTCGCGAGACCGTCCTGCAGCGCATTCACGATATCGCCGTTGCTCAGGCCGAGAGCTTTAACGCCAGCGCCGCCTTAACCCACGTTAACGGCAGCCCGGTTTTAAGGAACGATCCGGCTGCCAATGAGATGGTCCGCACGGTGGCGACCGCGCTGTTTGGCGAGGCGCAGGTCGGCGAGGTGAAGCCGTTTATGGGCAGCGAAGATTTTGCTTTTATGCTCGAGCGCAATCCGAACGGCTGCTATTTCACCATCGGGGCCGGGGACGAAGCGGATCGCTGCATGGTGCATAACCCGGGATACGACTTCAACGATGCGCTGTTGCTGAAAGGCGCCGCGCTGTGGTGCGCCCTGACGGAACACTATTTGTGTTAATGTCCGCAACGAAGAGGACCCTGCTATGAGTTCTGTATCGCTAAGCGAAGCGCAGTTCGTCGGCACCGATCGTCTGCTGGCGGGTATTGTATTGAGCGTTCTGACCTTCTGGCTGTTTGCCCAGTCGGTGATTAACGTGGTTCCGGCGATGAAGAGCAGCCTCGATATTTCGCTGGAAACCCTGACCCTGGCGGTGAGCCTGAGCGCCTTATTCAGCGGCTGCTTCGTGGTCGCCAGCGGCGGGCTGGCGGATAAATTCGGCCGCATGCGCATGACTACCCTGGGCCTGATCCTCAGCATTGTCGGTAGCGCAATGCTGGTGCTCTCTCAGGGACCCGCGCTGTTCCTGGCCGGGCGCGTTTTACAGGGGCTGTCGGCCGCCTGCATAATGCCGGCGACGCTGGCGTTAATTAAAACCTGGTATGAAGGCAAAGCGCGCCAGCGGGCGGTCAGCTTCTGGGTCATCGGCTCGTGGGGCGGCAGCGGTCTGTGCTCGTTTGTCGGCGGGGCGATCGCCACCGGTCTGGGCTGGCGCTGGATCTTTGTTTTCTCCATCGCGGTAGCGCTGGCGGCGCTGTTTTTGCTGCGCGGTACGCCGGAAAGCCGCAGCGCCAGCGCGCAGCAGCATAAGCTGGACATCAGCGGCCTGCTCAGCCTGATCCTTGCGCTGGTGCTGCTAAATCTGTTTATCAGCAAAGGCCACGGCTGGGGCTGGACCAGCGCAACCTCGCTGGCGATGCTGGCCGGCGCGCTGGCATCGGGGCTGTTTTTTATCCGCAGCGGCCAGCGTAAGGGCGACGCGGCGCTGATTGATTTCGCGCTGTTTCGCAATCGGGCCTTCAGCGCCGCGGTGTTGTCGAACTTTATGCTCAACGGCGCCATCGGTACGATGATGATTGCCAGCATCTGGCTCCAGCAGGGGCATCATCTGAGCCCGCTGGAGAGCGGAATGATGACGCTCGGCTATCTGGTTACCGTGCTGGCGATGATTCGGGTGGGCGAGAAGCTGCTGCAACGCTACGGCGCGCGTTTGCCGATGATGAGCGGCCCGGTCTTTACCGCGGTCGGTATTCTTCTTATCTCCTGCACCTTCCTCGATAAATCGACCTATATCGTCACGGTCTTTTTCAGCAACGTGCTGTTTGGCTTCGGCCTGGGCTGCTACGCCACCCCGTCAACGGACACCGCGGTGGTTAACGCTCCTGAGAATAAGGTAGGCGTGGCCTCGGGGATCTATAAGATGGGCAGTTCGCTCGGCGGAGCGATGGGTATTGCGGTGACAGCGTCACTTTTTGCGCTGTTTTTACCGCTCGGCATGGCCAGCGCGGCGCAGTATGCGCTGTGGTTTAACGCCGCGCTCTGCCTGGGTTCAATGGCGGTGAGCGCGCTGCTGCTTCCGCGTACAGGTCAAAGCTGATGTTTTTTCAGCAGCGCCCGCAGCTGGTGGTAGGTTAGCCCCAGCAGTTCGGCCGCCTGCTTTTGATTGTACTTCGCCTGTTCGAGGCTTCTCTCGAGCAGGCTTTTTTCTTGCTCCTGCTGGAAAGCGCGCAAATCGAGCGGCAGCGTGGGGCCAGGCGTCTTCTCCACTTCGACGGGCGTTGCCGCGTGCTGCTGGCGGAAGGGGTTAATAATAATATTATCCAGCTCGCGCTCGCTGCTGCCGTGGCGGTAGACCGAGCGTTCAACCACGTTTTTTAATTCACGGATATTCCCCGGCCAGCGGTAGTTCTGCAGCGTCATGGCGGCGCGTTCGCTAAAGCCGGGAAACAGCGGCAGTCCGAGCTCGCGGCACATCTGGATAGCAAACTGGGTGGCGAGCAGCATGATGTCGCTCTGGCGCTCGCGCAGCGGCGGCAGCTGCACCACATCAAAGGCCAGACGGTCGAGAAGGTCGGCGCGAAAGAGCCCATCTTCCACCATTTGCGGCAGATCGGCGTTGGTCGCGCACACCAGGCGGACGTTAACCTGCAGCGGCTGGCTGCCGCCGACGCGCTCCAGTTCGCCATACTCAATCACGCGCAGCAGTTTTTCCTGTACCAGCATCGGCGCGGTGGCCAGCTCATCGAGAAACAGGGTACCGCCGTCGGCGCGCTCGAAGCGCCCCGGGTGACGTTTACTGGCCCCCGTAAAGGCGCCGGCCTCATGCCCGAACAGCTCCGAATCGAGCAGATTTTCATTGAGCGCCGCGCAGTTCAGGGAGATAAACGGCCCCTGCCAGCGGGAAGAGAGGAAGTGCAGACGGCTGGCAATCAGCTCCTTGCCGGTTCCGCGCTCGCCAATCACCAGCACCGGTTTATCGAGCGGCGCCAGTCTTGAGACCTGCTCCAGCACCTCAAGAAAGCTATTGGCCTCGCCGAGCAGGTTGTCCTTGTAATCCGCCATGATGAATTTCGCCATTTAGTAGTGTGATTCACCAGGTCACTTTAGCAATGCGCTGGCCGGATAACAACCACTTCCATTAAAATCAATAAGATAAAAACTTGGCACGGCATTTGTATTAGTCATGGCACAGGCCGGTGCCTGATACCAGAACTATGAGGATTGAAATTATGGGTATTTTTTCTCGTTTTGCCGACATCGTGAACGCCAACATTAACTCTCTGCTGGAGAAAGCGGAAGATCCGCAGAAGCTGGTTCGGCTGATGATCCAGGAGATGGAAGACACGCTGGTTGAAGTCCGTTCGACCTCGGCGCGGGCGTTGGCTGAAAAGAAACAGCTGAGCCGTCGTATTGAACAGGCCGTTGCCCAGCAGGCGGAATGGCAGGAAAAAGCCGAACTGGCGCTGCGTAAAGAGAAAGAGGATCTGGCCCGTGCGGCGCTGATCGAAAAGCAGAAGCTGACCGACCTTATCGGCAGCCTGGAAAACGAAGCGCAGCTGGTTGATGAAACGCTGGCGCGGATGAAAAAAGAGATTGGCGAGCTGGAAAACAAACTCAGCGAAACCCGCGCCCGTCAGCAGGCGCTGATGCTGCGTCATCAGGCTGCAAGCTCCTCCCGCGACGTTCGCCGTCAGCTGGACAGCGGTAAGATTGACGAGGCGATGGCGCGTTTTGAATCGTTTGAACGCCGCATCGATCATATGGAAGCCGAAGCCGAAAGCCACCGCTTCGGTAAAGATAAATCGCTGGATCAGCAGTTCGCCGATCTGAAAGCGGACGATGAAATCAGCGAGCAGCTGGCGGCGTTGAAAGCCAAAATGAATCAAAATAACCAGTAATATCTTCGGGCGGCACCAAGACGTGCCGCCGCCATCAGCAAGGAGTTCACATGAGCATGCTTTTTCTCGCCATCCCTTTGACGTTGTTTGTGCTGTTTGTTTTGCCGGTCTGGCTCTGGCTGCATTACAACAACCGCACCGCCAGCGGCAGCCTATCGCAGAACGAACAGCAGCGCCTGCTGCAGCTGACCGATGACGCGAAGCGTATGCGCGAGCGTATTCAGGCGCTGGAGGCGATTCTTGACGCTGAGCATCCGAACTGGAGAGAGAAATAATGAGCGGACTGGATCTGAGTAAAAAACTGTGGCGCATTCCGCAGCAGGGCATGGTGAAAGGGGTTTGCGCCGGCATCGCGCAGTATCTGGACGTGCCGGTTAAGCTGGTGCGCCTGATTACCGTACTGGCAATGATTTTTGGCCTGTTCCTGTTTGTGGTGGTGGCCTACATCATTCTCTCGTTTGCGCTGGATCCTATGCCGGAAAGCGAGCTGTATGGTGAAAAAACGCCGAGCAGCGGAGAGCTATTGGCCGCCGCGGATAAGGAGCTGGCAACAGGGGAGCGTCGTCTGCGTGAAATGGAACGCTACGTCACTTCCGACACCTTTTCGCTACGCAGTCGTTTTCGCCAGCTATAACTGAAAGTTGAGGTTAATAATGAACATGAAATGGCAGCAGGCCGGGCAAAAAGTCAAACCGGGTCTGAAAATCGCAGGCAAGCTGGTGCTGCTCACCGCGCTGCGCTACGGCCCGGCGGGCGTCGCAGGCTGGGCGGTAAAATCCGTCGCGCGTCGGCCGCTGAAAATGCTGCTGATGCTTGTTCTGGAACCGATGCTCAGCCGGGCGGCGCAGCGGTTTTCTAAACGTCGCGGATGGCGTATGTTATGAGTGCCTAAAAACTCACTCTATCAGGATGATAAAATGCGAAAACTGCTTCTGGGTTTAGCGCTGGCCATGGCCTTACCCGTCTTCGCGGCGGAGCACTGGATTGACGTCCGCGTTCCGCAGCAGTATCAAAAAGAACACGTCGACGGGGCGGTGAATATCCCGCTGGCGGATTTAAAAACGCGGATTGCGGCTGAAGTACCGGATAAAAACGATACCATTCACGTCTATTGCAACGTTGGCCGGCAATCTGGCCAGGCTCAGCAGATGCTGAGCGAAATGGGCTACACGCAGGTGGTGAATGCCGGCGGCCTCAGTCAGATCGCCAGGCCGAAAAGCGCCAGCAAATAATCTTCCGCCCCGTCGCAGCGGGGCTATTGCACTTTATGATTAGCCCTCATGTCTATTTCCCTCGTTCTTCAGGCTCAACAGGATGGCGATGAAGCGACTCAAAACAGAATTTAATGCGCTGGTGAATCGTGGGGTTGACCGGCATCTTCGCCTGGCCGTCACCGGCCTTAGCCGCAGCGGCAAGACCGCCTTTATCACCGCGCTGGTAAATCAACTGCTCAATATTCACGCCGGGGCGCGGCTGCCGCTGCTCAGCGCAGCGCGTGAAGAACGCCTGCTGGGCGTCAAGCGCGTCCCGCAGCGGGATTTCGGCATTCCGCGTTTTACCTATGACGAAGGGCTGGCCCAGCTGTACGGTCAGCCGCCGGTCTGGCCAACGCCCACCCGCGGCGTCAGCGAAATCCGCCTCGCTCTGCGCTATCGCTCCAACGATTCGCTGCTGCGCCATTTTAAAGAGACCTCGACCCTCTACCTGGAGATTGTCGACTATCCCGGCGAGTGGCTGCTGGATCTGCCAATGCTGGCCCAGGACTATCTGACCTGGTCACGGCAGATGACCGGATTACTGCAGGGGCAGAGGGCGGAGTGGTCAGCGCGCTGGCGGCAGCTATGCGAAGGACTGGATCCGCTGGCGCCCGCCGATGAAACCCGTCTGGCGGAGATCGCCGCGGCGTGGACCGACTATCTGCATACCTGTAAGCGCGAAGGGATGCACTTCATTCAGCCGGGGCGCTTTGTGCTGCCCGGCGAAATGGCCGGCGCGCCGGCGCTGCAGTTCTTTCCCTGGCCGGACGTTGATGCCGCCGGTGAAGCTAAGCTGGCGCAGGCGGACAAACAGACCAATGCCGGAATGCTGCGCGAGCGTTTTAAATACTACTGCGAGAAAGTGGTGAAGGGCTTCTACAAAGATCATTTCTTGCGCTTCGATCGGCAGATCGTGCTGGTAGATTGCCTGCAGCCGCTTAATAGCGGGCCGCAGGCGTTTAACGACATGCGTCTCGCGCTGACGCAGCTGATGCAAAGCTTCCACTACGGGCAGCGCACGCTGTTTCGTCGCCTGTTCTCACCGGTTATCGATAAGCTGCTGTTTGCCGCGACCAAAGCCGATCACGTCACCGTCGATCAGCACAGCAATATGGTGTCGCTGTTGCAGCAGCTGATTCAGGATGCCTGGCAGAACGCGGCGTTTGAAGGCATCAGCATGGATTGTCTGGGGCTGGCGTCGATTCAGGCGACGCAGAGCGGCCTTATCGAGGTGAACGGCGAGAAGATCCCTGCGCTGCGGGGGCATCGGCTAAGCGACGGACAGCCGCTGACCGTCTATCCCGGCGAAGTGCCCGCGCGCCTGCCGGGCCAGGCCTTCTGGGAGCAGCAGGGCTTTCAGTTTGAAAACTTTCGCCCGCAGGTGATGGACGTTGATAAACCTCTGCCGCATATTCGCCTCGACGCGGCGCTGGAATTTTTGATCGGAGATAAATTGCGATGACCGAACCTTTAAAACCGCGTATCGATTTCGATGGCCCGCTGGAGGTGGAAAAGGCGCAAATTCTGAAATCCGCGCGCGCTTTTGACGGCGCCGATGCGGAGAAGTTCGCTCCAGCGCGGCTCGACGCGCCGGAAGAAGAAGAGGGCGCGGCGGAAGCGGCGGTGGAATCGGTGCTGCGACCTAAGCGCAGCCTGTGGCGAAAGATGGTCAGCGCCGGGCTGGCTATTTTTGGCGTCAGCGTCGTGGCGCAGGGCGTGCAGTGGACGATGACCGCCTGGCAAACGCAGGACTGGATCGCCCTCGGCGGCTGCGCTGCCGGCGCGCTGATCGTCGGGGCGGGCGTCGGTTCGGTGGCGACCGAATGGCGCCGGCTGTGGCGGCTACGCCAGCGCGCCCACGAGCGCGATGAGGCGCGGGACCTGATGCACAGCCATGCGGTCGGCAAAGGGCGCGCCTTTTGCGAAAAGCTGGCCCAGCAGGCGGGGCTGGATCACTCGCACCCGGCGCTGCAGCGCTGGTATGCGGCGATCCATGAAACGCAGAACGATCGTGAAGTGGTGAGCCTGTACGCGCAGATCGTGCAGCCGGTACTGGATGCGCAGGCGCGGCGTGAGATTAGCCGTTCGGCGGCGGAATCGACGCTGATGATTGCCGTCAGCCCGCTGGCGCTGGTGGATATGGCGTTTATCGCCTGGCGTAATTTACGTCTGATCAACCGCATCGCCACTCTGTACGGTATTGAACTGGGCTACTACAGCCGCCTGCGCCTGTTCCGCCTGGTGCTGCTGAATATCGCTTTTGCCGGCGCCAGCGAGCTGGTGCGGGAAGTCGGGATGGACTGGATGTCGCAGGATCTCGCGGCCAGGCTATCGGCGCGCGCGGCGCAGGGAATTGGCGCCGGTCTGCTGACGGCGCGGCTGGGTATTAAGGCGATGGAGCTGTGCCGTCCGCTGCCGTGGATCGCCGACGATAAACCGCGGCTGGGGGATTTTCGCCGCGAGCTGATCGGCCAGCTAAAAGAGACGTTGCAGAAGAGCAAAAGCGGCGCGGAAAAATAAGTCGCTTAAGCATTCCCGGCTTGCGGCGTGAACGCCTTAGCCGGGCTACCGTTTCACAGAAGGCTGTAACCTGTAGCCCGGCTACGCGCAGCGCAAGCCGGGGAGAAAAGCAGAAGCGATGATAGCCGCTTCTCTCATCGTCATTTTTCCTCTGAGCGCATAACTTTACGGCAGAAAGGCCATTTTTCCGCCATACTGTCAATAATTGTTGACAGCTATCTTCACGCCAGCAAATAACTGTCCTATCATTCATCGGTTATTGGCCTCTTTAGGGTGAAAACGCCTATGCGTCTTGAAGTCTTTTGTGAAGACCGTCTTGGTCTGACTCGTGAATTGCTCGATTTACTGGTGCTGCGCGGTATCGACCTGCGGGGCATCGATATTGACCCTATTGGCCGAATTTATCTCAACTTCGCCGAGCTGGATTTCGCCAGCTTCAGCAGCCTGATGGCGGAAATTCGTCGTATCGCCGGCGTCACCGACGTGCGCACCGTGGCGTGGATGCCGTCAGAGCGCGAACATCTGGCGCTCAGCGCGCTGCTGGTGGCGATGCCTGAGCCGGTGCTGTCTCTCGACACCAAAGGAAAAGTCGAACTGGCTAACCCGGCCAGCTGCCAGCTGTTTGGCCAGAGCCAGGAGAAGCTGCGCAGCCACCCGGTCGCGCAGCTGATTACCGATTTTAACGTCCAGCGCTGGCTGGAAAACAGTCCGCAGGAGTCCCACGCCGAGCACGTGGTGGTCAACGGGCAGAACTTCCTGCTGGAGATCACCCCGGTTTATCTCGAAGGCGAACACGGCGAGAAGGTACTGACCGGCGCGGTAGCGATGCTGCGTTCAACGGTCCGTATGGGGCGCCAGCTGCAAACGATGACCATTCAGGACACCAGCGCCTTTAGCCAGATCCTCGCCGTAGGCCCGAAAATGCGCCACGTTGTCGAGCAGGCCCGTAAGCTGGCCATGCTCAGCGCGCCGCTGCTGATCGTCGGTGATACCGGCACAGGGAAAGATTTGCTGGCCCACGCCTGCCATCTGGCCAGCCCGCGCGCGGGGAAACCTTATCTGGCGCTGAACTGCGGCTCCATCCCGGAAGACGCGGTGGAGAGCGAGCTGTTCGGCGACGCCGTTCAGGGCAAGAAAGGCTTCTTCGAGCAGGCTAACGGCGGCTCGGTTTTGCTGGATGAAATTGGCGAAATGTCGCCGCGCATGCAGACCAAGCTGCTGCGCTTCCTCAACGATGGAACTTTCCGCCGCGTTGGTGAAGATCATGAAGTCCACGTTGATGTCCGGGTGATCTGCGCTACCCAGAAAAACCTGGTGGAGCTGGTGCAAAAAGGGCTGTTCCGCGAGGACCTCTACTATCGTCTTAACGTCCTGACCCTGTATCTGCCGCCGCTGCGCGATTGCCCGCAGGACATCATGCCGCTGACCGAGCTGTTCGTGGCGCGTTTTGCCGATGAGCAGGGCATCCCGCGGCCGAAACTCTCCGCTGATTTGAACAGCGTTTTGATGCGCTACAGCTGGCCGGGCAACGTGCGCCAGCTCAAAAATGCGATCTATCGCGCGCTGACGCAGCTGGACGGTTTCGAGCTGCGCCCTCAGGATATTCTGCTGCCGGATCACGACGTCTCCTCGCTGGCGGTAGGCGAAGAAGCGATGGAAGGCTCGCTGGATGATATTACCCGCCGTTTCGAACGCTCGGTGCTCACCCAGCTTTATCGCAGCTTCCCCAGCACGCGTAAGCTGGCCAAGCGTCTTGGCGTCTCGCATACCGCTATCGCCAACAAGCTGCGCGAATATGGTCTGAGCCAGAAAAAGGGCGATGAGTAATGCCCGTCGGCCGGCTGCCTGCGCCGCCGGCCGGCATTTCCAGAAAAGGGAGGGGGACTGGCGTCAAATGAATCGGTATATACTGCGTTTTTACCCTCTTTATGGCAGGCATACGCATGCGGATCTGGCGTAGTCATTTTTTTCAATGGATGAAACTGCTGGCGCTCTCCAGCGCGATCTCTTTTGTGCTGTTCTGGTTTCACCTTCCCGCCGCGCTGCTGCTGGGGCCGATGATTGCTGGCATCAGCCTGAGCCTGCGCGGTGCGGCAATTCGCGTACCCCGTCCCTTTTTTATTGCCGCCCAGGCGATTATCGGCTGCATGATTGCCCGCAGCCTGACGCCCTCCATTTTCGGCGTTCTGCTGGCAAACTGGGCGCTGGTGCTGCTGATTCTCTTTTCCACGCTCGCTATCAGCGCGCTGGCGGGATGGCTGCTGGTGCGCTACAGCGACCTGCCCGGCGCCACCGGGGCGTGGGGGAGTTCGCCGGGCGGCGCCTCGGCGATGGTGATTATGGCCCAGGAGTACGGCGCCGATGTCCGGCTGGTCGCGCTGATGCAGTATTTGCGGGTGCTGTTTGTTGCCGGCGCCGCGGCGCTGGTGGTGCGCGTCGCGCTCGGCGGTGAAGCGCAGGAGATGACTCAGCAGGTCGCCTGGTTTCCGCCGATCAGCCGGCAGCTGCCGCTTACGCTTCTGTTGACGGCGGCGGCGGGGTGGCTTGGGCTGCGGCTGCGCTTTCCTTCCGGGGCGATGCTCTTCCCGATGCTGATTGGCGCGCTGGTGCAGGGAGAAGGCTGGCTGCTGCTCGAACTTCCCGAATGGCTGCTGGCGCTGGCCTATGCCGCCGTCGGCTGGAGCGTTGGTCTAAAGTTTAATAAACAGATTTTCCTGCTGGCGCTGAAAACCCTGCCGCAGATCCTGGCATCGATTATCGGCCTGATCCTGCTGTGCGCGCTGATGGCTTATGGGCTGACGCAGGTTTTGCCGCTGGACTTTATGACCGCCTATCTGGCAACCAGTCCGGGCGGACTGGACACGGTGGCGATTATCGCCGCCGGTACGCGGGCGGATATGTCGTTTATTATGGCAATGCAGACGCTGCGCCTGTTCACTATCTTATTGACCGGCCCGGCGATTGCGCGCTTCATCTCCCGCTATGCGGCGCGGGAATAAAAAAAGCCCCCGTTTAACGAGGGCTTATATTACCTGGCGGGGATATTATGCTTTCAGCGCGGCCAGGGCTGCGTCGTAGTCCGGCTCTTCGGTGATTTCATTCACCAGCTGGCTGTAAACAACCTGGTCATTTTCATCAATGACGACCACAGCACGCGCCGCCAGACCGGCCAGCGGGCCCGCGGAGATAGCGACGCCGTAGTCGGCCAGGAACTGCGCGCCGCGCAGGGTAGACAGAGTGACAACGTTGTTCAGGCCTTCAGCGCCGCAGAAGCGAGACTGCGCGAACGGCAGGTCAGCGGAAATGCACAGCACGACGGTGTTGTCCAGTTCAGACGCCAGCTGGTTAAATTTACGTACCGATGCCGCGCAAACGCCGGTATCGATGCTTGGGAAAATGTTCAGCACTTTACGGGAGCCGGCGAACTGGCTCAGCGCGACGTCAGAGAGATCTTTGGCCACCAGCGTAAACGGCTGCGCTTTAGCGCCTGCCTGCGGAATGGTGCCTTGAACAGAAACGGGGTTGCCCTGGAAATGCACGGTTTGTGACATGGTTATCTTCCTGTTTACATATAGTTAACGTCGCGGCTAGTGTATGACATCCGTCATCAGCACGGCAAATCCTTTTAATACTTACCTGCGAGGTTCAGGGAATGCGAAATCTGCGAGTCTATGAAGAAGCCTGGCCGTTACATACTCCGTTTGTGATCGCCCGCGGCAGCCGCAGCGAGGCAAAAGTCGTGGTGGTGGAGATTGAAGAGAATGGCGTCAAGGGGACAGGTGAGTGCACGCCCTATCCTCGTTACGGAGAGAGTATAGCCTCGGTGATGGCGCAGATTATGGCGATTGGCGAGCAGATTGAACGCGGCGTCTCTCGTGAGCAGATTCAGCACCTGCTGCCCCCCGGGGCCGCGCGTAACGCCGTGGACTGCGCGCTCTGGGACTGTCAGGCGCGCAGCGCGGGTAAGAGCATCGCGCAGCTGTTGGGCGTGACGCTGCCCAACCGGGTGGTTACGGCGCAAACGGTGGTTATCGGCACGCCGGACCAGATGGCGGCGAGCGCGGCGGCGCTGTGGGAAAAAGGGGCCACGTTGCTGAAAGTGAAGCTCGACGATCATCTGATTAGCGAGCGGTTGATTGCCATTCGTGAAGCGGTTCCGCAGGCAACGCTCATCGTGGATGCCAACGAAGCCTGGCGCAGCGATGGCCTGGCCGAGCGCTGTCAACTGCTGGCGGATATTGGCGTGGCGATGCTGGAACAGCCGCTTCCGGCTGGGGCCGATGAAGCGCTGGAGAATTTTATCCACCCGCTGCCCATTTGCGCCGATGAGAGCTGTCATACGCGCGACAGCCTGGCGGCGCTGCGCGGCCGCTATGAGATGGTCAATATCAAACTGGATAAGACCGGCGGTCTGACCGAAGCGCTGCTATTGGCTGAGGAGGCGGAGCGCCTGGGATTTGCGCGGATGCTGGGCTGCATGCTGTGTACCTCAAGAGCGATCAGCGCGGCGCTGCCGCTGGCGCCGCTGGCCCGATTTGCCGACCTCGATGGCCCGACCTGGCTGGCGGTGGACGTTGAGCCGGCGCTGCATTTCAGCACCGGCGTGCTTCATCTTTGAGGATGCCAGTGCAGCAGGTCCGTCATCGCCTGAAGGTATTTATCCGTCGCCTCGTCGGCGGATATCGGCGGGAATTCGGCGGTGATGCAGGGCAGGCCGATATCCGCGCACCAGCTGCCAAAGGAGCCGGGCGTTTCATAGCCGACGCTGCCCACCAGCGGCAGGCTGAACGCCCCGGCAAGCCACTGCCCCAGCGCGCTGTGGCCGGGGTCTTCAATACAGGCCAGCGGATCGTGAAACGAGACCACCCACGCGGGATGGATCTGGTGGATCAGCTGGCACAGCGCCTGGGTTTCCGGTTCTGAACCGGGTTTTTCGCCGGTGAGCAGAACCACATCGCGCTGTTCCGCCGCGCTGTTCCAGCGATAAACCGTTTCGCCTTCTTTCCAGTTTGCCGCCGGAAAATTCCGGTTCAGGTCGATGCCGCGCGCGTTGGCGCGCAGCCCCAGCTGGCAACCGTCCGGGTTGACCGCCAGCACGACATGATGGCGGCGCAGCTCGGGTTTGAGCGTACGTAGCGCGCAGGAGAGGGTGACAATCGATGCGTTTTCATCGCCGTGGGTACCGGCAAGGATCAGGCCGCTGCGGCTATCGGCCAGCGGTGCAGGGAACCACAGCAGCGGCGCGCCGAGGTGGGACTGGCCATAGCGTTGTGTGCCGGGCGGAAAATCACCGCGCTGAGGGCGAGGACGAGAAACGGGCATAGGGCATCCTGTTGTCAGGTTATTTTTCAGCAGTGTTGTGTAAAACCGTCCCGGAATCAAATAGTTTCCAGCGAGGACGAAATCAGCATATATGTCAACTTTCTTTCACAAGCCGTTTGCAATTTCAGGTGATGAAACAAATAATTATCGCACTGCCAGCTCTGGTTTTTTTATTTTAAAGGGGATCTTATGAAGTATCCTGTCACATTGACATGCGGCGCGCTGTGGTTAGCCAGCGTCTCTTCTCTTGCCTGGGCGGCCGATGTCCCGCCGGGCACCGTATTAGCCGAAAAACAGGTGCTGGTGCGGCACATTAAAGATGAACCCGCCTCCTTAGATCCCGCCAAAGCCGTCGGTCTGCCTGAAATTCAGGTTATCCGCGATCTTTTTGAAGGTTTAGTCAATCAGGACGAGAAAGGCAATCTGATTCCAGGCGTGGCGATTCGCTGGCAGAGCAATGATAATCGCGTCTGGACATTTACCCTGCGCGATAACGCCCGCTGGTCCGACGGAACGCCGGTAACGGCGGAGGATTTCGTCTATAGCTGGCGGCGGCTGGTTGATCCTAAAACCACCTCCCCGTTTGCCTGGTTTGCTGCGCTGGCCGGAATCGCCAATGCGCAAAATATTATTGATGGTAAAGCCGCGCCGGATACCCTCGGCGTCACCGCCGTGGACGCGCGTACCTTGCGCGTGCAGCTGGATAAACCGCTGCCGTGGTTCAGCAATCTGACGGCGAGCTTTGCTTTCTATCCGGTACAGAAGGCTAACGTGGAGAGCGGCGACAACTGGACGCGTCCGGGAAGCCTGATTGGCAACGGCGCGTATGTCTTAAAAGATCGCGTGGTGAATGAAAAGCTGGTGGTGGTTCCCAATACGCACTACTGGGATAACGGCAAAACGGTGATCCAGCAGGTCACATTTACGCCCATTAACCAGGAATCGGCGGCCACCAAACGCTATCTGGCCGGCGATATCGATATCACCGAGTCGTTCCCGAAAAATCTGTACCAGAAGCTGCTGAAGGATATTCCGGGGCAGGTCTATACCCCGCCGCAGCTGGGCACTTATTATTACGCGTTTAACACGCAGAAAGGGCCAACCGCCGATGAGCGCGTCCGCCTGGCGCTCAGCATGACTATCGATCGCCGTCTGATGGCGGAGAAAATTCTGGGTACCGGCGAGAAACCGGCCTGGCGCTTCACCCCGGACGTGACCGCAGGTTTTACCCCGCAGCCGACGCAAATCGAGAGCATGAGCCAGGCCGAGCTGAATGCCCAGGCCAAAGCGCTGCTGCAGGCGGCGGGCTACGGTCCGAACCGTCCGCTGAAGCTGACCCTGCTGTACAACACCTCGGAGAACCACCAGAAAATCGCGATTGCGGTGGCTTCCATGTGGAAGAAAAATCTGGGCGTCGACGTGAAGCTGCAAAATCAGGAGTGGAAAACCTATATCGACAGCCGCAATACCGGCAACTTCGATGTGATTCGCGCCTCATGGGTCGGGGATTACAACGAGCCGTCGACGTTCCTGTCGCTGCTCACCTCGACCCACAGCGGTAATATCTCCCGTTTCAACGATCCGGCCTACGACAAAATTCTGACCCAGGCGGCGCTGGAAACGTCGGAAAAGGCGCGCAATGACGATTACAACGCGGCGGAAAAAATCATTATGGCGAAAGCGCCCATCGCGCCGATTTATCAGTACACCAACGGGCGTCTGATTAAACCGTGGCTGAAAGGGTATCCGATAGCCAATCCGGAGGACGTGGCCTATAGCCGCACAATGTATATCCTGAAGCACTGATGCGTACTGACCTCCTGCCAACATCAGGCAACCATCGCTAAACCCACAACTGGCGCGGCTTACAGCGCCAGTGTCTCCTTTCGCATTCTGAGTATCTTCATCCAGGTCGTTTCAGCCCCAAACTCCCACTTTCCGATGCTGTTATTCGTTCAGGATTAAAGCAGTGCCGTCAACTCAGTGAACAACTTTAGCTCGCACGCGTTGCAGGCGTCGCAACGTAATAGTACTGGCACCAGCAACCAGAGGCACGCCTTGCCCGGCTGTTGCTAATACAACAGGCTGTGTGCATCAGTTGGCGCATTCGCAACAGCTCTTGCGCAAGCCTATTTTTTAAAACCATTGATTAACATGAATTAAATAATGCGCAGCCTTTGGCATGATTATCGCTAACACCCATATAACAAAATTAAAATAAGTCTTCGATAAATATCGAATATGGTTATATAGGAAATGGATAATGACGCAGAAAGCTGACGATAATATCAACATATTGGCGTTCTCTCGCCGTAGATTGCTCTCGCAGAGCAACCTTAGCGGAGAAAGCGAGGAATGGCCTGGCGACTATCGGCAGGGAACGCTGCGCCAGCGCTTCCTGCATCATCTGCGTAGCTACTGGGATGTGTATCGTTATCGGAAAGCGCCGCAGGTGGCCGATCGTGCTGCCGCCATTGCCGGAGAAACGCTGGCGACGCTGGGTTTCAGCCTGTCCGCCCGATGTCCCGAGTCCTGATTTTTTCCCCTTTTATCCTTTTCATTAATAAGCGTGTGCCAGTACCTGGACACACCGTGGAGAGCGCTATGCCATCGCAACGAGAGATTCGCCTTAACGCGTTTGATATGAACTGTGTCGGTCACCAGTCGCCGGGCCTGTGGGCCCATCCGCGCGACCGCTCCTGGCAATATAAAGATCTGGAATATTGGGTCGATCTGGCGCGCCTTCTGGAGCGCGGCAAATTTGACGGCTTGTTTATTGCCGATGTGCTTGGCGTTTACGATGTATTTAACGGCAACGGCGATGCGGCGATTCGTCAGGCGACGCAGGTGCCGGTAAACGATCCGCTGGCGCTGATAACCCCGATGGCGCTGGTGACGGAACACCTTGGCTTTGGTCTGACCGCATCGCTCTCTTTTGAGCATCCCTATCCATTTGCCCGTCGGCTGTCGACGCTCGATCATCTGACCAAAGGACGGGTGGGCTGGAATATTGTTACCTCGTATCTGGAAAGCGGCGCCCGCAATATTGGGTATCAGGCGCAGACCGACCATGATGCGCGCTACGACTACGCCGATGAATACCTCGACGTCGTGTATAAACTGCTGGAAGGCAGTTGGGAAGACGGCGCGGTTTTGCGCGATCGCGAACGGGGAATTTTTAGCGATCCGCAGAAAATCCATCCGATTAACCATCAGGGCAACTTTTTCTCCGTTCCGGGTATCCATCTGTGCGAGCCGTCGCCGCAGCGCACGCCGGTTCTCTATCAGGCGGGGGCCTCCAGCCGCGGAAAACAGTTTGCCGCCACGCATGCCGAGTGCGTTTTTGTCGCTGCGCCGTCGAAAGTTCTGTTGAAGAAGACGGTCGCGGATATTCGTCGTCGCGCCGCATCCGGGGGCAGACTACCGTCGCGGCGTGCGAAACGATGTCGGGGCGAAGGAGACGGCGGCATGATTGATATCGATAATCTGCATAAACGCTACCGCACGGCGGATGGCCGCGTCAGCGAGGTTCTGAAGGGATTATCGCTCAGGGTGCCCGCCAGCTCCATCACTGCGGTGGTAGGGCCGAGCGGTGCGGGGAAATCGACCCTGGCGCGCTGCATCAGCCTGCTGGAACGCCCCGATAGCGGCAGTATCAAGGTTAATGGCAAAGACTTGTCATTACTGTCAGGGGAGGCGCTGCGGCGTGAACGGCGCGCGATCGGCACCGTTTTTCAATCCTCAGCGCTGCTGAATCGCAAAACGGCGTGGCAAAACATCGCGGTGCCGCTGGAGTATCTGGGCGTGGTGGAACGCGACATTAAGGCGCGGGTCGGTGAACTACTGGAGAGCGTAGGGCTGAGTCACAAAGCGGAGGCCTATCCGTCCCAGCTTTCCGGCGGACAGCGTCAGCGCATTGGTATCGCTCGCGCGCTGGCATTACGTCCGTCGGTACTGCTGGCGGACGAGGCCACGTCTGGGCTGGATCCCCAGGCGACCGCCACGGTGCTGGGTTTGCTCCGACAGCTACGTGATGAGTACCGGCTGGCGATAGTCCTGATTACTCATGAAATGGATGCGGTACGCGCCGCGGCGGATGCGGTGGCGGAAATCCGCGATGGCGCGATAGTCCAGTACGGGCAGGTGAAAGAGCTGCTGGCCCGTCCGGATTCCCTGCTTGGTCAGCAGCTATTGCCGCTGTCGCCCATCGCTGTTAACTGCGATCTGCTGCTGCGCCTGAGTTATCGCTGGGATGTGCCGGTGGCGACTGACTGGATCAGCCGTCTGAGCCACCAGCATGCGCTACAGATAGATTTGCTCGGCGGCCATGTGGAAGTGATCAACGGTCAACTGGCGGGGCGTTTACAGGTCGGCGTCCGATTTCAGGGACAACGACTGTCAGCGGATCGAACGATCGCGCTTTTAGCGCAGCTGGGCATTGCGGCGGAAATCCTTGCACACGCCCCCGAGCTACAGGAGGCGGTATGAAACCGACAGTGATAAGCCAGGATACGCCGTGGCATGAAATCCATACATTGCTGCTGCCTGCTTATGGGGAAACCTGGCTGATGGTTGCCATTGTGATGCTGTTTGTGGTGACCCTTGGCGGCGCGGTGGGCGTGGTGTTATTCAACGCCTCGCCGCGAGGATTATTTCCGCATCCCGCGCTTTACCTGGTGCTTAACTGGGGCGTCAACATGGGGCGCTCTCTGCCCTTTCTGGTGTTAATGGCGGCGATTATCCCGTTTACGTTCTGGCTTACGGGCACCACTATCGGCATCCCTGCCGCGGTGGTGCCGATGATTGCCGCTGGCGTGCCATTTTTTGGCCGTCTGGTGGAAAACGCTCTGCGCGAACTCCCGGCGGAGGTTACCGCGGTGGGGCTGGTGTGCGGCGGTTCGCGCTGGCAGATAATCCGCCACGCGCAGCTCAGCGAGGCGCTGCCTGCGCTGGTGGCGGCGGTCACGCTTAACCTGGTGTCGATGATCGAATATTCGGCGATTGCCGGCACTATCGGTGCGGGCGGGATCGGCTATCTGGCGGTCGTGTACGGCTATCAGCGTTTCGACAATCACATCATGATCGCCACCATTGTCGTGCTGATCGCCACGATTCAGATCATTCAATTCTTTGGCGACCGTCTGGTCAATAAGCTTCGCCACACTCAGGGGATTTCTTCATGACAACAGAACAGTTTGAACTCCGTAAAGCCCGCCGCTGGCCATGGCTGGCGGCGCTGGCAGCGATCGCGGCGCTGGCCGTCGTATTCTGGTGGTGGCGCGGATACGCGCAGGCGCCGCAGGTCGTTTTCGGTACGACGTTAAAAATTCACTACGAACCGGCGATGGCGGGCGAGCAGCGAATTATTGAGTACATCAGTCAGCATATTGCGCCCGATTATGGCCTGAAGCTGGAGGCGGTGGGCGTACAGGATCCGGTACAGGCGGACAGAGCCGTGGCGGAGGGGCAGTATGCCGGCACTATCTATCAACATCAGTGGTGGCTTAAGCAGGTGGTGGACGCCAACGGCTTTGCGCTTTCGACGACCGTGCCGGTTTTTCAGTGGGCCTTCGGGATCTATTCCGACCGCTATAAATCGGTACAGGATTTGCCCGTCGGGGCGACCCTCGTCGTGCCGGATGATGGCGCTAACCAGGGGCAGGCATTATGGTTGCTGCAAAGGATAGGGTTAATCTCACTCGATCCGGCGGTTGAGCCGCGCACGGCGAAACTGAAAAATATTGTCGGCAACCCGCACAAGTTCAATTTTAAAGAGCTGGATTTATTAACCATGCCGCGTGCGCTGAATTCAGTGGATGCCGCTATTGGTTATGTCTCACAATTTGATGCCGGAAAAGTCCCGCGAGAAAAAGGCATATTATTCCCGCCTGCGCCTAAAACGTTTGCCTCGCAGTTAGTCATCGGTACACCGTATTTATCGCAGGAGAATATTGTCAAATTAAAACAGGCTTTTTCCGATCCGCGTATTCAGACGTGGTTAAAGACCACTGACGATCCGCTGGTCAAAGATGTACTGGTTCCGGTCTCAGCAAACTAAGACATCATTGATGAAACGATAATAACCGGACGGGCATTTGCTCGCCCGGTTACTGGCATCATTATTTATTAACTTATTGAATATATTGATAATTATATGATTATTTATTGTTTTTAATATGCTAGAGCCCGGCTTATAACCAGAGTCACCTGCACAATTATATAAGGTAAATAATATGAGTACTCTGTCTGTTGATAATGCTGGTGCCGTTTCGGCACCGGTGAGTAGCGTCGGGGATGTGGCGCGATTAATTAATTCCGGCAGGGAGCAGAGTAAATATGCGCGGATGATTGTATTCCTCGCGCTCGGCGGTGTATTCCTCGACGCTTATGATTTAACCACGCTCTCTTACGGTATTGATGATGTGGTGCGGGAATTCCAGCTCTCGCCGCTTTTAACCGGCATTGTCACCTCGTCAATAATGGTCGGCACGATTATCGGTAATTTAATCGGCGGCTGGCTGACGGATAAATATGGCCGTTATTCGGTGTTTATGGCCGATATGCTATTTTTTGTGGTATCGGCGATTGCGGCAGGACTGGCGCCGAATGTCTGGGTATTAATCGGTGCGCGGTTTCTGATGGGGATTGGCGTCGGGATCGATCTCCCGGTCGCCATGTCTTATCTGGCCGAGTTTTCCCGCTTTAGCGGGAAGGGTAATAAGGCCGCGCGGCTCGCGGCCTGGTGTCCGATGTGGTACGCCGCCTCGACGGTCTGTTTTTTAATCATCTTTGGGCTCTATTTCCTGTTGCCAAAAGAACATCTGGACTGGCTGTGGCGCGCATCGCTGCTGTTCGGCGCGGTTCCGGCGCTGCTGATTATTGCCGTGCGCAGCAAATTCATGAATGAATCGCCGTTATGGGCGGCCAACCAGGGCGATCTGACCTCGGCTGTGCGTATTCTGCGCGACTCTTACGGGATCAACGCTCACGAAGCACCGCCAGAACGTCCTGCTCCGCCGCCCAAAGTGAGCTTTCGCGTGCTATTTGCAAAACCGTACCGCGAACGCACTATTGTCGCCGGGGTGATGAACGTCTGTATCTCATTTGAGTATACGGCGATCGCCTTTTTCCTGCCGTCCATTCTCGCCCAATTCCTTGGCGCTGGCGTGTTCGAAACCATCTCCGCCTCGCTGGGACTCAATGCGCTGTTCGCCTTTACCGGTGGGCTGCTGGGGATGCACCTGGCATGGAAATACCCGTCGCGACACGTCGCGATCGCCGGGTTCGCACTGCAGTTTATCGCCCTGATCGTCCTCGCGCTGGTGGGGCAACCGCAGGCCGCGCTGGGTGTGGCGCTGGCGATTGCGATGCTGGGGCTGTGGCTGTTTGCCGAGGGCTTTGGTCCCGGCGCGCAGTTGATGATCTATCCGGCGCTTTCATACCCAACCGCTATTCGCGCCACCGGGGTCGGCTTCAGCCGCGCGCTTTCCGGTATTGGCAGCGCGCTGGCGCTGTTTGTGCTGCCGCTGCTGCAGGCATCGCTCGGTACGCAAATGTTCTGGGTCGTATCGCTGGCCGCCATTATCCCGATTTTCTTCCTGCTCGCGGTACGCCATGAGCCTACCCAATATGACATTGACGACAGCCACCATTGAGGAACAGAAAATGACTTTACTCTCTACCGGCACCGACTATGAACAGCTGGCGGCGACCTTCCGACCGATTTTTGCCCGTATCGCGCAGGGAGCGGCAGGGCGCGAACAAAACCGCATCCTGCCCGATGAGCAGATCCGCTGGTTGAAAGAGGCCGGATTTGGCACGGTACGCATTCCGCGGGAAAAGGGCGGCTGGGGCGCGTCGTTGCCGCAATTAATTGCGCTGCTTATTGAGCTGGCTCAGGCCGACTCCAACCTGCCGCAGGCGCTGCGGGCGCATTTCGCCTTCGTTGAAGACCGCCTCAATCAACCTGACTCGCCGGCGCGCGATCGCTGGTTCCGTCGCTTCCTCGACGGCGAGATGGTGGGCAGCGGCTGGACCGAAATCGGCGCGGTCAGGCTGGGGGAGGTTTTCACCCGCGTAACGCCCGTTGAAGGCGGCTGGCGGCTGGACGGTGAGAAATTCTATAGCACAGGTACGCTGTTTGCCGACTGGATAGATGTTTTCGCCCGGCGCAGCGACAACCAGGGCGATGTGATTGCGCTGGTCAGCACGAGCCAGGCCGGCGTTGAACGCGAGGATGACTGGGATGGCTTCGGTCAGCGTCTGACCGGCAGCGGCACGACCCGCTTCAAACAGGCACAGGTGGAGCAGGATCACGTCTACGACTTTGCGCAGCGCTTTCGTTATCAGACCGCGTTTTATCAGCATATCCTGCTGGCGACGCTGGCGGGAATTGGCCTGGCAGTTGAGCGTGACGTCGCCGAAGGCGTGAAAAAGCGGACCCGGATGTACAGCCACGGCAATGCCGCCGTGCCGCGCGACGATGCGCAGGTACTCCAGGTTGTGGGACAAATCAGTAGCTGGAGTTGGGCGACGCGGGCGGCGGTATTGCAGGCGGCGGAATCGTTGCATCAGGCCTACCTTGCGCATGCCAGCGGCGACGAAGCGCTCATTGAACAGCGCAATCGTCTGGCTGAAGTCGAAGCGGCGCAGGCGCAGGTGATTGCCAGCGACTGGATCCCGCGTGCGGCCACCGAGCTGTTCAACGCCCTCGGCGCGTCGGATACGCGAGTGAGTAAGGCCCTTGATCGGCACTGGCGCAACGCGCGCACCGTGGCATCGCACAATCCGGTGATTTATAAGGCGCGAAATATCGGTAACTGGCTGGTTAACGGCGAAGCGCCAACCTTTATCTGGCAGATTGGCGACGGCGAGAAATCGCAGGGCTGAGAAACACGGCGAAGGAGCCTCTCCGTAAGGATCGTTGGCACCCCCATCACGATTGAGCGGGGGAGCATCCCCCGGATCATGGACGACTGGGGGCAGCGATCGTGCCGGGTCTGGCTGGCTAACACCCCAGTATATTGGGTACGGATAAAGTAACGGGGCTACACTTCCTTCATCAACATTGTACGCAAGGGAAAACGACATCAGGGCAGCGGTGGGCTGGAGACGCTGGTGCAGGACGGCGACCTTTTCGCAGATCTTGCAATACGGTCTGACTCTTAAACAACAAATAGCTACCGAAAATGCGGCAAGAAACTGCCGCATGCCACTCTTTAACGTGTTAAGAAGATGGCTGAGGTCCAAATCCGGGACTGGTCCTTTTGCCTGGCACTGATGAAGAACGGATGTTCCCGTTTTTCTGACAGGATAAGTTCAGAAAGTGGAATTTCGCCGCTGATATCACGTGGAAGCGGCTGTTCGGTAACCAGTTCAATATCTACCTGAAGTTCGGTGCCTGGAAGCGTAAAAGTCTCTTTGCCTGCAATCAGAAGCGTTTGACCATCAATATCCGTTTCAAAAACCGGCGCCCAGGCATGTGGTTGTGGCAAAAGCGGATCGCCCACTTTGATATAGCTACTGATGTCCAGATGAACGTGTATTTTTGCTCCGGCCAGCCCACCGGTACTGACAGTAACTGTGTCGCTGTCACCATTGGTGTCGGTCCGCAAGCCAATCTGTGTATGACTTTTACGCCAGACGGTCTGCTCCGGGTGATCTGCGCCCGAGAGGGAAAACGCATTGATTGGTGTCCCTGTGACCTCAATATGTCCCGTCCAGTAAGCACCCCGATAGCGGTCCTTAATGCGTGCCCCCCCCAGACGCACCCGGAACTGATATTTAGAGCGCCCAAATTCCGCGTGCAAATCGCGATGCCATACCTCTCTTTCTCCATCGTAAAGCGTTACCGCTTCCCAGCCCGCATCGCCTAACAGACGATAACGCAGTACATCTGCTGAACTGAATTCCGCTACATCTCCCATCAGCGCATCGCCCGCACGCAACTCGGCATAGCTTCGTTCACCTGTTGTGGCATAGGTGTGGCGGGCACGAAGCGCTGCAGCCACACCTTTTCTGTCGAATCGTTCAGCAAGTACGCCAGTCAGGCCTCCACGGGATCCGAAGACGGCTGTCGCAGGCACGCCACCACCACATCGCCCCTGATGTTCATCGCTGTTGGCGGTCGCGCCCAGACGATAGCCCCGTTCGAGCGCCTCGGCATAGACCCAGTGAAACTGCCCCCAGGCGGAACCGACTTCTATCAAGCGCTCCAGCTCCGGGTGATGCCAGTCCAGGTTGCAGCGGCGCCCGCCAACATGCGGGATTAACAGATGTTTGTGCGGTTCGCGTGCGTAGGCCGCATAAAGTTCATCAAGTGGCCATGCACCCGGTTTGATGGTTCCGGCAGTGAACTCATTCCACTCGAATGAACGCACCAGCCGCCCCTGATTATCAAACGGGAACTGAGGTTCATCATCTTCAAGGAACACCACATTATGATCGCCACCGGCGCAGGTATTACCGCACCACTCGGTACCGGAATAGCAGACAAAACTGTCTGGCTGGTTCAGCGCATTAATCAGCTTTACCGCCTGCTTCCAGCGCGCTTCAGTCACATTAAAATCGTTGGCGGTATAGCCAAGAATATCGAGACCGGCGACATCACGCCCGTAGCTGAGGTTATACAGCGTGTCGTTGGTACCAACCGTGTCATCAGAATGCACATGAAGATCGGCATAGAGCGGGCGCAGACCTGTGGCGGTTTCCTCCACCGTTATCCATCCTTTGCCTTCCAGCAAGGGCAGCGTGCCCAGTGCGGCGCTGAACGACCATTCTCCTGCGCAGAGATGCAAATCGCTGATACGCGCAATCGCCCAGCCCTCTTCGGCCAGCCGGAAATCATGATGCTCTGTTTCACCTCCCGATGAGGTCAGCGTCAGGCGTCCTGCCAGCGGCAGGCTCCGGCAGGTATTCCCCCAGCGGTCATCCAGCCGGACGATAAGGGAGAAAGGCGTTTCAGGTGCCAGTAACCTCGGCGCGATCGCGGCAAGAGAAGCGGGCTCACCGGGCACGATATCCAGCAGCGTATCGCCGGGTACCTCAGCAAATTTTGAGCTCCCCAGCGGATCAACAAACAGGCGGAAGCGGAAATCTTTCTCAACGAAACTCTGTACACGCGTACCGCCCCCGCCATGGCGCCGATCGCCCAGGCGGATAATGATTTTGTCTCCCGGATTGATGTAGCCATCAATAATGTCGATCAGAATGGCTTTCTGGAACGGACGCTCGTGCCCCTTCTGATCAAAACGCACCTTCAAATGCTGGACCGTGGCAGGGCTCTGTCCTGGCACTAGCGGGCCTGCCTGATACTCGGCGCTGACATAGTTGGCTGCCGAGGGATCGCTGGTCTGAAACAGCGCCCAGTCCGAGTAAAATTTAAAGGCGAGCTTCAGCCATGCGCCGTCAGCCAGCCCGCTGGCGCCCACGGTATATACCAGTTGGATCTCTTCCCACGCACCGGCAGTCAACTGAGTATGCGAGCAGGCCACACTGCCCAGAAACGGTCGGGCTTTATTCTGCTCATACAAGCCCTTCGGAGCGATGTAATCGCCTGCATCACGGATATCGAACTGACTCACATTAACCTCACAATTATTGGGCGCGCCAGCGCTGATAGCGCTGTTCAATGCGGCGAAAAACAAGATTTTCCATTAACCAGGCGATAAGCCCGATAAGGCAAATTCCCAGTAGTACCTGACTGCTGTTACCCGTCTGTCCGCCCATGGCAACCATCCAGCCTATGCCCTGAGAGGCGCCGAGCATTTCCGCTGCCACCAGCGCACGCCATGCCTGGCTGAATCCGATGCGCAGTGCGGCGGTGATAAATGGCAGGGAGCTGGGCAGATAGACATGAAGAAGCAGTTGAAACGGTCGAGCTCCCAGCGTGCGTGCTGCACGCACTTCACCGCCACGGATGCCGCGGATTCCCTCCTGAATGGTCAGACACATCGGGAACAGCGCAGCGATGACAATCACCACCACGATGGAAACGAATCCCAGGCCGAAGATCAGCAGCATCAGCGGTGCCCATGCGATGGGCGGGATAGCCATAAACAGGCTGTTCAGTGGCGTAAGGAACTCCCTGACGCGATCGGAAAGTCCGGCGCTGACGCCAAGAATCAGTGCCAGCAGCACGGCAGTCATAAAGCCGGTGAATTCTTCCAGCAGGCTGGCCTGTAGCTGACCCCAGATGGAACCATCACTGAACCAGCGTATGGCTTCCCGACATACGTCCCAGGGTTGCGGCAACACATAAGAGGGATAGTGACTCGCAACGATAACCCAGACCATGAGTAACGCGGGCAGGGAAGCCCAGCCCCAGTTTGGTTTGAACTTCACTGCGTTATCCCTGCTTTTGTCAGCCACTGCGTATCAACAAATTCATTCAGCTCTGGCGCCTTTTGCATGTAGCCCAGCGTCTGTGAGTCCTTCATCAGCTGCTCAAAAAAGGCGCCATCTTTCTTCGTCAGTGACACAGACCACTCAATACGTTTACGGGCTTCCTGAACCAGCGCCTCCGGCGGCAGCGTTTTACCGTCAGCGGTTTTAATAGCCCGCAGCTTAAACGCATCGGCCATGATCCGATCGGCTTCTGCAGGATGCTGATTGATAAAATCCACTGCTTTTTGATGCGCACGGATAAGCTTCACTACATCGTCCGGGCGGTCCTTCAGGGTCTCCGGTAACGCCATCAGTACATACCACGGATAACCCGGTTGGACTTTGTTTACATCGAGCAGCAGTCTGGCGTCGCCGCGCAGCAGTGCTTCGCTGACAAAGGGCTCCCAGGTGAAGGCTGCATCCACAACGCCCTGCTGCAGCGCAGCGGGCATGTTACCGGCGGGCATACTCAGGATCTGAGCATCTTTGTCAGCAACCAGACCTGCCTGCTGTTGCAGCACCACACCGCGCAGCAGAACATCCATTCCGCTCCCTTTTTTGACGCCAGCGATGCGTTTGCCTTTTAGGTCAGCCAACCGGGAAATAGCACTCTGTGCGGGAACGATCAGCGCGGCCTGTCCGCTGTTCACCTTAGCGATAATTTGCCCCTTGAGCCCGCGCGAAAACCACTGGAATACCGGTGTCGCACCCATATAGGCTGCATCAAGTTCATGCGCCGCCAGCGCCTGACTGATGACGGGACCATCACCAAAGGATTTAAGCTCGACGGTCAGCCCTTCCTGCTGATAAAAACCCTCTTTCTCGGCGATAAGTGCAGGCGCGTTGGCCAGCGCATAGACCCAGCCAATACGCAGCGGCTGGGAATCCGCAGCGTCAGCAGCATTGAATAAAACCCCTGATATCAGCACAGCAAGAAATGATTTACCCATTTGATTGATGTTCCGTTTTGTTAGAGTGAGTGGTTGTCGGACTGCTGCATCACATCGGTAATGCGCTTCAGTAATTCATTACGATACATGGCAAAAGCCGGAAGCTGTCGCGTCTCCAGATTGCTTCGCGGGCGCGGTAAGGCGATGGACAATTCGCTGTGTACGCCGCCGGGTGCACGATTCAGAACGATGACGCGGTCAGCAAGAAACACAGCCTCTTCAATATCGTGGGTGATGAAGACCGTTGTCTGCCCAATGGCGGACCAGAGACGTAGTGTCTCCTCGTTCATGTCCCCACGGGTGATGGCATCGAGCGCAGCAAATGGTTCGTCCATTAACAGAACATCCGGCTCCAGCGCCAGCGCGCGAGCCAGTGACACGCGCTGCTGCATGCCCCCGGACATCTGGTGCGGCAACTGATGTGCGGCATGTACCAGGCCCACACGTTGCAGATATGTCATAGCGCGTCGGCGCTGAGAGGCCACGTCCTCGCGCCTTTGCATCCGCAATCCGAACCGGACATTCTCCAGCGCGGTCAGCCAGCCAAAGAGCTGTGGCTGCTGAAAAACATAGCCAAGCCGATGGTTTTCCGGCGTGGTACGCTCACCGCCAATCCGCACGGCTCCCCGCTCTGGCTCTGTGAAACCGGCCAGCAGATTGAGTAACGTGCTCTTACCGCACCCCGAGGGGCCCAGCAACACCACAAACTCTCCCTGGCGGGCATGAAAACTGAAATGGCTGAATACCGGCGCGCCGCCGGGATAGCGAAAAGTGATATTGTCTACCGCCAGTGCGTATGGTTGAGAATTCGTCATGCTGAGCGTCACGTATAAGAAATAATGAGATGTGGTTATAATACGTATTAATACAAGTTGATCTAAGATCGCTTCTGACTAAACTAGATCCGAACGGAATACGAGAGACGGAACCTGAATGACACTGGTGCGTGAAAACATTACATCGCTCTACCGGCAGATTGCCGATACCCTGCGGCAGGAAATTGCCGCCGGGCATTTTCAACCTGGCGGAAAACTGCCCTCTGAAGCTGCGCTTGAACAGCGATTTGCGGTCAGCAGGGTGACGGTACGGCTCGCGCTGAAGCATCTGACAGAGCAGGGGATTGTCGAGCGCAAGCAGGGAAAGGGAACCTACATATCGGGCAAGAAGGTTGCACATGGCATCAACGTCATGCGTAGCTTTCATGAGTCGCTAAAGCAGCAGGGGCTGAATGCCACAATGCGTTTGCTGGTCAAAGAGGAGGTGCCAACGCCAGAGTCGCTGCAATCGCTGTTTCAAATGTCCCGGTCGCTGACGTTTATTTCACGGCTGCATCTGGTGGATAATGATCCCATTGCGGTGGGTTACAGTCATTTCCCGGCATTTCCTCATGAGCTGAGCTGGGAAGAGACCGAGAAGGAACCGACCTGGGTCCTGTTAGAAAAAGCCACGCAACATCACATCAGTCGCTCCGATATTGCCATCCGGCTGGCCTTCGCGGATAAGGGACTCTTTGACGTGCTGGGAACCGATAAAAACGCGCCGCTTTTTCTACTGGAGCGAACATCCTGGTTTGAAAACGGGCAGTGCGCTGAGAACTCTCGCTTTTTCATTCGTCCGGAACGCTACGAGTTTATTTTGAGCAACAGCTGAAGTAGGGGCTCTGATTCTCACCGGTGATTTAATTTGACTGGGTATTCAGAGTATTGGCAATCCGGTCATGAACCTCGCGATCTGGATGATGTTCATCATTCTGTTATCAGTATATGCGGTGAATGTCATTAGCCCTTAATCTTCTTCGTAAATCATCGTAGCTACTATTGAATGAGCGCTGACAGGGGGATACATGGATTCTGCATACGCGTTTAAGAATTTGGTTTCAGGAACGTCCCCCCGGAAAGTGAAGGCATGTTTCTTGTCAGGCCCACATGCGAGTCAACAGGGCACTGTTAACATATTGTCCGTCAGGCTGTTCCAGAGCATCTCACTTCGGCAATCCGCGCGGCCGATACTGCGCCCACCGGCGCAATACTCAGTGGAAAGTCTGCGCAACGGGCTGAACAGTGTTAGCGTGTGATGCTGCCAGGTTGAAGGGGAGGAGTGCTGCGCTATAGCTGAATCAGGCTGGGCTCTCTTCCCCCTGATACTGCAAGCATAGGGGTGATCTCATTGAATTGGTTGCACAATCAGTAGATCACAAAACGCTATGCTTGTCTTTTTCACCCGCCCATGAATGGGGATTCCTCAGTGCTTCAGCGGGGCTTTTTACTTAATCTTTCAACGAAATCCCTTTCATTGTTTCCCAGATTCTATGCTTATCCTGCTCGTGTAAATTCTTCTGCTGCACGGCGTGCATAAATGCCTCCTGGCCCTGTTCCGTCAGAGGTTGCCCGGACTTTAATCGTGCCGCCACACTTTGTAGAATACGATGGCTAAGTTGGCCGATTTGCGTCCGGACATCCTGAAGCGGGCGAGGCTGCCAGTCAGTTTCCGGCGCCGCCAACCAGTCGGCGCGATAGCGGTACTGAATCGCCTTGGCGGCGTCCATCTGCGCCTGAATAAATGGCCTTACGCTCTCGCCTTTTAATCCCAGCGAATCAGCATCAGCAGTGGCGCTCTCCAGAACCTTCTTCTCTTGCTGTAGATCTTCAATCGCCTGGTGATGTTGCGCTTTATATCCGGCAACATCTTTCATCAAGGACAAACGTTCATTGATCAAATTGCCAATCGAAGGGGTTGAAGCAGAAATTGCCGTTGCAGAGAAACTTGCGGCAGCGAGAAGCAACACGGCTGTATAGAGCTTGTACGGCATCATAAATCTCCGACGTCGATAAACAGGAAGTCTGTAAAAGCGTTCCGGTCAGTTGAAGAAACATTTCGCAGAAAGCGTAGCTAGCGCATTTTACAGTCTTGTGATGATAAAAAAACCGTAAACCCGATCCGGGCTTACGGTTCTCTTTTACAGCGGGGTTAAAAATTACTTCGACACGTCCGCACCGAAGTATTTCTGGGAAATACGTTCATAGGTGCCGTCGGCCTTGATCTCTTCCAGCGCTTTATCAATCGCCGCTTTCAGCTGCGGGTTGTTTTTGCGCAGCAACACGCCGGATTTCTCCGCGTCAGACTGGGTTGCGACAATTTTCACTGGCGCATCCGGTTTATGTTTTTTGAAGTCGAGGAACGACAGGTTGTCGTTGATGGTCGCATCGGCACGGCCCTGCACCACTAAATCCACAGATTGGTTAAAGCCATCGGTCGGCACAATATCCGCCCCGTATTTACGCGCGATCTGCGCATAGTTACTGGTCAGCGTGTGGGCCGATTTTTTGCCTTTCAGATCTTCAAAACTTTTAATGCTGCTTTTGTCATTGACGATCAGCACCGCTTTAGACGCGATATACGGCTCGGAGAAGTCGAATTTCTTCTGGCGTTCTGGCGTAATGCCGACCTGGTTAATCACCACGTCGTAACGGCTCGCATCGACACCGGCGATCAGTCCGTCCCATTTCCCTTCTACGAACTGCGGGCTCACTTTCAGGCGTTTGGCGATTTCACGGCCAATCTCTACGTCAAAACCCTCCAGCGTGCCGGAAGCATTGTGGAAAGTGAATGGCGGATAGGTGCCTTCAGTACCGATTTTCAGTACGCCAGCGGACTGAATCTTTGCCAAATCATCCTGCGCCAGCGCTGCGTGGGCAAAACCAAGCTGCATAATCCCGGCGACGACTAATGTTGCGAGTGCTTTCATCTGCATTACCCTATGTTGTTTTTATTAACTCGCCCCGGATTACGGGAGCGCGGTGCTTAAAGAGGCGATAAACTCCGCAGTTCGGGGTCTCTTCGCGTGTAAAAACAAATCGTTAGCGGAGCCGGACTCAACAATTTCCCCGGCTTCCAGAAACACCACCTGGCTGGCGATATTCGCCGCCAGACGTAAATCATGGGTCGCCATGATCATGGTTGTTCCTTCCAGCGCCAGCTGGCGCAGCACGGCCACCACTTCGCCGGAGAGCTCAGGATCGAGTGCGGAAGTCGGTTCATCGCACAGCAGCACCGCCGGTGACGGCGCCAGAGCACGGGCAATCGCCACGCGCTGCTGCTGGCCGCCAGAGAGCGTATTCGGCAGGGCGTTGCATTTGTGCAGCATGCCGACTTTATCCAGCAGTTCTTCACCACGGCGGCGGGCGCGTTCGCGATCCCATTTATGCACCGTAATCAGCCCTTCGGTGATGTTGTCGAGGGCGGTCATATGCGGAAACAGCGCGAAGTTCTGAAACACCATGCCGGTCTGGCGGCTGATACGACGAATATCCAGGCCTTTTATCCGCGTGTCCGGCGCGAATGTGATGCGCTCTTTGCCGATGGTCAGCTCCCCGGACTGAGGAATTTCCAGCAAATTAATGCAGCGCAATAAGGTGCTTTTCCCGCTGCCTGAAGGGCCAATCAGCGTGGTTACCGTGCCTTCTTCAATCGTTAAATTGATGTTCTTCAGCACCCGGCTGCCGTCGAAACTTTTTTCAATGCTGGAGAGCGTTATCATTGACCTGACCTTTTACTGTCGTACCCGCTAATTTCCGCTCCAGCTTCTCTTGCAAATGCGATAACACCGAACTGAAGAACAGATAAATAATCGCCGCTTCGCTGTACAGAATCAGCGGTTCATAGGTCACTGCCGCAATTTGCTGCGCGGCAAGAAACATCTCCGGTACGGTGATCACCGACGCCAGCGAAGTGTCTTTTACCAGCGAAATAAAGGTGTTAGAGAGCGGCGGCACGGCGATGCGCGCGGCCTGCGGCAGAATAATACGACGCAGCGACTGCGCCCATGTCATGCTGATGGAATGGGCGGCTTCCCATTGCCCTTTCGGCACGGCCAGCAGCGTTGCCCTGATCACTTCTGAGGTATACGCACCAATATTGACGGTAAAGCCAATCACCGCCGCAGGGAAGGCATCAATGGTTAGCCCAGCGCTCGGCAACGCGTAGAAAATCAAAAATAGCTGCACCAGCAGCGGTGTACCGCGAATCAGCCAGACGTAAAACCGTATCACCGGCTTTAAAAAGGCCGGGCCGTACAGACGCAAAAGTGCCACCGCAAACCCGAGCGACAGCCCAAGAATAAAAGAGATCAGCGTTAAGGGAATGGTGAATTTCAGCCCCGCGGAAAGCATTGGCCAGAAAGAATCAATTGCTAAGGGTAACCATGTTGGCACTGCACACCTTCCGGACATAGCATCTTGCCAGAAATTGCTGGCGGAATATTTTATTAGCCCGGCTTAATTATTTGGGGGCCGGATTAGTGAGAATTATATTCTTTGCGCCGTGTGCGAAAACAAATATATACGAATAACGTTATATAGAAAAAAGCTAAGCCATTCTTTTTTGATGCAAACCCGCCGTCGTTACCTGCCGTTTTATGGCATCATTTGCGTGAAATTTCGCCATTAATGCACCATTTTTAATCGATTTGTCCGGAAATGGAAACCTCCAGACGCTATTTATATGAACAATAGTGTTTCGTTGGAAACGTCGGGAGATCACCAAACGGAAAACTTTTTTGCATACGGTAAAAATGACGGTATTGGTTTTTATCAGTAAGAAAAAACTAATATAAGACATGGTGTTATGGGATGTGTACATAACGAAGCACTGATGGGAACCGGCTGCCTGCGAACGTCAGGCAACCGCTGCAACATTTTCTGAAAGCCAGAGAGAAAAACCAGGGCGCCGGGGAATCGTTAAGCTGGTGGGTAAATTGCTGCTTTCAGCGGAATTTTGGGCCGAATACCGCCTGCGCCATCTCCACGAACCCCGCGCCGCCGGGGCCGAGCGTTACCCAGCGGGGGGCAACGGGGAGGTGATCCAGATACTGCCGGACGGTGCTGACGCCTACCGTGTGTTTGAAAAAAGCGAACATCGGCGCGTCGTTGGTTGAATCGCCGCTGTAGAGAATAGCTTCCCGCTCCCGATCGATATCGACGCCGTAGTGCTGAGCCAGAGTACGGCGCGTCATGGTCAGCTTGTCGTAGCCACCCAGCCAGCCCAGCACCCACAAGTTGTTGACGGTAGCGTCGGCACCCGCCTGCCGCAGCGTGTTGACGATGCGGCGCTCCAGTACCGGGTCGGCAGGCCGCGCGAAGGCCAGGCTGGTCAGGCGGAAGGGCTGATCGTCCGCCAGACGGGCTTCCGGTAGCGCTGCCAGGACCCGGTCAGCGATGGTCCGCAGCCGGGCGGCGACGGATGCCGTGGCGTCGTCCGCGTGCCAGTAATGATGCTCGATGCCATGCCCGTCCGCGGTGCGGCGGAAAAAAAGCCCGCCGTTTTCGCCAATGACGCCGTCAACAGGCCACATCCGCGCCATCTGATCGCACCAGCCCGCCGGCGCGGCGGTGACCGGGATCACCCGTATCCCGGCGGACTGCAATTGTTCAAGCGAGGTATAGGCGGCGGCCGACAAACGGCCCTGCCAGGTGAGCGTTTCATCCATATCGGTGAGGACAAAACGTACTGGCTCGAATTCATTAGCGGGAGCATCGGATAAAGCGCGCATAGGGAACCTTAAACATCATGATTTAATAACGGAAATGTTACGTTAATTCCTCATAATCAATAGCTAAAAATCAGTTATGCTTTGCAATAAATTCGCTATAAATTTTCCCTCATTGTCCAACTGAACGGTGGCGTTAATGACTCCATTTTTCACCCCGCCACATTTTCGTACCATCGCGAACGAGTCGCTCTGGCGAAGGAGGGACGCATCGATCGTATTCGCCGGGTACGGTTGATTGTCGAATGTGTTGATTTAAAAGTATTTACTCTTTTTAGCTATTCAAAGTCTATATGGTTATTTGTTTTTAATGTGGGTAATGCATAAAAGTGAGGTGACGCAAAAAAGATTTATCGATGCGATTTTAAGAAGGATATTATTATGCCGGAAGCGGGTGAATTGTATCTCATGCCGAAAAGAGAAAATAACTGGCATTTAAATAATGTCGTCGATGAACTCCGTCGCGTTCGTCAGGCGTGGCGCGATGAACATGCGAAAAATAATTATCGTAATAAACGTAGTTTACCTTCCCGGGAAAGCGTTAATTCAGTCACCGATACCTTGATAAAAGTGCTTTATCCGATGCGATTAGGTGATATTGAATTACGCAAAGAGGGCGAAGATTATTACGTCGGTCATTTGCTAGGCACCTCGCTAGACCGATTGACCGAAGAAGCGGTCCTGGAACTTTATTATCAGTCAGATGAGCAGGATGCGAGTCACACGCTGTCGCAGGAGGCGGTCAGGCGGGTTCAGCAGTTTGCCAACCGTTTGCCGGTCATCCGCCAGCGTCTCGATCGCGATATCCTCGCGGCGTATCAGGGAGATCCTTCCGCGCGCAGCATGGATGAGGTGCTGCTCTGCTATCCGGGAATTCACGCCGTTATGCACTATCGTCTTGCCCACGAGCTGCATCAGCTCGGTCTGCCTCTGCTGGCGCGAATGATATCTGAAAAAGCGCACAGCCAGACCGGAATAGATATTCATCCCGGCGCGCAGATTGATGACGGATTCTTTATCGATCACGGAACCGGCGTGGTGATTGGTGAAACGGCCATCGTCGGTAAACGCGTGCGTATTTACCAGGCGGTTACCCTTGGGGCCAAACGATTTATTGCCGGCGATGACGGGCAGTTGCAAAAAAACTATCCTCGCCATCCAATCATTGAAGATGATGTCGTTATTTACGCCGGCGCAACAATATTAGGGCGAATTACTATCGGCGCGCGTTCCAGCATTGGCGGAAATATATGGCTGACCCGTGATGTTCCGCCGGATAGTCATGTGCAGCAGGCCCGGGTACAGCAAAAACATTTCAGCGACGGTGACGGAATTTAATTCCGCCGATAATAAAATGAAATGACCAGCGCATCGGAATAAATAAAATAACAGCGTGATAATCATTATGAATTTACTTGAAACGATCGGCGCTACGCCGTTAATCACGTTACCCTCTTTTGCCGCCGAGCTACCTGGCGTAACGCTGCTGGCAAAAGCAGAGTTTATGAACCCCAGTGGCTCGGTGAAAGACCGCGCGGCGAAAGCGATGGTGCTGGACGGGATTGCTCGAGGGTTATTAACGCCGGGTAAAACGATTATTGATGCGACCAGCGGTAATACCGGCATTGCCTACGCGATGATTGGCGCGGCGCTGGGATATCACGTCCGGCTATATCTGCCGCAGAATACCAGCCCGGAGCGCAAACGTATTATTCGTCATTATGGCGCCACGATTGTGGAGACCGATCCGCTGGAAGGTTCTGACGGCGCCTATATTCAAGTTCAGGCACAAGTTGCTGCGCATCCGGAACGTTATTTTTATCCGGACCAATATAACAACCCCGTCAATCCGAATACGCATTTCGCAACGACCGGAAAAGAGATTTGGGAGCAGAGCGGGCAACAGATCACCCATTTTGTTGCCGGTATGGGCACCTCCGGCAGCTTCGTCGGCACCGCGCGGCGGCTTAAATATGAAAATCCGCGCGTGAAAACGCTCGCCGTACAGCCCGCTTCGCCATTCCACGGCATTGAAGGGACCAAGCATATGGGGAGCAGCATTAAACCTGGCATTCTCGACGAAACCCTGTTCGACGACGTTATTCCCGTCACCACCGAGGAGGCTTATGCGAGCACGCGGCGCCTCGCCCGGCGGGACGGCATTTTTGTCGGCATTTCCTCTGGCGCTAATGTCGCCGCCGCCGCGCGGCTGGCCCGCACGCTGCCGGCGGGATCGGTGGTGGTCACGCTGCTGTGTGATGTTGGCTCGCGTTATCTGACTGACGCTTTCTGGAATGAAACCCATGATTGAATTGACTCAAGAAATCACCAGGCTGATTGGCGCTGAAGGGGAAAAGGCCTATCCCAACGAATGCTGCGGTGCGCTCTTTGGCCACTTTTCCGCGCAGGGCGATGCCCGCGTGACGGCGATTTTCCCCATTGTTAATGCTCGCGAGTCGGAGGAGCAGTACCACCGTTTTGTCATCACCGCCGACGACTCCCTGCGGGCGGAACGCGCTGCGCAGGCTCAGGATGTGGACGTGATCGGCTATTACCATTCGCACCCCGATCACCCGGCCATTCCATCTGAATTTGATCGCGAACATGCGCTGCCGTTTTACGCCTATATCATCGTGGCGGTCGCGCAGCGCGAGGCGGGGGCACTGACCAGCTGGCGGCTGACCCAGGACCGCCAGCGCTTTTTGCAGGAGGATGTGCAGATCGTTTTATGACGTGAATAACGGGCACAACGTTGCCGGAAACCAGAACAAAACACGGAGAGATTACCACTATGGCATCGACATTACTGATTCCCACTGCGCTACGCGCCTTCACCGACGGTCAGGGGAAAGTGATCCTCGAAGGCCACACCGTTGGGCAGCTGGTCGCAGCGCTGGCGGAGCGATTTCCTGACATTCAGCCGCATCTGTATGACGATACGGGCGCGCTGCGCAGTTTCATCAATCTGTACGTGGGAGAGAACAACATTAAAACCACCGGCGGGCTGGAGACTCCGGTTAGCGATGGGGCGGAAGTGCTGCTGGTTCCCGCCATTGCCGGCGGCGTCGGGAAGGCGATATGAGCAGACCGAGCATTATCCCGGATGACCGTCTGACGGAGCTGACGCATGCGGAAATTGCCCGCTATAGCCGCCATCTGCTGCTGCCGGAAGTCGGGCTTGAGGGGCAAAAGCGGCTGAAGGCTGCCCGCGTATTGCTTATCGGCACCGGCGGGTTGGGGGCGCCGGTGGCGCTTTATCTGGCTGCGGCGGGGGTCGGTAAGCTGGGGATTGTCGATTTTGATTTTGTCGACGTCTCCAACCTGCAAAGGCAGATCATTCACAGCACCAAAGATATCAACCGACCCAAAGTGGCTTCGGCGAAAGACAAGATTAAAGCCATCAACCCCGAGATACAGGTGGTGACCTATAACACCACCCTGAGCAGCAAAAACGCGCTCGAAATTATTGGGGAATATGACCTCGTCGTCGACGGTACGGATAATTATCCCACCCGTTATCTGATCAACGACGCCTGCGTTTTGCTGGGTAAACCGCTGGTCTATGGCTCCATTTTCCAGTTCGAAGGGCAGGCGAGCGTCTTTTATGCCGGGGAAGGACCGTGCTACCGGTGTCTTTATCCCGAGCCCCCGCCGCCGGGGCTGGTACCTTCCTGTGCCGAAGGCGGCGTTGTCGGCGTGCTGCCGGGGATTATCGGCACCATTCAGGCGGCGGAAGCGATCAAACTAATCGTCGGCGGCAGCGAGAGCCTGATTGGCCGCCTGTTGCTCTTCGATGTGTGGCAGATGAAGCAACGCGAGCTGCGGCTGGAGAGGGCTCCCGACTGCCCGGTATGCGGTGAGCATCCCTCGATTCATGCGCTCATCGACTACGAGGAGTTTTGCGGGCTGAAACCTGATGAAGCAGAAGTTCCGGTTGAAAGCGTCACGGCGCTTGAGCTTCACGCCTGGATAGAGGAGGGAAGACCCCTGCAGCTGATCGACATTCGTGAACCCCACGAAAGGGCGATTGCAAAATTTCCGCAGGCAAAGGTGATACCGCTGGGCCAGATAGTCAGACGTATCGGTGAATTCGACCCGACGGTCGATGCGGTATTTCTGTGCAAGATAGGGCAGCGCAGTATTTTCGCCATTCGGGCACTCCAGCGCGCAGGTTATCAGGGGCGCGTGATGAATTTAAAAGATGGCCTAAACGCCTGGGCACGGGATGTCGATACCCGTTTGCCGCAGTACTAACCTTCAGCTCCACTCTTTCAAACACTAAGGAATCATTATGGCAGAACAAAAAGGCATTAATGCACTGGGGCGTGAAGCCGCGTATCAGTTAGCGAACGTGACCAAAACGGCACCGCAATTTGCGGCAATCACCCCGCGCTGGGTCAGCCGTTTTCTCGATTATAAGGGCCTGGAATCGGGAATTTACCGGGTGAACAAGGTCGTGGAGGGGGAGACGCCGCTGGATGTATTATGCAGCCAGGATCCGTCGCGCGTTGAAATACCCCAGGGCTATATCGAGTATCAGACCACGCCGCGTGAATACCAGCTGGATTCGATTACGACCATTATAAACGTCGATACCAAAATCGCCGATCTCTACAGCTCGCCCTACGACCAGGCCTCAGAGCAAATCGCGCTGGCGATTGAAAGCCTGCGCGAGCGCCAGGAAAGTCAGCTGATCAATAATGATGAATATGGATTGCTGAAAAATATCGACGACTCGCAGCGTATTCAGACCCGCAATGGCCGTCCAACGCCGGATGACCTGGATGAGCTGTTGTCCAAAGTCTGGAAGGAGCCCTCCTTCTTTCTGGCCCATCCGCGCGCGATTGCCGCATTTCAGCGTGAGGCCACGCGACGCGGCGTGCCGCCGGTCACCGTGAATTTGCATGGGGGCACGTTTATCCTGTGGCGCGGTATTCCGCTGATCCCTTCCGACAAGCTGTTTGTCGATGGTCTGAAAAACCCAAAAGGCCAGGGCGGAAAAACCAATATCCTGTTGATTCGTTCCGGTGAAAGCAAACGCGGCGTGCTGGGACTTTATCAGGAAGGGCTGCCAAACGAACAGTCTCGCGGTTTGTCGGTGCGCTTCCGGGGGATCGACGATAACGGCGTGGCTTCCTATTTACTCTCACTTTATTGCTCCGCTGCGATCCTGGCCGATGACGCCATTGCCGTGCTGGAGGATGTTGAAGTGGGTGAATATTATGACTACGAGTAATTTATTCACGCTTCCCTATGCGCCCTCCGCGCGTGATTATGGTCTGCCCGACGCGCGCGATCTGCAGGGGCTGCCTGACGACGCGTCCGCACGCCCGCGTGCGACCGAAGCGGCTTACGCGCCGCGGGTGCTGCCATTGGGCCAGGAGAGCAGGGCGGATATCGCGCCTCGCGGATTCGCGCCGTTACCCCCTTCCAGCGTAAAAACGGCGCCGCCGGCGCGGGTTGGACAGATCCCGGTAGAACGCATCCGCGCTGATTTCCCGATCCTTAGCGAACAGGTGGACGGACATCCGCTGGTGTGGCTGGATAATGCCGCGACGACCCAGCGCCCGAAGCAGGTTATCGATCGTATCAGCCACTATTATTTACATGAGAATTCGAACGTTCATCGGGCGGCGCATACGCTTGCCGCTCGTTCCACCGATGCTTATGAAGCCGCGCGTGAGAAAGTGTCGCGCTTTATCGGCGCCCGCGGCCCGGAAAATATCATCTTCGTGCGCGGTACCACGGAAGGGCTCAATCTGATAGCGCACAGCTACGTGAAGCCGCTATTACGACCGGGGGATGAAATTATCCTGACGTTGCTTGAGCATCACGCCAATATTGTACCGTGGCAGCTTATTGCCCAGGAAACGGGCGCGACGATCCGCGTTGCGCCGGTTGATGAGCACGGTCAGCTGATCGTTGAGGAATATATCCGGTTGTTCAACGATAAAACCCGCTTTGTCTCCGCGACCCACGTTTCTAACGCGCTGGGTACCGTCACGCCGGTTCAGGAGCTGGTGCAGATCGCCCATCGTTTTGGGGTGCGCATTGCCATCGACGGCGCGCAGTCTATTTCGCATATCCCGACCAACGTGACGGCGCTGGATGCCGATTTCTTCGTCTTCTCCGGCCATAAAATTTTTGGGCCGACCGGGATCGGCGTGGTCTATGGCAAGCAGGAGGTACTGGAAGAGGCGCGCCCTTATCAGGGCGGCGGGAATATGATTGCCGACGTGACCTTTGAACTGACGCGCTATCAGCCCTCGCCGAATAAGTTTGAGGCGGGGACGGGCAATATAGCTGATGCCGTCGGGCTGGGGGCGGCTATCGATTATGTCACCTCGCTGGGGATAGAAAACATTGCGCAGTACGAGCACGCCTTACTGGAGTATGGCATCGAGAAGCTGTCGGCTATTCCGGGCCTGACGCTGGTCGGTACCGCGGCGAACAAAACCAGCGTCTTATCTTTCGTGCTGGCGGGTCATGAAAATGCAGCCGTGGGGCGCTATCTCAGTCAGGTCGGCATTGCCGTGCGATCCGGACATCACTGCGCGCAACCGATCCTGCGCCATTTTGGTTATGAGAGTACCGTCCGGCCTTCGCTGGCCTTTTATAATACGCCGCAGGAAATTGATTTTCTCGCAGAGCATGTCGCAAGGTTTGCTTCGCGGTAGCGGTGTCAAGCACGCCAGGGATGGACCATGACGACAATCCCACAAGCCCGCTGATTTCCCCGCGGGCTTTTATCATATCGTGGTAAGGATAAGGCGCGTTGCCGCGACTTCGGCAACACGGCGAGCCAGCCTGAAAGGCGCCAGCGGACGTTTTAATGGGGGGGCGCAGTAGCTGCCTGAATGAATGTGGGGTTAACGCTGCATCCCCCAGCGCTTAATTGTGATCTTTTCCAGACTGGCGAATACGATGCCTTCCACCAGCAGACCAATCGCGATGACCGTTAACAGCCCTGCAAATACCCGGTCGGTGAACAGCTCATTGCGATTCTGGAATATATACCAGCCCAGCCCCCCTTCGCCGCTGGAGGCGCCGAATACCAGTTCGGCGGCAATCAGCGTTCGCCAGGCGAAAGCCCAGCCTATTTTCAAACCGGAAAGGATGGCGGGCAACGATGCCGGAATAAGAATCGTGATCACATAGCGTGGCCCACGCAGGCCATAGTTGCGCCCGGCCATGCGCAGCGTTTCCGGCACGCTGCTAAATCCGGACCAGGTATTCAGAGCGATGGGCCACATGACGGAATGTATCAGTACAAATATCAGGCTGGCATTTCCCAGACCAAACCACAGCAGAGCCAGCGGCAGCAGCGCAATTGCCGGCAGTGGATTGAGCATCGCGGTTAATGTGCTGAGCAGATCGCGACCAAACTGCGTGGTCACTGCCAGGGCGCTGGCAATCAGCGCCAGCGCGCTGCCTGCCAGATATCCTTTCAGCAGGGTACTGAGTGAATTGACGATTTTTTCCGGCAGTTCGCCATTGCGCAGGTCTTCACTGAACGCCTGCAGCGTCTGAAATACCCCGGGCAGCATCAGATCGTTTTGCTGTATTCGCGCGGCGATCTCCCATAGCGCCAGCACCAGGGCGACAATCACAGACTTACGCAGCCATGCCTGATTCCACAGGCGCTGGCTTAAGGGTAGCGGCGTTTCTACCGGCAGATTACGTAGCGGCGGTAATTCGCGTTCGAATTCAGGACGAATGTACGGTGGCTGGGACATACGCTGGCTCCTCGCCGGATGAGTGAGACGGACCGTTGCCGGTCGTCGGGAATAACAGATGGTGAATATGACGAGCCGTGTGTTGAAACGCCTCGCTGCCGAAATCATTAAGCGTGAACTGATGACAATTAAGCTCTGCCCGGACGCGCCCTGGATGCGGCGAAAGCACCACAATACGGCTGCCCACGACCAGCGCCTCTTCAATCGAGTGGGTGACGAAAAGCAGCGTAAAGCGCTCTTCTTCCCAGAGCGTCAGCAACTCTTCCTGCATCGTGCGCCGCGTCAGCGCATCCAGGGCGGCGAAGGGTTCGTCCATCAGCAGGATGCGCGGTTTCATCGCCAGCGCACGGGCGATGGCGACGCGCTGCTTCATGCCGCCGGAGAGCGTGTGGGGCATCGCGTCAGCAAATTCCGCCAGACCGACTTTGTGAAGGAAATGCAGCGCCGTCTCTTTTGCCTGTGAACGGCTGGCTTTGCGGCTGGCGAGCAGAGGAAACATGACGTTTTCCAGCACCGTTTTCCACGGCGGCAACTGGTCGAACTCCTGGAATACCATCATGCGGTCCGGAGCGGGGGCGCTAACTGGCGTCCCTGCAAGCGAAATTTGACCGCTGCGCGGGGCAATAAAACCGCCTGCGGCTTTCAATAGGCTCGATTTTCCGCAGCCTGAGGGGCCAAGCAGAATAAAGCGGTCCCCAGGCCAGACATCAAAACTGACATCGTGCGTCGCGCGTACCCGGCGTTCACGCGTGCGGTATTCAATATCGACATGGCTGACCTGCAGCAGCGGGCCATCAATTTGCTGATTGACCATCATAGCCTCCAGTATTGCGGTTTAGCTGCCGGGGTTTTCCCATGCTTCGTTAAAAAAATAATCTTTCCACGAGCCGGCCTTATTTTTCAGTATCCCAAGCTCATGGAGTTTTTCGGCATATACGCCAGTACGTTCAGGGGAAACCGTAAAGCTTATTTCGGGATCGTTAACAATTTTTTGTACCAGCGGTAAAGGTAGCCGCGATTTCTCAACGCGAATGTAAGTTTCGGCAGCGGCATTTTTGTCACGATTAATGATACTTGCGGCTTCGCTGAGCGCGCGATAAAACGCTTTATAGGTTCTGGGGTTTTCATCATGGAATTTCTGGGTGGTATAGAGAACATTAAAGGTTGCCTGTCCCCCCAGTACGTCATAGGAGCTGAGCACTTTATGCACGTTTTTATGTTCCAGCGCCTGATACTGGAAGGGCGGGCTGGAGAAATGGGTGGTAATCTCCGATCCGCCGGCAATTAATGCCGCGCTGGCGTCCGGATGCGGTAAACTGACGCTAATTTTATCGAAGCGTTTGAAGTCCCCGTCACCATATAATTTCGCGGTCTCGATTTGTAATGTACGAGACTGAAAACCGACGCCTGCTGCCGGTACGGCGATCCGATCTTTTGCGGACAGATCTTTAATGCTTTTTACCGCCGGATTATTACTCAACAAATAATTGGGCATCGACCCCAGCGAGGCAATCGCTTTCACATTTTGCTTACCTTTGGTGCGATCCCATAGGGTGAGTACGGGAGGAACCCCCGCTGACGCAACGTCCAGAGCGCCAGAGAGCAGGGCCTCATTCATCCCGGTTACTCCGGAAATGGTGCGCCACTCTACTTTTATATCCAGCCCCTCTTTCTGACCCTCTTTTTCGATAAGCCGTTGGTCACGTACCACATCAAGAATTAAATAGCCGATGCCAAATTGCTGCGCGATACTAATGTTTCCTTCCGCTAATGCCGGCTGGCTTATCCCGCCCAGGGCGGAAAGCGCCAGCGTACAGGCGAGTATTCTGCTTGTTTTATTCATTTCAGTTTCCCAGAAAGGTGTTTCTCAGCCAAAAATCATGGGCAGAGGCGAGCGGGAAAGGAAGTGATTTAAATGAAAATGAATATCAGAGAAATGAATAACGATATTTGTGGCTTGTTATTTACCAGGCGGAAAAGCTTAGTCATTATTCATGTTTAGGTCATAAATATATTCTCAGTATAGTCGGGTTCATCTTTTAAATAGCCCTTATCAATGTAGGGGCAGTCATTGCGAGCCTCATCATGCCTTTATTTTCGGATCATCACTTACGTTCGCTTTTGCAGCGCCATCTGGTAAGGGTTGGCACCGGACCTGATATCGCTCAAAAGGTCGCGGATAACCTTGTCGAAGCCTCACTAAAAGGCCACGACTCTCATGGCGTGACCCTGTTACCGCGCTATATTCGGGCCATTCTGGCAGGGGATTTGAACCCTGGCGCCACGCTCACCATATTGTCTGATGCCGGACCGATCGTCTCTTTTGATGGGGGGCACGGCTTTGGCCAGGCGTTGGGCGAACAGGCCATGGCCGTGGGTATTGAGCGTGCGCGCGAGTTTGGGGTGGCAATCATCGGATTGTCTAATACCCACCATCTTGGCCGAATCGGCGCATGGGCGGAACAGGCGGCGGACGCCGGACTGGTCTCGCTCCATTTTGCCAACGTGGCAGCGCCGTCGGTAGTACTGCCTTTCGATGGACTCGGTGCCCGACTCGGCACAAATCCTTTTTGTGTCGGGGTACCGCTCGCGAACCGGCCCCCGGTTATCCTTGACTTCGCAACCAGCGCCATAGCAGGCAATAAAGCGCGCATCGCATGGAATGAAGGGCGAGCCATCCCTGAAGGATGTGCGGTAGATGCGAACGGACAACCCACCACCGACCCTGCGGTATTAATGACGGAACCGTTCGGTGCCTTGCTGCCTTTTGGCGGGCATAAAGGCGCAGGATTGTCGCTGATTTGTAGTCTACTCGGCGCTGCGCTGACCGGCGGCGAAACCGAAAGCCAGCAAATTCCGCCACGTGCCGGAATCATCAACAATATGCTATCGATTTTATTTGATCCTGCGCGGCTGGGGGCGCAGGAGAGTTACCAGCAGGCGCTATTAGCGCAGGTGGACTGGGTGCGTAGCGGGCAGGAAGGGCGCAATGTGCAGATCCCCGGAGAGCCGGAATTGCGCGCGTATACCCGCCGTCGGCAAGAGGGTATCTGGATCGATGAGGTGAGCTGGCAGGCGTTTGTCGCCCTGGAAGCATTAAATACCTGAGGTTGTCTGCCTGGTTAAATACGTCTTTGGGTTATCTGTTCGAAAGCGTTGGTATTATGTCCGGTTAATTAGTGCTGATGAACAAAATAAATAAAAGCACTATTTTTTATCTTTTTTTCTCATAACCATAGCTGAAAAACTTGGTAAGTCATCAGTGAGAAAATAAATATAGTCATACTTAATATTGTATGAACCTTTTATCCTCGCGGCCAAATTTTAATTTGCTGCGTAGTCATTTTTTACAGGAGTTATTATGCATCTGGCGCGTTTCCCCCGGCTTCATTTTGGCCACTTCCCGACCCCTCTGGAGCCTCTCACGCAGCTTTCACGCTTGCTGGAGGGGCCAAATATCTGGATAAAACGAGACGATTGCACAGGCCTCGCCACTGGCGGCAATAAAACCCGCAAACTTGAGTTTTTGCTGGGCGATGCCCAGGCAAAACAGGCGGATATTATCATTACCCAGGGCGCCACGCAGTCTAACCATGTGCGTCAGACCGTCGCGGCGGCAGCCAGACTGGGTTTGGAAACGCATATTTTTCTCGAACAACGCGTCACGACGCTGGGTGATGAGTATCAGCAATCCGGCAATGTGCTGCTGGACGGTTTACTCGGCGGCAAAATTATCGCTCATCTTCCCGGCGGTACGGATATGCAGCAGGCAATGGAACAACACGCGGAAAGCCTGCGAGCCAGGGGCCACACCCCTTATGTCATCCCCGGTGGAGGCTCGAACGCTATCGGCGCGCTGGGCTACGTCTCCTGCGCGGAAGAACTGCTTTGGCAGTCCAGCCAGCTACGGCTGCGCATCGATCATATCGTTCATGCCACCGGTAGCGCAGGTACACAGGCTGGCCTGATTGCGGGCTTAACTGCCACGCACAGCGGTATTCCTCTCCTCGGGATTAGCGTCCGCGCTCCGCGCGAAAAACAGGAGCACAACGTCTGGCGTCTGGCGCAGCAGACGCGGGAACTGCTCGGTGTACCGGGTGAATTGCCGCGTGAGGCGGTGGTGGCGAACGGTGATTATGTCGGCGAAGGCTATGGCTTGCCCACCGAAGGGATGCTTGAGGCGCTGCAGTTGCTGGCGCAGCACGAGGGGATTCTGCTCGACCCCGTCTATTCCGGAAAAGGCATGGCCGGATTGATTGATCTGATCCGTAAAGGTCATTTCCGCAGGGATGAGAATGTGGTGTTTATCCATACGGGGGGAAGTGCAGGTCTGTTTGGCTACCGTCAGGTCATCGCCGATTCTTTGCCATCATGAGTACACCATTTCTGCTGGGAATTCTTGGCGGCATGGGGCCGCTGGCGACGCTGGATCTGATGCATAAATTGCTGCGGGCAACGCCCGCCAGCAGCGACCAACAGCAAATTCCCCATGTGGTATGGAATGTACCGCAAATTGCGGATCGCCAGCGGGCGCTGGCGGGAACGGGGCCATCCCCGCTGCCGCAGTTGTTGTACGGTGTGGAACAGCTGAACCGCGTGGGCGTCAGTCATATTGCCATTGCTTGTAATACGGCGCACCACTGGTATGAGGCGCTGGCGCAGCATAGCGACGCACCGTTGCTGCATATTGTGGACGCCACGCTGGCGGTATTCGACGGGAAAGAGAAACCCCGGCGGGTCGGGATTATCGCTACCCAGGGCACGCTGGATGCCGGTTGGTTTCAGCACGGATTTACCGCGATGGGGATCGAAAGCGTACAGCCAACGCAAGAAGAACTGCGGCAGTGGTTTGTGCCGGGATGCTATGCGGTAAAACGCGGCGAACTGCGTACCGGCGGAGAACTGCTGAGTCTACAGGCCCAGGCATTGCGCGATCGTGGCGCAGAGCGGCTGGTGCTGGCCTGTACAGAAGTGCCGGTTGCGCTGGCTGAGGTGACCTCACCGCATCTGGCCGTGTCAATTGATCCCGCAGAAGCGCTCGCCCGGCAGTGTGCCCGGCTATGGCTGGCGCAACGCGAGACATGGCATTAAAAACGTTGTTATTTAAAGGATAAATTAAATGAATAAAAGTCTCTGTGTCTTACTTGCAGCGGGTGGCCTGTGGGTTAATAGCAGCTTTGCCGAAACGCCAGCGGAAGTTCGGGTGGCATATAGCGGCGGTTCTCAGGTGCTGATGCTGGCTAAGGCCGATGGTTCTTTGGATAAGGCACTCAACAGCAAGGTGAAATGGGTGCAATTTGCGTCCGGTGCTGATGCGTTAAATTACTTTGCCAGCAATGCGATTGATATTGCTAATTTTGGATCCAGCCCGGCAACGGCAGGCATTGTCAGAAAACTGCCGGTGGAAATTATCGGCGTCTCTGGCGTGATTGCCAGCTACGAGCGTTTAATTGGTAAAGACGGTATTGCCAGCATTAAAGATATTGAGGGTAAACGCGTAGCCTATCCGCCAAACTCGACGGCGCAATATGCGCTTGAGGCCGCTATCAGCGTTAACCATCTCGACCGCAGTAAAATAACGTTATTGCCGCTGCGTCCGGCGGAAATGGTCGCAGCATGGAAACGCGGTGATATCGACGCGGGCTATGTCTGGGCGCCGTTTGCTCAGGAACTGGAGACTTCTGGCGGGCATCAGGTGTTCGCAACCAAAGATCTGCAAAAAGATGGCTACCTGATTTATAACAACTACGTTGTGCGTAAAGCTTTTGCTGAGCAGTATCCGCAAACCGTCAGCGCGTTCCTGCGTGTTCATCAGCAAAAAGTCGATGAGTTTAAGAAAGACCCGGAGCGCGCGGCGGCCATTGTTGCGAAAGAGGTGGGCGCGCCGGTGACGACCGCCGTCAATACGTTGGGTGGGCTGGAATATCCCACGCTGAGCCAGCAGGGTACGGCGCAATGGTTGGGGAACGGTACGCAAACCACCGACAGCGGGATTGGGAAAGCGCTGACCAAAACCTCTCACTTCCTTGCTGATATCGGTGAGATTCGCCAACGTGATATCCCGGCCAGCTGGGACAGCGCCATTAACTCCCGTTATATCCGTGACGCAGCGGTAGCCGCGCAATGAGATTGAGTTATCACATTGCCATCAGCGTCGTTTCGGTCACTGTTTTCTTTATCGTCTGGCAGGTGGCGGCCTCGCGCCAATGGGTTGATCCGCTGCTGCTGCCATCGCTAACGGATATAGGCCTGACGACCGAAGAGTTGCTGGCGGATGGTTATCGTCAGGTGCCGCTGTGGGAGCATGTTGCCGTCAGCCTGGCACGTGCGTTAAGCGCTTTTTCTGTGGCAATCATCATCGGTATTCCCCTGGGATTATTGATGGGGCTGTCGGAAGGTCTGGCGGCGGTGCTGAATCCGTTTGTGCAGTTTTTGCGCCCGCTACCCAAAATTGCCCTTATTCCGCTGGCGGTCGTCTGGTTGGGGATTGGCGAGGCCTCGAAGTTCTTTCTCATCTTTATTGCCACTTTCCTTAGCGTGGTGGTGGGGGCATCTGCTGCGGTAGAGCGTATTGGCCGTTCGCGCATTCGTGTGGCGCAAACGCTTGGTGCTTCACGCAAACAGATCTTTTTGCGCGTGGTGTTACCGGATACGTTACCGGAACTGTTCACCACCGTCAGGCTGTCGATTGGCATTGGCTGGACGTCGCTTATCGCGGCGGAGATGGTTGCTGCCAGTTCGGGGCTGGGTTGGATGGTCATTAACGCCAGTTCCTATTTACGCACCGATATCGTCATGCTTGGCATTTTGCTACTGGGTGGCATTGGCTATGCGCTGGATTTACTGCTGCTGGGGCTGCAGCGCCTGTTTGTACCCTGGGCGGGGAAAGAATAATGAGTGCTATCACGCTGGAAAACGTATCGCTCGCCTTTGCGGCGAAGCCACAGCCGTTCACGGTGCTGGAAGATATCAGCCTGTCGCTCCACAAAGGAGAATTTGTGGTGCTCCTGGGGCCTTCCGGCTGCGGTAAGTCCACTATTCTTAACCTGGTCGCCGGGTTTAACAAACCGGATCGGGGGCGGGTGGTGGCGGGGGGGAAACCGGTCCGCCAGCCGGGGCCGGATCGCGGAATGATCTTCCAGCAGCCTAACCTTTTTCCGTGGCTATCGGTACTGGAAAACGTCACCTTTGGTCCTCGGCTGGGTAAGCACCGCAAAGATGAAATTAACGCCCGTGCGATGGAATGGCTTGGACTCGTTGGCCTACAAGGCTTTGAGCACCATTCGCCCTGGCAGCTTTCAGGCGGCATGAAACAGCGGGTAGCGTTGGCGCGCGCCTGGCTACCCGGCCCGGATGTGCTGTTACTGGATGAACCCTTCGGCGCGCTCGATGCGCAAACCCGTCTGATGATGCAGGAACTGCTGCGTGAGGCCTGGCTTAATACCGGCACCACTCTGCTTTTTGTCACTCACGACGTGGAAGAGGCGCTATTCCTCGCCGATCGCATTCTGATTATGTCAGCAAACCCAGGAAAAATTGTTGAGGAGATCGCCCTGCCTTTTGGCCGGGAACGTGATATCGAGAATCTGTCTGAACACCCGGATTACAGTGGGATCAAACATCATGTACTGCACCGGGTGCGTAAGGAGGCTAAACGCCATTTAGGTTGAAAACGGCTGCAGCAGCAAAGGGGTTATTTCCGAACTTATCATATCGTGGTTCCCGGTTGTTCTGGTCATATCGAATGACCAGACGGGCAGCGATCGCGTCTGGCCCTGCTTCGGCGAAAGTCTGCACCGTCTCCCCCAAAAGCTGAGCTTACAGCATTGCCGATAATCTTTTTTAACTGCCATTAAAACCGATGCTGGCGCGATTTTTAGCGCCAGCATCGCCTTCAGACGGTAATCCCCGATGATCCGTTCCGGCCTTTTATATTTGTCAGGTTTGCTACTGCAACAATTCGGCAAATTTCGCCAGCCATTGCGGATGAGCGGGCCAGGCGGGGGCGGTCACCAGATTGCCATCCACATGCGCCTGATCGATACCGATGTCGGCAAAATGTCCGCCGCTGAGCCGCACTTCCGGCGCGCAGGCCGGATAGGCGCTGCAGGTACGGCCTTTTAATACCCCCGCAGCAGCCAACAGCTGGGGGCCGTGGCAAACGGCAGCAATAGGTTTACGCGCTGCGTCAAATGCCTGCACCAGTTTAAGCACTTCCGTATTCAGGCGCAGATATTCTGGCGCCCGGCCGCCGGGGATTAATAGTGCGTCGTAATCCTGTTCTTTCACCGTTGTAAAATCGGCGTTGAGAACAAAGCGGTGCCCGGGTTTCTCGCTGTAGGTCTGGGCGCCGTCAAAATCATGGATCGCGGTCATAATGAAGTCGCCTTTTGTTTTATCTGGACAGACCGCATCAACCTGATGACCGATCATTTGTAATGCCTGAAACGGCACCATAGTTTCGTAATCTTCGGCGTAATCGCCCACCAGCATCAGAATCTTTTTGCCCATCTTATTCACTCCTGTATGAAGAAAGGTGTCTAAGATATAGCCTGGCGGGAGAGGGAATGCGAACCTGGGGATGACGGACGGCTGGTGGGGCATGCCGATCTGGCGGCGATGCGGCAAATGACTCCGCCGCTGCAATCCTTTGAGTCCAGGCCGGCGGGAACAGGACGCGTCGCTTTCGAACGGGCGCTGGCAATCTCTGCCGGCCGGGCCTTTAAGCGGTAAACCCGTTTTTCCCGGCGCCAGGCAGGAATTAATGAGCGAGAGGTATTATTGTAAGCTCTGTTTTAATATATCCGCTGAATGAAATGCCGCTATTTCTTTTACGCTCAGCGCGAATCTATATGTTGTCCGGTTTAACCATCGATACCGGATATCTGACAAGTATTATTTGTAAGTTTTATATTAATCTTGTCAGCCATTAATTATAACCATATTCATGCCCATAGCTGGGCTTTTTCATGGCCGATAAACGATAAAAAATAATTTATTTCTTACGCCCACTGTTTGTGTTCTTTTCAGTATCCGGAATGACAAGTGTTTACCTGCATATTGATTTGCATCAATCAATTCTGTGTATTCAGATATGAATTTAATTCATATTGCTGCATGAGGTATACATTCTGCCTTTATTGTAAGCAAATGGTTGTTATTACATACCGGCTTTGTTTGTCTCATGCATTTCATTTTTACATTTGCCTTAAGATGCCTGAGGAAAGTCTTATAATGGACTTTGCAACCGGCTGGTTGATATTTTTTGGCGCTTTGCTCTACTATATCCGGGTCATCACACACC